>JAPSHM010000334.1:0-740 GCA_031179845.1 Pedobacter sp.
GCTCAATATCAGAAAGATCCGATCGTGAAAGCCGCGGGCTTTTATACGAATCCTATTTTTTCGGGCGATTATCCCGACCCAAGTATATTACGTGACGGCGATAACTTCTATTTGGTACATTCGTCTTTCGAATATTATCCTGGCCTGTTGATCTGGCATTCAAAAGACCTGATTAACTGGATGCCGGTAACCCATGCCTTGCACAAAAACGTAGGTTCGGTGTATGCGCCCGACTTAGTCAAGTATAAAAATAAGTTCTATATTTATTTCCCGGCAAATGGCACCAATTATGTCGTCACAGCAGATTCGATCAATGGTAAATGGAGTGATCCGATCGATTTGAAAATCGGCAATATTGACCCGGGACATATCACAGATGAGCAGGGCAAAAGGTACTTATTTTTCAGCAGCGGAGGCTTTGTGCCTTTATCTGATGACGGTCTCTCCATTATAGGGAATCAAAAGAGTTCCTACAATGGCTGGCCTATACCTAGAGATTGGTCTATCGAGTGTTTTTGTCTGGAAGGCCCTAAGCTAATAAAAAGAGGGGAATACTATTATCTCACTGTGGCTCAAGGCGGAACATCAGGCCCTGTAACTGGTCACATGGTCGTCTCCGCACGATCAAAATCGCTATCCGGGCCATGGGAAAACTCTCCTTATAACCCAATTGTCAGAACAACATCACAGTCTGAAAAATGGATGTCAAAAGGACATGCCACCATTATTGATGATGCAAA
>JAPSHM010000334.1:750-4164 GCA_031179845.1 Pedobacter sp.
GGGTACTCACAAATTCACTCTAGTCCCCACCGGCTCCCTCGTCTCGCTTCGCTTCGCCGCGGGGCCCGCGCCAGCGTGGGCCCATCCGGCGCGGGCCCCCCAACCCCATAGAATGGACAAAAGACGGCTGGTATAAAGTGCCGGTGGGCATAGCAGACAGCAAACCGATCAGAAAGCCAAATTTAGCCGCTTCTAAAAGCGATTTTACATTGAACGATAATTTTGAAGGCGATCAATTAAAATCTCAATGGGCGTTTTTCGAAGAACTGGATACTAATAGATTCCACTTTGCTAATAGTAGCTTGTCTGTTAAGGCCAAAGGAAATTCAATCGGCAACAGTTCTCCCTTGCTATGCATTCCGGAAGACCATTCGTATACCGTAGATGTGGAGATGCTAATAGAGGGAAAAGCAACAGGAGGATTGGTTCTTTTTTACAACAGCAGCGCCTTTTCAGGCATTCTGGCCGATAGTGAAAATGTATTGGCCAATCTACGCGGTTGGCAGGTCGAAGCTGAAAAAGATGTGGTAAAAAAACATGTATTCCTTCGTCTTAAAAATATGAACAACACGGTCGATATGTATTATAGCACAAACGGTATTAAATGGAATAAAATTCAAAACTCGTTCGAGGTTTCGGGCATGCATCATAATGTGCTAAGTGAATTTTTGAGCTTACGGATAGGCCTTTGTTCTATAGGGGAAGGAAATGTAACGTTTAAGAATTTTAAATATAAGCGGATAAACTAGGCTTATGGTAATTGAAAAACAGTTATAGTATTAAATTTTTATGAACTTGAATAACTATTTCCACAATAAAATTTTAACAGTAATATTTTTGCTTTTGGCCAATTGCATTCTGGGGCATGCTCAAAGTAAGATCAATAACGAACGAAAACAATTATTTGACTACAATTGGAAATTTATGCTGGGCGATGAGGCATCAGCTAAATCAATGGATTTTGACGACACTGGCTGGCGTAACCTTAATTTGCCGCATGATTGGAGTATTGAAGGGAAAGTAAACCCAAAAAATCCAACAAGTGGCGCTGGCGGTTACTTTCCTGCAGGTGTTGCCTGGTACAGGAAAACGTTTGAGGTCCCTGCTGAATGGAAAGGTAAAAACGTTTCCGTTTATTTTGAAGGGGTATACATGAACTCTGAGGTATTTATTAATGGAGAATCACTTGGCGTTCGTCCTTACGGTTATTCTTCGTTTCGTTACAATCTCTCCGCTTATCTGGATTTTGGCAAACAAAATGTGATAGCTGTACGTGTAGATAATTCTCAGCAAATAAACTCGAGGTGGTATAGTGGCTCCGGCATTTACCGGCATGTCTGGATGAGCGTTACCGATCCTGTGCATGTGGCGGACTGGGGCGTTGCAATTACAACTCCCAAGGTGTCTCCGGAAAAGGCAGTTGTTCAGGTAAAAACTTTAATAAAAAACGAAACTAGTTCAACTCAGCGCCTTGTTGTGAATACTCAGTTACTGGCTGTAAATGCTAAAAAGGCCGGGAGCAATAAAATCAGCGTAGAATTACCAGCTAATAGTGAGAAGGAAGTCACCCAAACTGTACAAGTAACCAACCCCTCACTATGGTCACCGGATGCGCCTAACTTATATCTGGCGCATACTCAGCTATCAATCGGCAATGCTGTAATAGACGAGACCAAAACCGGTTTTGGTATTCGTTCCCTGGCCTTTACTGTTGAAAATGGTTTCCAGCTTAACGGGAAAACAGTAAAGATAAGCGGTGCGTGCGTTCATCATGACAATGGTTGTCTGGGAGCTGCCGCCTTTGACAGAGCCGAGGAACGTAAGGTTGAACTATTAAAAGCTACCGGCTTCAATGCCGTTAGAACTTCGCATAATCCGCCTTCTGAAGCTTTTTTAAGCGCCTGTGACAGATTAGGTCTGCTGGTCATGGATGAAGCTTTTGATGGCTGGAGAGTAGGGAAAAATAAGAAAGATTATGCTATATATTTTGACAAATGGTGGAAGCGTGATCTTGAAACCATGGTGCTTCGCGATCGGAACCACCCATCAATTTTTATGTGGAGCGTAGGAAATGAGGTAGCCGAGAGAAAAACACCTGAAGCAGTTGAAACTGCTAAAATGCTTGTTGGCGCTGTTAAAAATATAGATACAACGAGGCCTGTTACCTCAGCTGTTGTTACCTGGGGTGAATGGGAATCTTTTGATCCGCTTATGGCAGCTCATGATGTTTCTGGTTATAATTATCAATTACATAGTGCCCCAGCTGATCATAAAAGGGTTCCTTCCCGCATTATTGTTCAAACAGAATCGTATCCGCGAGATGCATTTGCTAATTGGAAGCTGGTGCAAAACAATAGCTATATTATTGGGGATTTTGTTTGGACGGGGATGGATTATTTGGGAGAATCAGGAATAGGCCGTTCCTATTATTCCGGTGAAGTACCAGGCGAAAATTGGGATAATGATATGTTTCCCTGGCATGGTGCTTATTGCGGAGATATGGATTTGACCGGTTGGAGAAAACCTATATCGCATTACAGAAACCTGCTATATAATAACACAGAGAAGCTATATATGGCTGTTCGTGAGCCCAATCCGGAACCATTTGAGATTAAAGAAACCAAATGGTCTGTGTGGCCAACCTGGGAAAGCTGGACCTGGCCCGGTCATGATGGGAAGAATATCGATGTAGAGATCTATTCAAAATATTCAAAAGTAAGGCTTTATCTGAACAATAAACTTGTCGGCGAGAAGCCTACAACAGAAGAGCAGGAGTTCAGAGCTTCTTTTTCCGTCCCTTATGCGCCAGGAATTCTCAGAGCAGTTGGCGTCGAAAGCGGTAAAGAAGTAGAATCAACCATGTTGCAAACTGCCGGCGATGTTGCAAAAATAAAACTTACTGCCGATCGCAAAGAGATATTGGCTAATGGGCAGGATTTATCATATGTAACCATTGAAGTAACAGATAAGGAGGGGAGAATTCAACCAAATGCGAGGAATCGTTTGCATTTTAAAATTGAAGGGCCGGGTGTAATTGAAGGGGTAGATAATGCTGATCTTAAAGACATTGATCTGTATAAAGGCAATTCGCGTAATGCATGGCATGGACGGGCGCTGGTTATCATCAGAAGCACTCATGCCGCAGGAAATATTAAACTTACAGTGACGTCTCCGGATTTGCCAGGGGCGATTTTAAACATCAAAACGTTGGACAGCTCACAATTTGCAAACTAGAACCACGGTTTCTTCCTGTTTGAATTTATCCAGGGATTTAAACATATAATCAAACTAACTTGAATCTTCAAAAATAAATGAAATACCAAAATTAATTTACTATGGTAAAGAAGACTATACTACTCATCCTATTAACAGCACTTATTTCAGTGTCGAACCTAAAATCGCAGGAAGTCAATC
>JAPSHM010000335.1 GCA_031179845.1 Pedobacter sp.
AGGTATGATTTCGTAGTAACGCGCACCATACCAGTTCTTATTATTTGTGATCTGATTTACATCTTTCAGGTTATTGCTGCCATCGATCAAGGGGAACATTTTCAATGAGCCATCTTTTGTGGACATTTGTATGGACCCAAAAAAACGGTAGGTACCATCCTCTGACGGTACATACCAGGTAAAGATCCTTAACTTATTGTCCGGCGATTTGAGTACAGAAATCCGCTTTAAAGAATCAAAAGGAAAAGAATACGAAGATGGTATTTTAAGCGCTGCAACCAGTGTTTTAATGAATTTGGAATTTGCGATTAGCCGGTCCTGGTCGGTGGTTGCAGCGTAGGTGGTGTCGCTAAGGTGCTTCAAAGTGTCCTCATACGCTTTCAGGCGCGACATGTTGTTGAGGTTGAAGCTATGCTGTGCAGAAAGTTCTGTTGCTGCACAGCAAAGTAAAATGATAATCAAAAAAGGTTTTAAAGCTTTAATCATTTAGTTAAGCTTTTCTATGACCATTGCACTTGCGCCCCCACCACCATTGCAAATACCGGCAACGCCGATTTTGCCATTGTTTTGGGATAGTACAGAAATTAGTGTTACAATGATCCTTGCACCTGAAGCACCGAGAGGATGACCTAAAGATACAGCACCACCATTTATATTTACTTTTTCGTTATCGAGATTCAATTCTTTGTTATTTGCCAGCGAAACTACAGAAAAAGCTTCGTTGATTTCAAAATAATCAACTTCGGTTAGGTTTTTGCCTGCCCTTTGAAGGGCGATAGGGATGGCTTTAGATGGTGCAGTTGTAAACCATTCCGGCGCTTGCTGCGCATCAGCATAAGATAGAATTTTAGCCAGCGGCTTCAATCCCAATTCCGCTGCCTTTTCCGCACTCATTAAGATCAGTGCTGCGGCACCATCATTTAAAGTGGATGCATTGGCCGCCGTTACAGTACCATCCTTTTTGAAGACGGGCTTCAAGCCTGCGATCTTGTCAAACTTAACGGTAAAAGGCTCTTCATCTTTATCGATCAACGTAATGTCGCCCTTTCGGTCCTTAACCTCAACAGCGATCACTTCTGCATCAAATTTACCTTCCGTCTGGGCGGCCTGAGCCCTTTTATAGGAGCTGATGGCAAAAGCGTCTTGTTCCTCACGGCTAAAACCACAACTTTCAGCGCACAGCTCAGCTGCAGACCCCATGTGATAATCATTATAAACATCCCACAAGCCGTCTTTCACTAATCCGTCGATAACCTGACCGTGACCTAACCGGTAACCATTTCTGGCTTTATCCAAATAGAAAGGCACATTACTCATGCTTTCCATGCCACCGGCAACAACAATATCATTTTCACCCAATGCAATACTTTGTGCAGCAAGCATGATCGCCTTAGTTCCCGAAGCGCATACTTTATTAACAGTAGTGGAGGGAACATCTGGTAAACCGGCAAGTTTGGCCGCCTGTGTTGCAGGCGCCTGTCCAACGTTGGCAGATAACACATTGCCCATATAAACTTCCTGAACATCAGCTGGATTTATTCCAGCCTTTTCTACTGCAGCTTTGATGGCGAAACCGCCTAGCTGAACAGCAGAGAACCCGGATAATGAGCCTCCAAAGCTCCCAATTGGGGTTCTTATAGCAGATACAATTACGACTTCTTTCATTTAGTGTTTTTAAGTTAGTTAGTAACAAAGTTAAGTAAATACCCCAAAACAGTGGTTAAAATGCGGGTAATTTAACTTTTACGGCGTAAAGATGCCTTCGAGTGTTGATGCGGCGAAGATCCAAATGCCGCAAAATTATTCCCCCTGAACATCGGAATGAATATACGAAATAGATACTACTTGCTAAAATTATCCTATTTTTGAATATTAATCAACATATATCGCTTTGGCCAAGATCAGAAAGAATTCTCATAAGTTACTGTATAGGAAGTATTCATCCAATATCAAATACATCATGATGGTCCTTTCCGTTTTGATCATTACGATGTTTTTACCTAAGCAGCCTCGTTTCCGTTATGAGTTTGAAAAGGGGACAGTATGGAAAAATAAGGATTTAGTTGCTCCCTTTACCTTCGCAATATTAAAGACCAGTCCGCAGGTTACAATTGATAAAAAAGATGCGTTAGACAATGTATTGCCGATCTATAAGCTGAACCGAGATGTGTTTCGCGCAGTAGAAGAAGCGTATTTAAACGAATTCGATGTGAAATGGAGATCGAATTCTTTTCCACAAAATGGAATTGCAGCCAACAAACAAGCTTCATTCAAATTGCTGAAATACATTTACGACAAGGGGATCATTGCTTTACACCCCAAACATCAGAAAGGTATATCTGGTGATTACGACTTTTCCTTGTTAGACGATAACATTTCGAAAACAGTGAATACTGAGGATGTTTTTACTGTTCAGTCGGCAATGACGTATTTCAAAAACAACTTCAAATCTATCAATTTGAAAGAGAAGGAAATGATTGAAAGTTTGATAGAAGATCATTTACAACCTAACATCGTATTTGATGAGAAGTTAACTTCAATTGTCCAGAACAGCACGGTGAACAGTTTGTCTACTACGCGCGGCATGGTTCAAAAAGGAGAGTTGATTGTTGCTAAAGACAATGTGATCGATGATGAGATCTATCAGAAACTTCTTTCTTTCAAGGAAGCGTACGAAGCGCAGACTAAGACCATTGGCGACAGTAAGATCGTCTATTTCGGTCAGATCCTTTTGGTAGGTTTTATTGTGAGCCTGCTAATGGTGTTCCTTAAATTGTTTCGAAAAGACATCTTTGCGGATAACAGGCAGCTTTCTTTGATATTGTTGGTGATCACTACAATGTTGTTTGCATTAACGTGGGCTATTAAGTTGGATCTACCGAGCTTGTACTATATTCCCTTCACGATTGTACCGATCATCATTCGCATCCTGTTTGATACCAGGCTTGCACTTTACCTGCATTTGCTGGTGGTGCTTATTTCAGGCTTTTTTGTACCAAACAGCTTTGAGTTTGTATTTTATCAGGTGACCTCAGGGATGGTGGCGATTTACAGTATACGGAACTTAATTAAAAGAGAGCAGCTGTTACTTTCGGCCTTGTTCATTCTTTCTGCCTATTTTGTTTCCTTCGTGGGAATGTCCCTGCTAAGAGAGGGGTCGTTGGGGCAGATCGAATGGGTTAATTTCGTGCCTTTTATTATTAGTGTGTTGCTTTCGTTATTAGCTTACCCGTTAATCTATGCTTTTGAAAAGATGTTCGGGATTACTTCGGATGTGGCCTTAATTGAGCTTACGAATACCAACAACAAACTTTTACGAGAGCTTGCATTCAAAGCTCCGGGAACCTTTCAGCACTCGTTACAGGTAGCCAATCTTGCTGAAGCAGCGATCTTCAAGATAGGAGGGAACTCTTTGTTGGTTAGAGCCGGTGCATTGTACCATGATATTGGTAAAATTGAGAATCCTCAGTATTTTATTGAGAACCAGAATACCGCATTAAGTCCGCACGACAAGCTGCCTTACGAGCAGAGTGCCCAGATCATCATTAAGCACGTCCATAAAGGCATAGAGATCACCCGGAGGAATCAGTTGCCGGAAAGTGTGATCGACTTCATTAGAACGCACCATGGAAATACGAGGGTAGATTATTTTTATCAGTCGTTCTTAAAAAATTCTCCGGAGAAATTTGTGGATGAAAACATTTTCAGATACCCCGGACCGATCCCATTTTCTAAGGAAACTGGTGTGTTAATGTTAGCAGATTCGGTGGAAGCTGCGTCAAGAAGTCTTAAAAATCCGGATGCTCAAAGCATAAATGACCTGGTAGAACGGATCATTAACTACAAATTGGAGCAACATCAGTTAGATAATTGCGATATTACATTAAAAGATATTGAGACTATAAAGTTGATATTCAAGACGATGCTGATGAGCATTTATCATGTTCGGATAGATTATCAACAAACCTTGTAATTTTTTTTTGCAAACATCAATGAATTGCTATATTTGCACACCCTCAGCAGGGATATGTTGATGGAAATTGGAGAGGTGCCTGAGTGGCCGAAAGGAACAGTTTGCTAAACTGTCGTACTGGCAACGGTACCGCGGGTTCGAATCCCGCCCTCTCCGCGGAAATAATAAACTAGCTAAAGTAGGATTTATC
>JAPSHM010000336.1 GCA_031179845.1 Pedobacter sp.
GTGTACTTAAACCTTTTGCTTTTGAAAGGTAATCGGCAAAATAGCTATAGGAACAAAACCAAGCCGTTATTAATAATAGGTTTAATGCTGTACCCGCAATAAACGTTGGACGTAATAGTATGCTCAATTGATTTTTGAATGACTTCACTTCTTTGTTCGGCATAGATGGCAAGTATTTATAAATAACAAGTAATGTGAAAAGGATTACAGTGCCTTGAACAACATAGCTGAGTTGCCACGTGTAAATACTGGCTATAAATGTTGTAAGGGGAATAATAGTCACCTGTGCAAGGGCTATACCTCCAATTATTATACTAGTTAATTGCATTTGGGTTTTTTGATCAGCATCTTTTGTTGCAGCAGCAATTGCCATGGAGAAAAATGCCGGATGCAAAATTGTTGGCAGTATCCTAAGTATCATCAATAACCAGAAAGGTGGGCTGAAACAAGATAATAAATTAGAGATTAAGAATAACCCTAAAGCGTACATCATAACTTTCTTTTTGTCAAATTTTGATGCAACTAACACCATGAAAGGCCCCGTGAGGGCGATAGCCAATGCAAATCCGCTTAAAAGATAGCCGGCTGTCCCTATATTTATATCATAATATTCAGCAACCTGGGGTAAAATACCAATGATACCAAACTCGGTACTTATGATACCGATAACGCCCAGGCAACCCATGTACGCTATTTTTTTATTCGTGACTACATTCATTATAAACTGATCGGTTTAAAAAATAAGAAAAAAATTTATTGTGTTTTTATAGCGCTGTTTTTTGAGAAAATAATGCTCATAATTTAATTTTTAATGAAGCTAATTCAGTAGCCTCTAATCAAGGTTTAACCATTTGAATTAGCGTTTCTATCATATCATAAACTTCTTTTCGGTTTTTATTAAGCGCATATTTTTTTAATAATGCGCTAGATGAACTTGAAAAGAAAGCGGCTGTTACTTCTGTGTTCAGGTTATTTCTAATAATCCCCTTCTCTTGTCCACTCTTTATGATTTGAAAATAGATTTCTTGAATCATTTTTTCATTTTTTGATAGTAGACGTATAATCTCTTCATCAGTTTTAGATATTTCAAAGGCAATCTTAACAGCTAAACATGTCCTGCCTTCGCTGATACTTTCATCTATTGCCAATCTTAATATCTTTTTCAAATTTTCAACAGCATCTAACTGGCCTTCTTTTAGAATCTTAGTGTATTCTATTACTTTACCTTTTAAATATTTATCTAAGCACTTGATAAGCAAATCCTTTTTATCGCCATAAGTAGGATAAATACTACTTCGATTAATCCCCATATGATTTTCTAAATCACTTATAGAAGTGCTATGGTAACCCTGTGCCCAAAAGAGATTCATAGCAATATCCAGTTTTTGATCATAATCAAATTCCTTGTTTCTTCCCATGGTATAAAGGTAATAATAAACTGATCAGTTTATTATTTAAATTGAATTTTTGATACACCAATGGCAACTAAAGTTTTTGTTTATCAAGAAACCGTCTCTTAAGACGGCAATAAAAAGCGTAGCTTCAACTATTGTTGAAGCTACGCTAGATAGCACATCATATTGATGGTTTTGATTGTCCTTCTGGTGTTACCATGTTTTCATGTCAATCATTCAAGGCTTTTTAATCAGCTGCAGATTACCTAAGATGTTAACCTCATCGGAGACAACCATTTTTCCAGCTGTCGTGAGTCCTTTCCATGTCAGTCCGAATTCTTCTCTACTTATTTTTCCCCTCACAGTAAACCCTGCACGTTTTTTCTCATCGAGACCGACAGACATTCCCCCAAATTCACCTTCGAGCAAAATAAGTTTGGAGATTCCCTTGATTGTAAGTTTTCCTTGAAGCTTGAAATCTCTCCGGTAAGCAGACAAATGTGATGGCGGGTTCATTCCCTGTTTTTCAAACAAAATACCATCGAAATTGATCTGCGGATGTATTTCAGCATCAAAGAAGTCTTTCGATTTTAAGTGTTCATCGCGTGACCCATGGCCAGTGGTAAGAGAGTTTACATCTGCTGTTACAAGCAGGTCAGTCACCTGCCCAAAATCATTACCCGAGGTCTGTACATTGACACTGAATGTTTTCAAATGACCGCTTAGGGTGCTGATCATAAGATGCTGTATTTTAAAGATCAGCTCGCTGTGGAAAGGGTCTATCTCCCAATGACTATGCGATTCATTTTGGCTAATAATATTCATTAATGGTAGGGTTGATTTTGAATTTTTAAATCATCGATGATGTTGTCAGCTGTGGATCCGCAGACCCTTACAAGGATTTCCCGAACCTTTTCCAGGAGGTCAGGGGATTCAGTCAGACCGGTAACTGTCAGTGTTAGCTCGCCATTGAAAGTAGCCACGCCAACTGTTCTTGCTTCAGGATGGGGCGTAAGTACCATCGGGCCCCAAAGATGGAGAAGCTCCAATGATCCGAATGTTGTTTCGAAAGATAGTGCTCCCAAATTGGTAAGCATGATGTCATGCGCCGTACCAGCACAAAGGGCCTGCTCGATAGTTTCCAGATCCAGGTTATTTTTAAAAAGTTGCTGTGCTGTAAGCGTGTTGTTCCTGATCCATTCCGCGTTTTGAGTAATAACGACGCTTTGCCTAACCTCACGAGCAAGGTCCCAGAACTTATCTCTGTTAGCGGGATGGTGTAAAGAAGTGACAATATTAATCAGCAGACTAAAGTCTTCACCCATTTTAAGCGTTTTGCGTGCTGATACCGGATGCATGATATTAATACTTTCGTTGCCGACCGAGGGCTCCCCCAAGGCAGTTACCAGCGCAGCGGCCAATGTGCTGTGTACCGTGGTTTGCTCTGATTTTGATCGCTCAATAATTGCCTTCGTTAATGCTCTTGAAAAACCCAGGTGTGATATTGAGGTCTTTTCCCTGGTAAATGGTACACTTGGAGAGGAATGATCCGGAAGGCTTTCCGCTTTGAATTCAACTGGAACAACGCCACTGATTTCATCCAGCGAGGGTATTGGAGAGAGGCTTGCAATCATCTGACCAGAAAGTACGGTCAGAATATCCCTGATTACCAGTGCCACCGACATTCCATCGGAAATGGAGTGGTTTGCCACAAATATAAAGATTGTCTTTCCTGAGTGCTGTATGACGGTGGCTCTGACCAATGGGGCTACCGAGTGGTCAATCGGATCATTGAGCTCTTCTTCCGCTGTATTCGCCCAATCTTGACCGGGCTTTGCGTAAATTATCCTCAAAGGGATCTTGCAACTACTCACATCTTCAAACGCTGCGGAATGATAGGAATTTCCCGTTATACGCACAGATAGATTCGGATGCCGGGTCTGGACGATATCGATGGCTTCCCTCCATGCGCTGTCAGTGGCGTTACCCGACAGTTCAGCTGCAATGGCAAACTGCGTATTACTCTTTTGGTCCAACACCCAGAAGACTTTTTCGTTTGTTCCCAAGGGACGATTATTTGGATTTTTCATGATGATAAATTTTAAGTTAAAAACTAATGCGGTCGTAGTATGCTTTATTGATTTCGGATTGCGATGCGCGCACAAGTTTTTGGGCAAAGGCCAGCCAGTACCTGTCGATATTGACCAGGTTCTGAACTGCAATTGCTGTTTTTAGGAGATTAAATAGATTGGAGAGTTTATCTGCCGACCATCCGTTTCCGAATCCTGCTCAGTGATGGTGCTTTAATACCAAGATAGGATGCCAGATGATAGAGTGGGACGGTGTTGAAGATTTCAGGATGTATGTCAATCATGTCCTGATAGCGCTCTTCGGCAGATTTGAACAAAAACCCTTCCGTGTTGGCCATCAATTGATGGAAGGCGTTCTCGGCGATATACCTGCCAAACCTTTCCCATTGATGGGAGGTTCTGTACAGTTCTTTAAGGTTGTCAATGTGGATGTATAGTATCAACGACTGATCTACAGAGGCGGTATAGTAATTACATGGCTTTTGGCTTAGAAAGCTGGTGTAGGAAGCAACAAACTTTCTCTCTGAAAAAAACAGCATATTCTTTTCATCGCTCGTCTGCTCATCTATGCGATAGATTCTGAACACACCACTAAGAATGAACCCGAGATGTTTGCATACATTATGATATTCATTATAGAATTCACCCTTCTTGTATG
>JAPSHM010000069.1 GCA_031179845.1 Pedobacter sp.
CCGTGCCCGGCACTGCGTGGCCTACTTCGTCCTGCAACCCGCGCGGAACCTCTAATGCTTACGGGAGCTGAGTTAACCGCTTTTGTAAGCAGAAGTGTGGAATTAATTTAAAAAATAACCGTTCTCTTCGAAGACTGGAACCTTTTGCCCTGAAGAAGGGCAAAAATTCCTAGGTCTTCTCTGAGAAGATAATTTTTCTGGAATATCTAGAAAGGCCGGAAGTTCATTGAACTTCCGGCCTTTCTGTGTTAATAGGAAATAGATTCCTTAGATCAGACTTTTAAGATCGGCAGGCGAGTAATTGATAGATTTCAATGTTTTGTCGTCGTCTGACCGGTAGACCAGGAACAAGTTATCCGCTTCTTTGTGATAAGCGTTGCATTGGTGATTATTTTTGTAATGGGCAATGGTGTCATCGGCCTCTTCTAATGTTTTACAGGCTTTGCTCATATTTGAGCGGTGCACTTCATCAAACAAGGTTTTGAACTTATCGGCCAGACCAAATTCCAATATTGCACCTGCCAACACATATTGCAGATCGCACAACGCGTCTGCTATCTCAACTAAATCCTGATCTTCAATTGCCTGTTTCAATTCGTTTAGTTCTTCTGCGAGAAGAGATACCCTTAAGTTTGCCCGTTCTATCGAAGGGATGCCCGGCGTTTCTTTTATAGGGTGTTTAAATGTTTTGTGAAACTCTGCCACCTGGTTTAATGAATTGGTCTCCTGCATAATTTGTTCGTTGTTGCGTATGATTTTGGCTCAAAAGTAAGGTTTTTTAAAAAACAATAACTTGTTGTAGCGTTTTTGCGTCGCTCCTCGTTTTATGAGAAAAAACAGTTAATGGCCATTAGCTTATTTGTTTGTTAAAATTATGCATAAGGTTCAGATCGAAATACATAGGAGATCGACGACCTATAAACTTAAAAAGTAGCTAAAATGAAAAACACCAATTACCTAAAAGTAACATTTAAAACGGTTATTGCAGCAGTAGCAATGTCAGTCATATTTGCAGCATGTTCTAAAGATAAAATGGAACCTCAGCAAGTTGCAGGATTGTCTATTATCAGCGCGTTTCCTGATACCATGTCTTTAGACTTCTACGTAGATCAGACGCGGGCAAATCAAAAAGTGTTGAAATACAACGGTTCTAATTATGTTCACCTATATCCGGGAAACCGGACATTAAGCGTGGCCAAAAGAAATGCAAATAAACCTTTGGCGTGGAAAAATTATCCCTTTTCGTCTGGGGTTTCCTATTCCGTTTTTGTCCTTGACACGCTGAATACGAACGAGAAAAAATTTTTGTATGTAGAGGATGATCTTAGCGCACCTGCAGCTGACAAGGCTAAGGTCCGGTTCATCAATCTAGGTAAAGGCGCTCCTGCTTTGAGCCTGAGTATCCGCAGTCAGACAGCTGATTTGTTTACTAATAAGTCCTTTTATGAATATACTACGTTTTCTTCAGTTGATGCTGCTGAAAGCGTAACTTTCGATATTAAGGCTGGTACAGACCTGAAAGCAACATTACCAAATGTTAAGATCGAGAAAGGTAAGATCTATACCATTTATGCAAAAGGGAATGTAGCGGCAACAATAGACAGCCTAAAATTAGGTGCAGCGGTTTACACACACAAGTAAAATCTGCTTATATTAGAGGATATCCTGTAACAGGATATCCTCTTGTTTTACGTTCCGTTTACCTAAAGAAAGATGTTATTTATGGCGAATGTATAATTTAACCCTTAGCAGTAAGAAAGGATGCTCAACTTTGAGGACGCTTTAGCAGGGTGTTTAAGAAATGATAATAAGTATAAGGAGATGGTATATAAATCTTTCTACGGCTATCTAATGGGGGTAACTTTACGTTATGTAGACGATAGGAATGATGCGGAAGAGTTGGTTAACGACAGTTTTATCAAAGTGTTTAAGCACATTGGACAATTCAATGCTCCGAGGTATAACGATGAAATACAAAAGGCGTTTAAAGGTTGGATAGCAAAGATTTCTTCACGGACAGCGATCGATTTTTTACGAAGTAAAAAGACACTTCTATATGTGGACGATATTAATGAAGAACAGCAGCCGCTTACAGATTTGAATGCAATAGCGCAGTTAAATGTACAGGATATTATGAAGCTATTGAACAAACTTCCTGAAGCTCATAAACTGATTTTCAACATGTACGAAATTGAAGGCTTTTCACATGAAGAGATCTCAAGGATCATGAAGATTCCGGAAAGCTCCTGCAGAGTTTATCTGACAAGAGCAAAAAGTAAACTGAGAACTTTGTATAGAAATTCACTGAGCAATTCGTATGAACCGACAACCATTCAAAATATCCGAAGAATATGAAACCGGTAGATGAAGGGCTTTTTGCCCACATAAAGGAAAGTTTAACGGAACATGAGGAGGCTTATTCTCCCGGTGCATGGGAACGTTTTGATCAAAAACAAAACAGAAAATCAGGATGGCTTTGGTATGCGCGTTTGGGTGGAATAGCTGCGGCGCTTTTGATTGGTCTATTTGTGTTTTTAGCACAGGAAGCAACAACTAACCTAGCGCCAATAAAGCCAACGGGTGCAAATGTAATTACACCGAATACAAATGCAGTGGACAATGTGCCGTCTGAGGATCAGAATCCAATGAATGCGGTTCGAAATGTTGGTAATCAGCCAGGTAAAAGCATCACTTTAGCCCGGCAGGCGAAAAATAAGCACAAGTCCGGAAGGCCCTCAATTGTAACAGCCCAATCCGAAACCGCGGTGAGTTCTGTTGCAATACCGAGGAATCCTGCTGCAGGGATCCTTACAAATTCGCTTGAAAACATAGAGGCGATCCTACCATATGAAAACTTAACCGGGAAAAGTGATTTTGAAATCGCAGGCCTTAACGACTCAATAGCGATCGCAAAGAAAACTATTGATGCGCCAACTACGGACCTCCCAAATCCGGCCCGCAGTTTCCAGGAATTTCTTGAATCTGAAGTACGTAAGGGAAGTACAATTGCGGCAGCAAAAGTGACCGCCAAAAAACCGGACAAATGGGACATGGGATTAATGATTGCGCCTTCGATTGGCAATGGGAAAAGATTGAATATGGGCTACGGTTTGAGCATGGGGTATGCCGTGTCGGATAAAGTGTCTATTACTTCAGGCATATCGTATAGTGCATTGACAGCATCAAGAACGGTAACAGGTAATGAATTCACTCAAAATGCACCAGCCAATATGGCTTTGGTTAGTGATACGAAAAGCCTTGAGTCTGTTGATGCCAATCTCGCCGGGATTGATATTCCTTTAGGCATCAAGTATTATCTCACTAAAAAGTTTTATACCAACCTTGGTGTATCTGCTTTTGCAGTTATAAATCAAAAGCAAAGCAACAATTATCTTCAAGGTGCGATTGAACACAATGTGGAAGACGCGACCAGCAAACATGGTTTCAATGCTGTATTCCAGACCAGAACGGTATCTGAAGTGGTTCCATCGGCGGAAATCAGAGACGACCGTTATTTAGGATTCTATAATATTTCTTTTGGTTTTCAACAGAAAATATCAGGCGGCAAGGCTTTCTCAGTGGAACCTTTTTTAAAGTTGCCAATGAAGGAGTTTACCAGCGAAAACCTGTATCTAATGGGGACCGGTTTGAGATTGAAATTTGATTTTTAATGAATCAACGGTAGGTCGAGATGGACATTTAAACAGTATAATGTCAAAAGCGATCAGCAACCTCAATCTTCGTTGGACAATATCGTACGTTTACATATGTACCACAGATCTATGAAAACGATTTTTAGTAAAGGAAATTTGATAAATGTACTGTTGATCGGAGCGTTTCTGGTACTTATGTTCGTGCCATCCGCAAAGGCGTTAATGATCAGGGGACTAATGGAGTTTGGACTGTTTAAACCAGGGATCGAAAACACTACAGAAGTGATGAGCTTGACACAGCCAGATGACCTTCGCGGAGTGATGTTCAAAGACGCCAAGGGCCGGGTAATTGATTTAGCAAGCTTGAAAGGCAAGGTCATTTTTATAAATTTCTGGGCTACCTGGTGCCCGCCCTGTCTGGCAGAAATGCCTGCAGTGAATAAGCTATATGAAAAATTCAAAGCGCATAAGGATGTCGTTTTTATCCTCGCGGATGCTGACAGCGATTTGATGAAAGCTCAAAAGTTTATGGACCGAAAGCGGTATTCCTTACCGGTATATCAGGTTGCGAGCCACATTCCTAAGGAAATGTTTAAAGGAGCTTTACCTACTACAATTGTAATCGATAAAAAAGGACGCATGGCATACAACGAGGTGGGGGCAGCTAATTATGCCAGTCAAAAGTTTATTGACTTTATGAATTCGTTGATCAATATTTAATCTATCCTTAATGTTACGTTGTTAAAAACAGTTAAACTTTCTCACAAGGCAAAAATAATCTGTAGATTTATCGAACATTTAATGTTCAGATGGTTTGAACTTCTAAGAGTTGTTTTATAAAAATTTATGCGTATGAAAACGAATTTGATTTTTGTAATGAGTTGTGTCTCCTTTTTGGTGGCTTTGTCATCAACAGGTTTTGCACAGAA
Organism: Pedobacter sp.; assembly: GCA_031179845.1. Taxonomy (GTDB): domain Bacteria; phylum Bacteroidota; class Bacteroidia; order Sphingobacteriales; family Sphingobacteriaceae; genus Pedobacter. The sequence goes on from JAPSHM010000069.1 coordinate 4,583, forward strand.
AGCGGAGCTTCAGAAGGATCAGAATCCCCGCTTTCAGGAAAGTAGGGCAAAGTATCTTGCCCTTGCAGATTCACTTACCCGTGACCAGGGGACTACGGTTCAAGACACATATCATGCTTATGATTGGTATGAGGCAAGAGAAGAGCGCAGAGCGCTGAGGCGTGAACGGAACCATGAATTGAACCTGCTTAACCGTTATTATTATAGCAGTCCGTATGCCTACCCTTCGGTAAGCTACGGTAATTATGGATTTGGCGGGGGTTTTGGTTATGGTGGTCACGTCGGTTACAATTGGGGAAATAACAGGCCATGGTGCCGGTACTAAAGTGCATATCTTAAAACGTTATAATTAATAAAATGCAGTTAAGACAAATAATGACAATTGCGGCCATTGCCGTATCTGGAATAACAATTACATCTTGTTCCCGACAAGTAACACGTGTAAGCACTGATCAGTCAATAGATATAAGTGGCAACTGGAACAACACTGATTCAAGGCTTGTAGCAGAAGAAATGACCCAAACTATTCTTGGGGAAAAATGGATATCAACGCATTTGGAAGAAAAACAGGGTAAAAGACCTGTTGTGATCGTTGGCGTAGTAAAAAATAAAAGCCATGAGCACATTGATGCTGAAACTTTTGTAAAGGACGTAGAGCAGTCGTTCATTAAAACATCGCGGGTACGTTTAGTGCAGGGGGGAAAGAAAAGAGAGGAACTACGCGCAGAGAAAGCAGATCAACAAGATAACGCTTCGGTTTCAACCATGAAGAAATTTGGCCTTGAAAATGGCGCTGATTATATTCTTCAAGGTTCTATCAATTCAATTGTAGATTCGCATAAACGTAAAAAGGTAGTTTATTACCAGGTAAACCTGGAGCTTACTGACATTCAAACCAACGAAGTGGTGTGGATCGGGGAGAAGAAGATCGCTAAATATGTAAAGAATTAGCAGGCAATTAGCTGGCTAAATGAAGTATGACACATAACCGCATGAATATTATTAAAGCATCATTCTTTTCAGGATTGGTGCTTTTTCTTTTTGGTTGTTCGAGTTACAACGATATGATTGCATCCTACTACAAGCAAATTTCCGCTGGTAATTATGAGGAAGCAAATAAAGAACTCGATAAGAATAAATTCTTGCAAAAGCCGCGTAATAAGCTGCTTTTCCTTATGGAGAAAGGTAAGGCCAGTCATCTTGCTGGGGATTATGAAGAGAGCAACGCGTACTTCAACCAGGCGGATCTACTGTTAGAAAACAGAATTGGAGGTACTATGGATGCCGTTGTTGGTACGTTGGTGAATCCAATGACCCAAAGCTATAAGGGAGAAGACTTTGAACAGTTCATGATTCATTATTACAAGGCTTTAAATTATGCTTTTCTGGATAAAAATGAAGATGCTGTTGTGGAGGCCCGGAGAATCAGTCTGCAGTCGCAAGAACAGGATGTCAAGTTTAATGGCAAAGAAAATCGCTATTCCAAAGATGCTTTCTCGCTCATGTTGCAAGGGTTGATCTATGAGCGCGATGGGGATATTAATAATGCCTTCATTGCCTACCGGAATGCCGCTGAAGTCTATTTAAACAGTAAAAACGAGACTTGGTACGGCACTAAAATGCCTGAGCAGCTCAAACAGGATGTTTTGAAAACGGCGTATCTCAATGGATTTACAGCAGAGCTGGACCGGTTTGAGGACTTGTTTAAGCAAAAATACAACCACAGTGAAACTGCTGAGGGAGGTGAACTGGTTTTCTTTTGGGAGAATGGACTTGCCCCGGTTAAAAGACAGGAAGAGTTTTTCTTTTCCCTGATCAAAGGGAGCACCGGGGACTTATTTTTCAGCAATTTAGGTGGAACGATAATTATTCCGTTTAACCATGCTTATAGTGGCACAGGTTTCAATTTGGAAGGTGTGGAGAGCCTTCGGGCAACGTATCCAAAATATGTAGCGCAAACGCCATATTATAGCTCCGCTACTTTAGTTAACGGGCAGCAAACCGCTTCGTTTGAAAAAGTGGAGGATATCAATGAATTGGCTTTTAAAACTTTGGAACAACGCTTTATCAAAGAAATGGGTAAGGTTCTTACGAGATTAGCCGTGAAAAAAAGTGCAGAATACGTGTTAAGGAAAAGTGCCAAGGAATCTGGAAAAGATGGGAAAGACAATGCTTTACTGGAGGGTTTGGGATTTGGAATGCAGTTATACGGACTTTTGTCGGAAAAAGCGGACACCCGCAACTGGCAATCTCTCCCCGCTAACATCAATTACACACGCGTACCTCTACAAAAAGGAATCAATACCCTTACCCTTGAGCTAAAGGATGCTGCTGGAGTTGAAGAGACAAAAACACTGTCAATTACAGGAACAGGTAAGCTGCAGTTTTATAACTACTCAACTTTACGCTAACCTTACAGGAAAAAGAAAGATACCATTGATGCAAGTGCCATTCGACATGACATGATTTTCTTATTGAAAGAGATGGAGGAATCAATGCGACTAGGCGCGTAACTGTTTATTATGGCCGAGAGGAGAACGAAAAAGAAAGTATTTTCGGCCTCATTCGAGTCGATTAAGGAATCTATAGTTGCTATTCTTAATACGGTTAGAATATTGTTATTGATAAGGCATTTTAGTTTTTTAAGAAGGGTACTGTATTTTTTGTGCACTAAAAAAAAAATGGTTTCTTAAGAGGATTTGCGTAGTGCATAAATAAGCACATTTATACCTTCCATTTCAATGTTTTCTTACATAGTCAGCTCCTGATTTTTTTTGTTTAAAATTTCTTTAATGCACAGCGGTTGCACTGAAGTTGATTATAATTAGGGAAAATAAACATTGAACAAAGCTAGTGCTCTTGTCGTCATGTTAGGGTTGCTTAAACACAAACGATCATGGTACAAGGAAGTTTTTCTTTCCGTGATTCGGTTGATTATTATTTTAAACATGAAACGCCCGATATGCGCTCTTCAATGAAAAAGAAATTTCGTTTGTGTTTGCCTATCCTATGAACACCGGGCAGGCACGAAACTTATCATTTTTATCTGACTGGACTGTCGGGCAGTTGATAACTAGTTTACCGTTAAAGCCAATCGTTTTAATTTAAAATAATATGAAATATTTCGTTCTCCTCATTTGTGTTAATATTTTATTTACCGCATACATTTTTGCCCAAACTCCAAATGCACCATTTAAAAAGCCTGATGTTAAGCCTGTATCTCCTGAAGTGGCCAGCTTGGGACGATATGGAGACATTGCAGTGGGAGAGTACTCCGGTGCAGCTAATATTACAATCCCCATACATACTTTGAAAGCGGGTAAACTTAATTTCCCTATAAACCTTTATTATAATTCTAATGGCATTAAGGTTTCTGAAGAAGCAACCTGGGTAGGGCTGGGTTGGAACCTAAGTGCTGTTGCTGGAATTACATATGTTCCCCTGGAGGGAAATGATCAGAATTACATAGCATATACCCCTTGGAGCGACTGGTCTACCACAATAAATTGGATAAATCCGTATAAGATATATCCATCAGTGGGGAATGAAGATGATTTTATGAGGGTAAGATGCACCCTGGAAGAAGGAGTAATAGATAAAACACCCCCTAATGTCATTGGAGCGGCAAGCGCAAATGGAGCAAGGGACATGTATAGCGTAAATTGTATGGGTTTGACATTTAAATTCTATATCCATCCAGAAACAAACCAGGCAAAAGTCTTCGGTGATAAAAACAATTGTAAGATTGAGATCATCAACGGAAATATTAATACCGGCTTCAAAATTACGGATAACAATGGAGTAATCTATTCTTTTAGACAATTGGAGGCGTCTTTGAGCATGTCTAATGTAAACTGCTGGTATATTACAGAGATCAAAAGGCCAGATGGTGACTGGATAAACTTTAAATATACTAATTTCGGTTCGATCACGCCGATTCCACCCTTGAGTGAACAATTTATGTATAAAGGTTCGTCAGAAGTTGCCGATGTTTTAGGCTATAGTCCTAGAAGAACTCAAAATTTAGCACCTAATGTCAAAAACCAATATCTCACGGAAATAGAATCAAGTACTGAACTCGTAAGATTTAATGTTAGCAACAATAGGTTAGATCTTTCCGGACTGGGAGCTAGAAGACTAGATTCTATATTAGTAACTGATAAATATTCTGGAAGGCAAAAGAGTTTTGCATTTGAGTACGATTATTTTGAGGGTGTCAATATAGGAGGCAATTATCTGAATGACGGTACAGACCTGTCTGCCGGGTTTACTGAAGATAACCTTAAAAAAAGATTAAAGCTTTTGAAGGTAATCCAAAAGGGGAAAATTCAGAGTGAAAACAAAGTATATTCATTTGACTATAACATTGAGAAACCTCTGCCGTGGAAAACATCGTTTGCGATAGATCATTGGGGAAATTATAATGGGATGGAAAATATAAGCAATTTATTAAATTTCAATGGTTCCCGTCGGACAATTGTTCCTATGCCATTTTCTGTATTTCTTTACGACTCTAAAGGACAAGCTACTATGGATACCGATAAAATCTATAATGGCGCTTTTAGGGGAGCTAATGAATTATTTATTGGTGCGGGGTCGTTAAAATCTATTACCTATCCAACAGGTGGAAAAACTACGTTCGAATTTGAACCGCATTCCTTTAATAATTATACGGTTTTGTCAGCGCAGGAGGAACAGGAGGGGATTAAAATAGGCAAGACCAACAATGGTATTCATATCTTTGATCTAAATTATCCAAATGGCACCGATAAGCATTATGGGAGGGCCGAGTTTAGGTTGCCTTATGCAACAACAGTTAAATTTTTTGCTCGGGTACATAATAGTGGCGGCAAGTTTAGCTGTGAGCAGATGAAGTATAATGAAATCAGATTGATTGGTGTCCCGTCAGCAATTCCAAATTTGGTTTGGAGAGCGACTTGCGCCGACCATAATCCAACAACCAATGAATTAAAAAAAACCTGGACACAGTCAATAGATTTAAAAGCAGGCATTTATATATTTACGGTTGACGTTGAACCCTCAATAGGCTTTCAAGGGTATGACCCTTTGATTTTGGCAACAATCGAATACAGTCTGCCGGGGTCAATTGACCAAATTGTTGCTAAACATGTCGAATCAATCGGCGGAGGGCTTAGGATTAAGCGGATTTTTAGTTCTGATAAAGATGGAAATATACTAACCGATAGAAAGTACAAGTATCTAAATAAGAATGGTAGAACAAGTGGGAAGTTGATAACTCCACTAAATTATAGTGACGTAACTAGATATAGTTCCGGAACATATATTAGCCTGTCGTGCAATTTAGGTACAGTAAATTCATTGATTTTCAATTCAAACAACAATATTTCATTATCAACCTCTCCAATTAAAGCGTCAATTGGATATGACCGAGTGGAAATTTTAGATGTTAATTCTAATGATATTGCAGCTAATGGCAAGATCGTTAAGACTTTTACAAATCAAGATAAATTTCTTATATTTTTAGAATCCGTCATATTGAATGATGGTAATTCAAATGGCGAATTGCTTTCCGAGACTCATTTCAACAAGGATGGGGTTGTTTTAAAATCCGACTCGCTCTTTTATAGTCAATTTTTACAGGAAAAGGATTGGATTAATCTAAAGGTCAAAAATATCTATGTAGGATCGAATGACTGCCAATGTTCTGAGCCGAAAAGACATATAATAGCCTCATATGCCTATCTGAATTATAAAGATTTCTTATCCAAAAAAATTGAAACGAATTATTTTAATAATCAAAAAGTTAGAAGAGAGACCGAATTTGAATATAATTTAGCAAATTTTGAGGTGAGTGAAAAGAAGACGACTGACAGCAAAAATCAATTATTTACGACGAAATACAAATATCCTCATGATTTTGCAGCGAGTGATATAATATATGAGGCGATGGTACGGAATAATATGGTCAGCCCAGTTATAAGTGAAACGAAAATTAAAGGTGAAACGGAACAATTAGAGCGAACTATTAGTAATTATGCAATAATTTCTAATTTTATCCAGCCGATTTCAGTTCAGAAACAGATACGAAGTGAAAATAATAGATCCTTGGTTACTTACAACAAATATTCTGTTGGTGGTAACCTCGCTGAGTATCAGGCCAACGATGGAGTTTACCATTCAGTTATTTGGGGATATGGTCAAAGTTCTCCTATAGCATTTATTGAGAATTCTCATCTTTCTGATGTTTTTTACACGGGTTTTGAAGATGATGAAGGTAATTCGACAATTGATGATTGTAAGACGGGGCATAAAAGCAGAAAGGGAGGCTATACCAAGCTGCTGAGCGGTTTATCTAATGGAGATTACAATTATACTTATTGGGCGAAAAACAAGTCAACATGGGCTCTCCAATCTCAACGAATTAGTGTGACAGCAGGAACATTTACTATCGTAATTGAGAGTGGAGTACAAATAGATGATATTAGGTTTTATCCGGTAAAGGCGCAAATGATCAGTCAAACTTTTGATCCACTTGCAGGAGTTACGAGTACGACTGATCAAAACAACCAAGTAACGTCTTACGAATATGATAATTTTCACCGGTTGAAATATGTTAAGGATCAAAATGGGAATATTGTTAAAAACTACGATTATAATTATAAACATTAAGGCGCTATCAGGCATAATACAGCACGGACGTATCCGTTCGGTATCATCCAAGGGAAGCTGACCAACTATGGAAAAACCGACAGACTAGCTATAAGATCGAGATTGTGTTTTACGCTGCAGTTTTATAACTACTCAACTTTACACTAACTTTGCAGCAAAATAAAAAAGACACCATTATGCAAGAGCCATTTGACATCACAATAGGTACAACAGAATATGCGGTATTTCCGGAGGGGAACGATACCTATGTAGTTTTCAAAGAAGGAAAAGAATACGTTCAGATTCAAAAAGATACGGAAGAACAATGGTTGAAGTTGGACACTGAGACTGCGCTGCCCTTATTTGAAGCTGATGAAGAGATCAATGCGATCGGGCGCGCAATTGTTTCTTATGTTCCGGAGGAGGATGAGGAAGAAACCGATGATGACCTGCTAGATTAACGATCACCGGGACAAACTATAGCGGTCGAGGCTGTGGTAATGGATAGCTTCAGCCAGGTGCTACGGTTCGATTTCTGCCAGATCGGCGATGGTTCTAGAGTTTGTGATTTAGAGCCTCGTTTGATTAAACTGCGCTTACAAAACAACTTTAATCACCTAAAATCTATTCATACAGCTCTGCTTGTTTGATAATTAATTTTAAATCTTATATTTCCAAGATATTTTTGTTGTACCCAAGTGTCAGTATTCGAATTAGTGCAGTTCCGATTTCATCATAAGTCAAGGTTTTATTTGGAAAAACAAAAGGATAGATAAGCTTAAGTCCTTTATTAATCAACCTCACATTTTTTTGTTCTTTCAACGGAGTAATAAAACCTGGTCTGAAGCTGTAAACTAGTTGAACGACGCCCTAAACTCCAGGGGAGATTGATTTGTTTTGTTTTTAAATAGCTTACTGAAACTTTGCGAATATTCAAAACCGAGTTCATAGGCAATTTCGGCCACGCTTAACTGCGTCGTGGTCAGCCGCTCTTTTGCTTTTTCGACCAATTTTCCGTGGATGTATTGCTGCGCATTCTGCCCGATGAGCGAACGAAGCATATCACTTAGGTAACCGGGCGATAGGTTCAATTTTTCGGAAAGGAATTGAACGGTAGGAACCCCTTGATGCAGGGATTGCAGGCTATTCAGATAATTATCCAGTATTGCTTCTGTTTTCAATAGAATATCGTCGTTCACCGCCTTGCGGGTAATGAACTGACGTTTATAATAGCGGTTAACATAACTCAGCAGCAATTCGATATGCGCGATCATGACCTCCTGACTGAATTCATCCACACGGCTATCGAGCTCATGTTCCATATTCCTGTAAATCGAAAGGATAGTTTCCTTTTCTGTGTCGGATAAATGCAGTGCTTCATTAAATGAATAAGCAAAGTAACCATATTGCCTGATTTTATTTGCCAAAGGATGACCCAGTAGAAAATCGGGGTGTATAAGTAAGATGTAACAATAAGTCCTGCTATTATATTCAGTGCTGCCTACTAATTGGTTGGGCGCTAAAAATATCATGCTTCCTTCATTATAATCATAGTAATCCCGACCATACTTCAATCTTCCGTTGTTATGAGTGATGAGGGTGATTTTATAGAAGCTAAGCACATCATAAATCGGAGCCATGCTTGTATTAAAAGGATTTTGTTCGTTGAAATGGACAAGGCTGATTAAAGGATGTTGGGGTTTGGGCAGGCCGAAGGCCTGATGACTTTCCGATATCGATATAAACCTTATCAATTTCTTGTCCTTATTTTTCATCGTATAAATATACTAAAACACGTGGCTGTTTCCAGCCACAGTCTTTGATCTTGTTAATGTTACCATGGAACAAAGTTGTCTGAACCGGCATAATGACCCGGTCCTGTAAAACTTCCTGTCGGGATGTCTTCTGCCAACGCCACCCTTATTGGTTCAATAGATCCTACTTCTACAGTATCGGATCCCTGAAAATTGTTAAGTGCCGTTGCCGTAAAACCAGGACTTACCATGTGTACTTTGATGTTTGTACTTTCTAAATCGATGGCCAATGAAAGGAAAATGCCATTGAGTGCAGTTTTGGATGCACCATAAACCACGTCGAATGCTGAACGGTATGGGTTAGCTGGGCTGGCATTCAAAGTAAGGGACCCTAATGCGCTTGATACGGTCACAATCCGTGCCGTTTCAGCTTTCCGTAATAACGGTAAAAAGGCTTGTGTCACGGCAAGTGTACCAAAAACATTCGTTTCCCAAACCGTTTTCATTTCATCGATAGGTGCGATACTAGCGCGCTGAGCTCCAAGGACCTCTTCCATCGTGCGCCCAGGCTTTCCTGCATTCGAGATGGCAGCGTTATTAACTAGCAGCATAAGATGTCCAGCTTCGCTTTGTATTTGCGTTACTGCTGCATCTATGGATTGGGGATCGGTAATATCCAATTGAATAGCTTTTGACTGGCCTCCAATTTCAGTAACGGCAGTCTCTCCTTTTTTCAGATCTCTGGCACCGATGTAAACGGTATAGTCATTATCGGCAAGTGCTTTGGCAATTTGGAAACCTACACCTGTATTCGCCCCAGTCACCAGTGCCACTTTCTTTGTTTCTGTCTGCATATTTTTTTATTTAAAATTTACACAGCAAAATTCTGCACCAGCAACGCGATGTTTGTAGTCGAAACGGGAAATGTTGTATCCAAATTGAGGGGGCACTCTTTATTGTTCTTTTCACCTTTTCAATGCTGCTTCCATTTAATAATTCCATTTTGAAGAATGACTAATGGTTGTGTCTATCATTGAAAAGGACATTAAAATCGTTTTGTCATCGGTATTTGCCGAGGAAAACAATCTATCTAATTTTTAATGAAGGTCAAGAACGCTTTCAAATTCAGAAAAATAGGGAAGAACACTGGTTAAATTTGGACGCTGAGACTGCGCTCCATTATTTGACGCTGATGAAGAAATCAATGCGATCGGGCGCACAGTTATCTCTTATGTTCCAGAGGAGGGTGAGGAAGGAACGGATAAAGACCTTTTGGATTAGCGTTCAGCGGGACCAGCTATCGCGGTCGAGGCTGCGGTAATGGATCGCCTCTGCCAGGTGCTCCGGTTTGATTTCTTCACTTTCTGCCAGATCGGCAATTGTTCTTGACACTTTCAAAATACGGTCGTAAGCCCGGGCTGAAAGGCCTAATCTTTCCATAGCTGTCTTTATTAACAGTTGACCGGTTTCATCAATTTGGCAGAGGTTGCGCACCATATTAGGACTCATTTGCGCATTGTAGTGGAGGTTGTGGCTGGTGACAAATCTAGCGTTCTGAACCTCACGGGCGGAGATGACTCGTTTTCTTATGTTGACGCTTTTTTCTGTTTCAACCTCAGAAGTCAGTTCGTTAAAATTTACGGGCGTCACTTCGACATGCAAATCAATTCTATCGAGCAAAGGACCAGAAATTTTGCTCAGGTAATTTTGAACAACACCAGGGCCGCAACTGCATTCCTTTTCAGGGTGATTATGAAAACCGCAGGGACAGGGGTTCATGGAGGCGATGAGCATAAAGCTTGCCGGGTACTCCACGCTTAGCCGGGCTCTGGAAATGGTTACGCATCGGTCTTCCAATGGCTGCCGCATTACCTCTAGCACACTTCGTTTAAACTCTGGCAGTTCATCCAGGAAAAGAACTCCATTGTGCGCAAGGGAGATTTCTCCTGGTTGGGGATTAGCCCCACCACCTACGAGTGCCATATCGGAGATGGTATGATGGGGACTGCGAAAAGGCCTTTCCGTCATTAGGGAGTCTGTCGCATTAAGTTTCCCCGCTACAGAATGGATTTTGGTGGTCTCTAATGCCTCCTGTATGTTTAAGGGTGGTAAAATAGTTGGAAGCCGCTTGGCAAGCATGGTTTTTCCAGCTCCCGGTGGGCCGATCAAGATCAGGTTATGTCCGCCTGCAGCTGCAATTTCGAGTGCTCTTTTGATGTTTTCCTGTCCTTTTACGTCTGCAAAGTCCTGTTCATAGCTACTTACAGTACTAAAAAATACGTCCCGGGAATTTACTATTACCGGTTCGTGTTTCCCGTTTCCGTTGAAAAATGCCGCCACTTCCGATAAATT
>JAPSHM010000337.1 GCA_031179845.1 Pedobacter sp.
TTACTTCCTGCGCAGAATCCGGCAATAGAGCGGATTAATGAGGGACTGAAGTTCAGCTGGGACGTACCTGCCATCATGTCCCGCGAATTATCAGATCAGGTGATGATGCTGGCTTACGGAGCCAAATCAGGGCGGGCACAGCGGATGGTATATGGTCCTTCAAGGAGGGAAGGTGCGGCAATCCTTTTGTTAGATGACAATCTTAAAAAAGAACCGCTGGAGACCTACATTTCTTTTGTATCGGTAGATCGCACAAAGGTTGCCAATAGTATTTACCTGGGTAGGATAGAACCAATCTAACGCATACCAATTCGACTTCTCAGGTATTTCACCGACAAGGAGATCTGGTTTTCAACCGTTCTTTTGGAAATGGAAAGCTTAACGGCAATTTCGGAATTGCTAAGTTGTCCGATCTTACTCAATAAAAAAATCTCTTTACACCGCTCAGGCAGGCCATTCAGTAGGCCATCGATGCGGGAACGGATCTCTGTATCGGTTATTCCGGTTTCGCCAGCGTTGCGTTCTGCATTCTCATTTTCGAACTTTTCATAGCTCTCGACATATACCAGATTATTCGTTTTTCGTGTTTTAAGTACGTTGTACACCCGGTAACGGGCAGCAGAAGCAAGATAATTTCGGAAGATCAGGATATTTGATACTTTCCTTTTGAGCCAGATGTTCAGAAATATATCGTTCACAATCTCGAGGCAGGCATCCTGATCATGAAGGTAGGAAAAAGCTTTTTTGTAGACCAATGCCCAATACCTTTCATAGAGGAGATCGAATGCCTTCCTGTCGTTATTTTTTAGGGCAGCATACAACTCTTCATCGGTGAGATGCGTTGGTGTCATTCAGGTTTGGCTTAGATTTGGTTATTAAGATATAAAAAAAGGCTTTTTTCTTCACCTTACCAAAAAAATGTTAAAGTAGTATGTGAGTTGTTCGCAAAATAAGTGTCTATACTCATACCAAATATAGCCATGACACGAGAAGAATTCGAATTACTTTATGAGCGTTGCACCTCTGGGAAAGCGAGCATATCTGAACAAATCAAATTTGAGGAATACAAAGATTCCTTTGATCTTTCTGATATTCCATGGACGGCTGAAATGGGCGATCCGCGAATGCTCAGAAAAAAGTGCTTAAGTGATCTTCAACAACGCTTAGCCGAAAGCAAACCTAAATCAATTAAATTAAGAAATTGGTCTGTGGCAGCGTCTATTGCTTTGGCACTAGGTGTAGGTGTTGTACTTTTCGAACATTTCCAGGAGCCGAGGCAGGCAAAAGTGGCAGTGGTTCAAGCAGTAATTGAACCAGGCGTAGATAAGGCGACACTAATTCTCTCAAATGGTCAGCAAGTAACTTTGGTAGATTCAGGAAATGATCTAATCGCTAAAGAAGCGAATGTCACGATTTCAAAAGATCAGGATAACACGCTGACCTACCAAAGCAACAATCCGGCACCAGTCGATGAAGAACATTTCAATACGTTGATCACTCCACGTGGCGGTCAGTATACCTTGAAACTTGCTGATGGAACCAAGGTATGGCTGAACGCCGACAGTAGATTACAATTTCCAGTCAACTTCAATGGTAAAGAACGGGTTGTTCAGTTGATCGGAGAAGCGTATTTTGAAGTGGTTAAAAATAAGTCGAAACCGTTTAAAGTGATTACCGATCAAAAGGTGGTGGAAGTACTTGGCACCAGCTTTAATGTCAGCGCGTATAAAAATGAGCGGTATCAAACCACCTTATTAACTGGTGCAGTTAAATTAAGATCCGGGACGGGTACATCAATTGTGCTCGATCCTGGACAGCAGGCAACGCTAAATTCGAAGGAGATGTTTGATGTGGCAGCCGTTAATGCGACCGATGCAATGGCCTGGACAAAGGGGCTGTTTCTTTTTGAAAACGAAAATATTCAGCAGGTCATGCAAAAAATTGCCCGTTGGTATGATGTGGAAGTGGAGTACAAAGGCGACGTGAACCGAAAAAAATTAGGTGGCTCGGTTTCTCGTTATGAGGATTTCAAGGAATTGTTGAAAGCAATTGAGCAAACCGGAAACGTTCATTTTAAAATAGATGGAAGGAGGGTTACCGTTATGCCATAAATCTATTTTTTTAACAGCTTTATGGCTAAAAAAAGGTAAGAGGGTGTTCCAGCACCCTCAACCCTTTGCCCATGAGGCATTTGTTCGTTAATTTATCGACCCTTTCAAAATCTAAAACCAACAACCAAATGTATAACATTTTTACCGAAATGCATCGGCGGACTTCGCTGTGTGCGCTTTTTAGGCCATTTCAGGCCTCCAGAGCCCTTTTTTTAATCTTGTTTGCCGGGCTGATGCAGATCAGTTCAAACGTCCATGCGCAGAAGATTAGTTTCGCCGTTAATGATGCCCGTTTAGAGCAGGTTTTTACCCTGTTGCGGCAACAAACCAATTATAACTTTCTTTATGATTCCGATGACTTGAATGCAGCAAAGAAGGTTTCCGTTTCTGTGAAGGAGGGAACTTTAAAAGCTGTCCTTGATGAATGTTTTGAAGGTCAACCTTTAACCTATATCATCAACGACAAAAAAACAGTTGTTGTTAAGAAGAAACCGATCACAACCAATCCGAAATCTTTGCAGCGAATCATCAAGGGGAAGGTGACCGATGAAAACCACGTGCCTATACCAGGGGTTACAGTGAATGTGAAAAATACCCAGATTGGCGCTACAACAAATAAAGACGGCGCTTATCAGATCGTGGTTTCCGGAGACGCAGACATCCTGGTGTTCTCCATGGTAGGATTCCTGCCAGAGGAGCGTAAAGCAGATGGTACTGGAAATATTGATGTGGTCATGATCCCTAGTATTGGCGAATTAGATCAGGTGGTGGTGGTTGGTTTCGGTACGCAGCGTCGCGCTTCTGTTGTCGGCGCCATCACGACCATTGAACCAAAGCAATTGAAGCTGGGTACGAGTCGCTCGCTAAGCAATAACCTCTCCGGACAATTGGCAGGTGTTATCGGCGTACAGCGTTCCGGTGAGCCTGGATATGACAATTCTAGTTTCTGGATTCGTGGCATCAGCACTTTTGGCGGCAATAGAAACCCATTGATCCTGGTAGATGGTGTGGAGCGGTCGCTCGACAACATGGATCCTGAAGAAATTGAATCGTTTTCTATCCTCAAGGATGCTGCTGCCAGTGCTGTTTACGGTGTAAGGGGTGCCAATGGGGTCATCATAATTAATACGAAGAGAGGTAAAGTTGGCAAGCCCAATGTCTCCGTAAAGTACGAAAAAGGGTATACCCAACCGATTCAGCTACCTAGTTTTGTGGATGCTGCAACTTATCTGGAAATCATGAATGACATTCGTGTAGAAGCAGGTAAAGAAGGACTTTACTCGCAGGAGCGGATTGATAAGACCCGCAGTAAAGCAGATCCCGACCTGTTTCCGGATGTCAATTGGCTGGGTGAAATATTAAAAAATAATGCAGCCAATTCCCGCGCAAATATGACCGTCTCAGGCGGCTCCAATATTTTGCGGTATTCCCTGGTGACTTCGTATTACGATGAGGAAGGGATTATGGAACGCGATTCAAAGCAGACCTGGAATTCCGCCTCGAAGCTGCAAAGGTTCAATGTCCGTTCCAATGTAGATATCAATGTATCGCCTTCAACGCTATTCAGGCTCAATATCGGTGGGTATATGCAGGACCGGCAACGTGCACCCGGAAGTGTTGATTATTTATTTCAGGAGGCTTTTCTGATTCCTCCATTTGTACACCCAACGGTTTATTCTACGGGTGAGATTCCGCGTACTCCACAACGCACCAATCCCTGGGCATTAGCCACACAACGGGGCTATGAGCGGTTTAGTGCCAGCAAACTGGAGTCGTTATTTTATATGGAGCAGGATTTTGACTTTTTCCTTTCAGGCTTAAAAGCCCGTGCACTGTTTTCCTTTGACCGGTACTCCGGTACTTCCGTTAACCGGAGCAAAGATCCGGATTATTACAATCCTGCCGTGGGAAGAGATGAAGCTGGTAATCTGGAACTCGTAATTGACTCCTATGGACAGGATTTTCTGGGCTATTCAACGGGGTCT
>JAPSHM010000338.1 GCA_031179845.1 Pedobacter sp.
GCCACCGGAGAATTGGTGTTTGACCAGGTGAAAGTTCCAAAAACACATATCTTTCCCAACATTACCGGTCTAAAAGGACCGCTTGGCTGTTTAAATCAAGCGCGCTATGGTATTGCCTGGGGCGCCCTGGGCGCTGCAATGGATTGTTATGATACCGCACTTCGCTATTCAAAAGAACGCATCCAGTTCGGAAAGCCGATAGCTGGCTTTCAATTGCAGCAAAAAAAACTTGCTGAAATGATCACCGAGATCACCAAAGCACAGTTGTTGGTTTGGCGCCTCGGCGTTCTCAAAAATGAAAATCGCGCTACGCCTGAACAAATTTCGATGGCCAAAAGAAACAGCGTAGAGATCGCATTGAACGTTGCACGAAACGCCAGGCAAATTTTGGGTGGCACGGGCATTACCGGCGAATATTCAATTATGCGACATATGATGAACCTGGAATCGGTGGTTACGTATGAAGGCACTCATGATGTACACTTATTGATCACCGGTATGGATGTAACAGGTATAAATGCATTTAAATAAACTCAATGAAGACTTTTAAAAAATACTATCAAATCCCCGCTCCGCCCGAAGAAGTTTATTGGGCATTAACTAAAGCGCAGAGCATACAACTTTGGACTGGCGCTGAAGCAGAGTTCATAGAAGAACCTGGTACTGAATTTTCTTTCTGGGAAGGTGACATTGTAGGCAAGAACCTCGAGTTCGAATATGGAAAAAAGATTGTCCAGGAATGGTATTTTGGGGAAGGAAATGAGCCTTCCATTGTAACGATTAAACTGCATCAGGATAAAAAAGGCACCTCTTTGGAATTTGTACAGACCAATATTCCCGAAGCAGATTTTGAAGATTTTACAGAAGGTGTGGATGAATACTACCTCGGCGGCCTGCTGGATTTCTTCGAAGAATAAAAAAATTAAGCCATTAAAAAAGGCATTCTCTATAGAATGCCTTTTTTTGTTAGTTACACCTCTTCGCTATAGACCGATCGGATCTCATCTCTCAGGTTATATTTTGAAGCCATCACTTCACCGTATGCCCCGGCACTTCTGATCGCAAATAAATCACCCCTGAAAGTTTCCGGTTGCTCTACTTCCTTTCCAAAACAATCCGTGCTTTCGCAGATGGGACCTACAATATCATATTTCAAAGCTACTTCACTCCCTCTCGTTAGATTTTCTATCTTATGATAGGCCTGGTATAAGGCAGGGCGCATCAGTTCAGTCATACCTGCATCCAGAATAACGAAGTTCTTCTTCTTGCCGTTCTTCACATAAAGTACCCGGCTAATCAGGGAGGCAGATTGGCCGACAAGCGCACGTCCCAGTTCGAAGTGTACCTCCTGCCCTGGTTTAATTTCAAGAAATTCAGAAAATATTTTGAAGTAACTTCCAAAGTCAGGGACCTGTTGATCAGGATTATGGTAATCAATTCCTAATCCACCGCCAACATTCAATACCTTAACCGGGAACCCTCGTTCTTCGAACCAAAATGCAAATTCATTTACCCGTACACAAAGGTTTTTATACACATCAAGGTTTGTGATCTGTGATCCGATATGAAAGTGGATTCCAATAAATTCCAGGTTAGCAGATGCCCGGAGAACCTCTGCACAAGCAGATAGATCCCAGGAGTTGACTCCAAACTTATTCTCATCTAAACCAGTCGTAATGTTGTGATGGGTGTGGGCGTCCACATTTGGATTGATCCGAATGGCCACCCTCGCCTTCTTACCTTTTTTACCCGCAAGTTCATTAATTACTTCCAGTTCCTGAACAGATTCAACATTGAAACAAAAAATGTCCTGATCCAAAGCGAGGTTGATCTCTTTATCTGATTTACCTACGCCCGCAAACACGATCTGTTCTTTAGCAAATCCAGTCTGAATGGCTTCATTTACTTCTCCGCCGCTCACACAGTCAGCACCAAAACCAATTGCTTTAATTTGTTGAAGCAAGGAAGCATTGAAATTCGCTTTCATCGCATAGTGCACATGAAAATTGTATAACTTAGCCGCTTCAGCGCAGCTGGTTAATGTGGTTTGCAACAGATTTAGATCGTAATAATAGAAAGGTGTTTCTAAATTCGCGAAGCGCAATATATCTTTATTAGAAAACATAATGTTTAAATATCTTGTTATATTTTTTGTACTCGTACTTGGGCTGATTTACGTCGGTAACTACATCGACCTTAAAAATCAAAAGATCAGTAAAAAAGAATATGACCGAAGAATCAAGTTCTTCATTATACTCTTTTTTATTGTTGTCGGCATTTTAGTATGGTTAAAAAGACGGTAGACTTCCTGATCTTATTCAAACAACCTGTTATGCAAACTTTTTAATACTTCTGTTTTATCCGAGGTATTGATCAGTAATGAAATGTTATAGTTACTTCCTCCATAAGAGATCATCCGGATTGGAATGTGTTTAATGGCATCAAGTACCCGTGCTGCATACCCATGTTTTTCGGCACTAAAGTCGCCCACCACGCAAACGATCGACTGCTCCGAATCAATTTCCACTGAGCCAAAATCATGTAACTCTTCAACAATCTTTTCCAGATTATCCGTAAAATCGATCGTCAGTGATACGGCAACTTCCGAAGTGGTGATCATGTCGATCGGTGTTTTATACCTCTCAAAGATTTCAAATACTCTTCTTAAAAAACCATATGCCAACAGCATCCGGCTCGATTGGATCTTAATGGCAGTAATGCCATCTTTTGCAGCAATCGATTTGATCTTCCCTTTTTCACTTTCTGTGGATATCAGTGTTCCAGCCGCTTTCGGTTCCATGGTATTCAAAAGCCTGACAGGAATCTGGTATTTTTGAGCTGGAAAAACCGACTGTGGATGCAGGATCTTTGCGCCAAAATAGGCCAGCTCCGCTGCCTCATCAAATGAAAGGTGAGAAATTGGCTTAGTGCCTTTCACGATCCTCGGATCGTTGTTGTGCATTCCATCAATGTCTGTCCAGATCTGTACCTCTTTAGCGAGGATTGCCGCACCAATTAATGATGCCGTATAATCACTACCCCCGCGTCTGAGATTATCCACCTCGCCAAAGCTATTCCGGCAGATAAACCCTTGGGTGATAAACAACTTATTTCCTTTAAATTGATCTAATATTGGCTGCAAATGTTTCGTTGCATAAGGAACATCCGGCTCGTTGTCTTCATCAATTCTCATGAAATCCAGGGCAGGCAGCAACACAGATGGAACGCCGATTGATTTTAGATAGATATGATATAATGTGGTCGACAATAGTTCGCCTTGTGCAAGGACAACCTTTTCTTCAACAGGTGTGAAGATGTCATTGCTCAGTGTGCTTAAAAAGTTGAAATGATAGTCTATTACTTCCTGTCCCTGCTCACGATAGGTTCCTTCAGCTAAAAGCTCAACTACAAACTCGTTATATTTTTGATGTAATGCGTTAATCAAAGTCAACGCCACCTGTTTATCTTCTTTTAAAAGTTTGGCTGAAATTTCTACTAAACTGTTCGTTGTACCTGAAACAGCCGATAACACGACAATTTGTTCTTCTGCAGGATCAATGATGTCCAGCAACTTTTTCATGCGCTCAGGGCTTCCTACTGAAGTACCTCCAAACTTTAATACTTTCATAATTCGTTAATGTTTTAATCATTTGACACCAGGCAAAGCCTTTGGTCCCATTTTTGGTTAGTTAATTTGTAAAGGTCAAAAGCTGTAAATCGCTATTTATTTGCGTTAAGTATTTTATTTTTAAGCAAAATGGTTATATACTTGTAATAGGGCGTGAATTTAGAAAAATAGCGCTTAAAAACGGCAGAATAGGCAAAATAAAAATTGGAAAGAAGATTTATGCAATTAGAACAAGCTACTTTAAGCACGATTAACGAATGGCTTAACGGCAATTACGATCAGAAAACAAAAGAAGAAATTCAGGACCTTTTAAATAAGGAGGCCTTTACGGAGCTTACAGATTCTTTCTACAGAAGCCTAGAATTCGGAACCGGTGGATTACGCGGTATTATGGGACCTGGTTCAAACCGGATCAATAAATACACTATCGGAACTGCTACTCAGGGGTTAGCCAATTATTTAAACAA
>JAPSHM010000070.1 GCA_031179845.1 Pedobacter sp.
CTCGGAGAAAGTAAGTCTTTACCGCACCGGATCACCTGTTCCAAAAGGGAATTTATGGGTGTTGGGGGTCATTGCCTTACTGCTTGTCCTGTTTGCCTCGCTCAAAATTTCATTTTCAAAGCAATTGCAGACAATCGTTGAATCTTTTTTTAGTAACCGGATTTTAAATAACCTGAATAAGGAAGATAATCTTTTTACGTCCTGGCCTTTTTTATTGTTGTTTGTACAGTTTGGCTTTACGATAGGAATGTTTTTTTACCTCGTTACACAATATTACCATATGTCGTTCGCAGACAGTGGGTTCCGCTTTTATTTAAGTATATCTTTTTTAATTGTAGTTCTGTATGTGCTTAAAATTGTGCTGCTGCGTTTGCTGGGTTATCTGTTTCATATTCAGCGGGCCATAAATGAATATGTTTCCATATTATATTTAAGTTACTTTAATATTGCCCTGATGTTTATCCCATTGGTGATTGCTTTTGCGCTATCTCCTTTAAGGTATGGGCGTTATTACATAATTTTCTCCTTTATACTGCTAATAATTGTATTTGCTTTTCAATTTATTAGAGCGGGCGTTAATATTTTATCTCACTATCGGTTTTCAAAAGTCTATTTGTTTTTGTACTTTTGTGCCCTCGAAATCTGCCCTATATTAATATTAATCAAGGCAATAGGACTTTAAAGCGGTAATTAGGTAAAATGCAAGAAAAGACAGAAGATAGGCTACGTAAGGTGAAAAGTATTTTGGTAACCTTGCCAAAGCCAGAAACAGAGAAGTCTCCTTATTTTGATTTGGCAAAGAAGTACAATTTGAAAATTGACTTTAGATCATTTATTCATGTTGAAGGCATTCCAGCTAGGGATTTCAGAAAAGATAAGATCAATTTAGGTGATTTTACAGCAGTAGTTTTTACAAGCAGAAATTCGGTTGATCATTTTTTCAGGATTTGTGAAGAGATGCGATATGATGTGCCGGCAGATCTAAAATATTTTTGTATTTCTGAATCGACTGCGCTATATCTGCAGAAATATATTCAATACAGAAAACGCAAGATCTTTTTTGGAAAGCAGACGGCGGCTGATCTGGCAGAAGTATTGAAAAAACATGCGGGAGAAAAATTTCTTTATCCCTGTTCGGATATGGCTACAGAAGATACCATGAATTTCCTACAAAAAAATGGGTATGATTTTACTGCGGCTGTACTGTTCAAGACGGTCGTGTCAGATCTTTCCGACCTTGCCGAAGTTTTTTATGACATTATCGCGTTCTTCAGTCCCTCAAGTATTCAATCACTGTATACAAATTTCCCCAATTTTAATCAAAATAACACGCGGATTGCCGCGTTTGGAGTAAACACCCACAAGGCGGTTAAAGACGCAGGGTTAATTGTGGATATTGCCGCACCGTCTCCTGAGGCCCCTTCTATGATTATGGCGATAGAAAATTATATTAAAAAGTCTAATAAATAGTATTTTGTTTCTTTTTACGCTAAAATTTTTCTCGCTCATCATTTTGTGGGCAAGAAAAATGCCAGAAGTGTTATATTTTTATTAATAGTTATATATTTATGACGTAATAATTGCTTTTATCAATCCAAATTGATAAAATTGTTATAAAATTGCTTAACGCTATTTATGAGGAAGATATACTTAGTCGCTTTTATTGTTGTTGGTGCGTTATTTTCAGGCTGCGGAAAAGGTGGGCAGGGGGAATTAGTTGGTGTTTATAACAGAAAGTTTAAAAATAATAAGATTCCGTTGGGTATGGTTTACATTCCGCCCGGACGGACTTTAATTGGTATGTCTGATGAAGACATCAATAACTCGCAAAGTTCTCCAAGCAGAATGACTTCATTCAGTGCGTTCTTTATGGATCAAACGGAGATCTCAAATGCGGAATACAGACAGTTTGTAACTTGGGTCAGAGATTCAGTGGCGGTGACTTCACTGGGGCCAACTGGTGCTCCGGCTTTCTTTAAACCCTTGCCAAAAGGTGCTGACGGTGCAGGTGCTTTGGGAGCAAACCGGGACATTGACTGGAAAAAAGTTGGCAACGGATCAGTGCTTTGGGGCAAGACGAAAGGCGGATTGGGCAGTAAGCTAACTGATATGTATTACAGCGGTGCAGACGCCTTGCCTGGAAGAAATGAAATTGATATCAGAAAACTGAAATATGCTTACAGTTACGTAAGTACCGACCTGGCAGTTGAAGGCAGAAAAGACCCTTCTAAAAAAAGACAAGACTTCATTATTACCTATACGGACAATCCTGATGAATCTAATCCAAACCATCACCCTTCGGTTCAGGTTTACCCCGATACTTTAGTATGGAAAGTGGATTACTCGTATTCTCAGAATGATCCAATGGTGAAAACCTATTTCAACCACCCTTCTTATGACGACTATCCTGTAGTGGGAGTGAGCTGGGAGCAGGCGAGTGCTTTTTGTGTATGGCGTACGCGTTTCTATGAATCAGTTGCTTCTGCCAGAAAGTTGCCTGCAAATTCCAGACCTGAATATCAATTGCCTAGTGATGCGCAATTTGAATATGCCGCCCGCGGAGGTAATGTAAAGACCAAATACCCTTGGGGAGGACCATATGTCCGCAACACCAAAGGCTGTATGCAGGCAAATTTCAAAGTTGGCCGTGGAAATTATTCCGATGATGGTGGATTATATACTGTAAATGTTCGGTCTTATTTCCCAAATGATTATGGTTTGTTCAATATGGCCGGGAACGTTGCAGAGTGGACAATTA
This sequence comes from Pedobacter sp., assembly GCA_031179845.1. Taxonomy (GTDB): domain Bacteria; phylum Bacteroidota; class Bacteroidia; order Sphingobacteriales; family Sphingobacteriaceae; genus Pedobacter. Next base: position 2,759 of record JAPSHM010000070.1, read on the forward strand.
CAGCTTACAACCAATCTTCGGCGCCCATGCTGTTAGATTTTAATCCAAACTTTACTTATGTTGCTAAAACAGGCGACAGTAAGTATATGAAACGCAAAGTAGTAAGGGGTGGATCATGGAAGGACATTGGTTTCTTCCTTCAAAACTCCGTAGGTACTTACGAATACCAGGACCAGGCACGGTCGTACATTGGATTCAGGTGCGTTTCTGCATATCCTGGTACGGATATTACTTATCGACAATAACAAAAAATCACAATACAAAATTCCTTTATTTACGAAAAAATGGCTTCAAAGAAAAAGTTCGATTGGTTACATGTTGCAATATCCTGGGGTGCCAGTATTGTAATTTTAGGTGCATTATTTAAGATTTTGCACATTGGTGGTGCATTTGGTAACCTGGCAATAGGGTTAGGGTTAGGCGTTGAGGCCTTCTTGTTTTTTCTTACAGGTTTCAGACAACCTGAACAGGAGCTTCCATGGGAAAGGGTACATCCCGAATTGAGAGCGGATTTTGAAGGAGAATTACCATTAGCTACCGCTAGACCAGTAGCTGCTGCAGCACCTCAGTCTTTTTCTTCCACTGCAGCTTTAGATAAAATGCTGGTTGATGCGAAGATTGGTCCTGAACTGATTGAAAGTTTAGGGACAGGTTTGCGTACGTTTGGCGACAAAGTTTCTGCCATCGTGAATGTGGCTGATGCTTCGTCTGCGACAAATGAATTTACAGGCAAATTAAAAACAGCTTCAGCCAGTTTCGATACATTGAACGGCGCTTTTGCAAAAGCTACTTCTCAACTGGTAGAAATGGGCGAAAGTAACAATGCCGCAAGCGCTTACCACGATCAGGTTAATGCCTTGGCAAAAAATCTATCTGCATTAAACGCAGTGTATGAACTGGAGCTTCAGGATTCCAGCGCACATCTTAAGTCGATGAATAAATTTTATCAGAACTTATCATTAACAATGAACAACTTCAATGAATCTATGGAGGATTCTAAACAGTTTAAGGATGAAGTTGGAAAATTGGCTAAAAACTTGTCTTCGCTGAATGCCATCTATGGGAATATGCTGACTGCTATGAATCAGCCGCGTATTTAATTAGTAAACACAGTTAAATTAACGAAACACACCCAATTATAAAATGGCCGGAGGAAAAGAATCAACAAGGCAGAAGATGATCAATATCATGTATTTGGTATTGTTAGCTATGCTCGCCTTGAACGTATCAGATACTATACTAAATGCTTTTAAGAATATAAACGATAGTTTGGTCACTTCCAAAACTAACGTGAATACAAGTATTGAACAGTTGTTTGCATCGTTTGAAAATACAAAGCTCAAGGAAGAGCCGGCAAGGGCACAACCCATTTGGGACAAGGCCAATAAAGCGAAAGCTTATGCCGATGAGCTGAACAATTATGTTCAGCAATTAAAAAACCAGTTCATTACAGCCGGTGAAGGAATCAGCGATGAAACTGGTGATATTAAGCTAAGGGACAATATGGATATTGCCCAAGGGATTATGATCAACAAAAAGGAAGGCGCGAAGTTAAAAGCAAAAATTAACGATACCCGTGAAAAACTGATTGCGTTACTAGACGAAAAAGATCGTGCAAGCGTAACTTTTTCATTGGAAGCAAAGGACGCCGCAAAAAATATAAATGGTAAAAAAGAGTGGGCAGAGATCAATTTCGGAGAAGGTACGCCACTTACTGCTGCCAACACCATTTTGAGTAAAATTCAGTCAGATGTTAAAAACGCAGAGGCCGAAATCGTTAAAAAGTTGTTCGGCAATATGGATAAGGCGTTGGTAAACCTGGATAAATTCGAGGCTGTGGCCGTAGCGCCAAGTTCTTATGTAATCCAAGGCCAGCCTTACACTGCGCAGGTTTTCTTAACAGCCAGTGATAGTAAGTCTAACCCGGTCATCAGCGTTGGCGGTAACAGCCTTTCTGTCAAAGACGGTAAAGGATCTTATACTGGCGGCACGGGTAGTGTAGGAGTTTTCAAATGGAAAGGACTGATCCGCGTAAAGCAGACAGACGGTAGTGTAAAGGAATATCCTACTGCTGAACAAACCTACCAGGTGGCCAAGCCTTCGGCAACGGTTTCTCCTAGTAAAATGAATGTGATCTATGCCGGTATCCCAAATCCATTTTCAGTTTCTGCGGCAGGGTTTCCACTGGAAAGTGTAAATGCAAGTATCTCGGGAGGAACAATGAGTAAAGTTGGAAGTGGCCAGTATTCCGTAATGGTTGGCGGTAACCAGGTTGGCAAAACATTGAGCATTAATGTTTCTGCAAATAACGCTGGTAAATCACTCAACTTAGGATCACAGGAGTTTCGCGTTAAGGCGTTGCCTACTCCAAAAGCTAATGTGAAGGGTAAGTCCGGTGGAAATGTACCTTTGGAATGGATTGAAGGAGCAGGGTCTATCGACACGCAGTTAGAAGATTTCGTTTTCGACGTGAAATTCAGAGTAATCAGATTTTCCGCAACTTTTATAAATCCAAGGTCTGATGCGGTTACCGTTACAAACAATGGTGCTGCTTTTAGCGGACAGGTAAAAGGTGCTTTGAACTCGATCAAGCCGGGTGCAACAGTTATTTTCAAAGATATCGTTTGTGAGGGACCAGATGGCAGGCAAAAAGTTTTAGATGGAATAACATTTGTAGCTAAATAATATATGATGAAAAATGTATTGGGTATTATCGCATTTCTCCTGTTGAGTATTGGTTCTTTTGCCCAGGTGACAACTACCACAGCACCTGTTGAAACGGCTAGTAAAAGCAAGATAAAGATCAAAACCCCGCCTAAGGACGGGTATTCTGTTAGGACGGACGTAGACAGCAATGTGATGGTGCCCTATGCTGATGTAAGGGAAGAGGATGTATATTATGCGAAACGGATTTGGCGTGAAATTGACCTGAGGGATACGATCAATTCAGTTTTAAAGGCAGAAGATGCCAAGCTGATCGATATTCTTCTCGAAGCGGTTTCAAATGAAGAACTCACTGTTTATTCGCCAAAAGATACTGTTGCAGGAAAGCTCCTGGAAGATAATGACTCCTTCAAAATTGCTTTAACTGCGCAGGAAGCTTTGCAAAATGCGAGAGGTGTTACTGAAGCTGAAGCTGATCCCGAAACCGGTAAAATTGCGGAGCCTAAATTGAGAAGATTAAGATCAGATGAGTTTTTGAAGTTTAGAATTAAAGAAGATTGGATTCTGGACGTAAAACGATCCATCTTTGAGCCAAGGATTGTAGGTTTGGCACCAATGAAAATGGTAGAAGGAAATTGGCAGCCGGTATTTTGGATCTATTACGATGACGCAAGGGAATTGTTAAGTAAGGAACGTTTGGTGAATCAATTTAACGATGCTTCTCAGTTGACCTTTGATGATTTTTTCATCAGACGACTTTTTTCTAGTTATGTGGTTAAGGAAACTAACCCATCAAATAGAAATATTGTAGATGTTCTGGGATTAACGGATCCTAAGGATACCAGAAAATTATATGAGTCTGAAAGAATTAAGAAATCCATTTCAGATTATGAACAAAGTTTATGGGAATATTAAACTTCCTTTGTGCTATATCCTAAAAAAGGCCTCGGTGTAAGAATTACATCGAGGCCTTTTTCTTAGGGTAACAATAACTTTTCGGAAAAATAACCAAGCAGGGTTTTAACCTGTGTCTTGTTGAGCACTTTTTGTAGCTCAGTTTCGGGTGCCTCTTTTATCTTTTTCACGGATTTGAAATGCTGCAAAAGCTTGTCTGCCGTTGATTTACCTATGCCAGGAATTTGCTCTAGCTCCGTTTTGAGCGTGCCTTTGTCGCGCTTTTTCCGGTGGAAAGTAATGCCAAAGCGGTGGGCTTCATCCCTTAGTTGCTGTATAACCTTTAGTGTTTCGGATTTTTTATCAAGGTAAAGTGGATATGGATCTCCCGGGAAAAAAAGTTCTTCCAGACGTTTGGCTATTCCTATAACCGTTACCCGCTTGTCGATCTCTAGTTTTCTCAAACTGTTCATAGCGGCAGAAAGCTGGCCTTTACCGCCATCGATTATGATCAGTTGAGGCAAAGGCTCTTCTTCCTCAAGCATACGCTTATATCGTCTGTATACAGCCTCCTCCATGGTCGCGAAATCATTTGGTCCTTCAACAGTCTTTACGTTAAAATGGCGATAGTCTTTCTTCGAGGGTTTGGCATCTCTAAAAACCACAATCGCCGATACCGGATATGCGCCCTGAAAGTTGGAATTGTCAAAACACTCGATATGTTGAGGTAATTTGGTAAGACCTAAGTCTTTCTGCATTTGAGTCAGGATCCGGTCTGTTCGCAGGTCCGGATTTAATTTTTCATACTGGTTGAGCTTATCTTTTTTGAAGAAAAGCACATTTTTTTGAGATAGTTCTAGTAATTTTTTCTTTTCGCCCAATTTAGGGACGGTAAATTTTAAATTTTCATCTAAAAGTACAATGTCAAATGGGACAATGATCTCTTTGGATGTGCTGTTAAACCGGGTACGGAATTCAGTGATGGCAATGGTCAGAAGCTCCTCATCAGTCTCGTCCAGACGCTTTTTGATCTCAATAGTTTGCGTTTGAATAATGCTGCCATTCATAACCTTCAGGTAATTTACGAAGGCGTAGCGTTCGTCGGATGCAATACTGACGACATCAATGTTTGTGATCGCACTGTTTACAACTGTTGATTTGCTCTGGTACTTTTCTAAAACAAGAAGTTTGCGCTGGTATTGATGTGCATATTCGAAATTGAGATCTGTAACTGCATTTTTGATAATCTGCTTTACATTCTTGATGACGTTGCCGATCTTTCCGTTGAGAATATCTTTGATCTCCCCAATATTCGAATCATATTCGGCTTCTGCCTGATAAGCCTGACAGGGCCCTTTACAGTTCCCGATCTGGTATTCCAGACATACTTTAAATTTACCTTCTTCAATGTTCTTCGGACTGAGTGGAAGGCTGCAGGTACGCAAGGGGTACGTTTCTTTAATGAGATCGAGAATGGTGTGCATCATCCCAACAGAGGCGTATGGGCCAAAATAAGTAGATCCGTCTTTTACCATTTTCCTGGTCCAAAAGATTCTTGGAAAGGGCTCTTTTTTGATGATAATCCAAGGGTAGGTCTTATCATCCTTTAACATGATGTTATACCTGGGCTGGTGCTTTTTGATCAGACTGTTCTCCAATAGCCATGCATCAATCTCGGTGTCTACAATCGTAAATGTTATCTTACGAATCTTGGAAACCAGTACCCTGGTCTTCCCATTCATTTGGTTGTCCTTGTTGAAATAAGAACCAACTCTGTTTCTCAGGTCTTTCGCTTTACCTATATAAATGAGCGTGCCTTCTCCATCCCAATACTGATAGATACCAGGTTTGTGCGGAATGTCCGACAGGGCCTTTTTATAATCGAAAGCACTCATGAATTAATATAAGATAAAGGTAACTAAAAACCTAATTTTTCATCCAATTCAGTTTTCTGTTCCTGCTGTTGATATTGGTTGCAGTCGTACGTAATTGACACTCCAGATTTGGGAACTTCAAAATCTCCCTGTGTGATCTTCAGTTTAGAATTGGCATAAACGCGTTTCATAAACCCGGCAAATATCGGTAGGGCAGTAGTTGCACCATCGCCCTGCGCGGTGCTGGTGAAATGGAATGCACGGTCTTCGCAACCTGTCCACACTCCGGTAACTAATTGCGGACTGATTCCCATAAACCAACCATCTGAATTGTTTTGAGTGGTACCGGTTTTGCCACCAATAGCCCCTTTAACGCCAAACTTGCCTGCTAAACGCCAGCCCGTCCCATTGGTTACAACGCCCCTAAGCATACGTGTCATAACGTAGGCCACCTCCTCGCTCATCACTGGCTTCGGAATTGGCTTTTCACTATAGAGTACGACCCCGTTCCGATCTTCGATCCTAACAATATAAGTAGGTTTGGTCCATATTCCTTTGTTGGCAAATACACTATAGGCACCGACCATATCGTATACTGACGCATCGAAAGAGCCCAGGGCAATAGACGGGTAAGCCGGAACATCTGATGAAATGCCCATTTTTTTTGCCAGCGTCGCTACGGCAGTAGGGCCGACTTGTTTCATAAGGTAGGCAACAATATAATTTTGCGAAAGGGCGAGTGCCTTTTGTAGGGTTAAATAACCTGGCACAGTGCCTGACGACCTGGGTGTCCAGGCCGGACTTCCAGGTACTTCAATCGTCACAGGTTCGTTCAAAACACTATAACAAGGAGAATAGCCGTTTTCGATGGCTACCGCATAAGTAAATGGCTTGGCTGTGGAGCCGACCTGACGGGTACCCATTTTAACCTGGTCGTATTTGAAATGTTCATAATTGATACCGCCCACCCAGGCCTTTACGAATCCCGTTTGAGGGTCCATTGCCATCATGGCGTTCCTTAACAGCATTTTGTAATATTTAACAGAATCTATTGGCTTCATCAGGGTATCAATATTACCGCGCCATGTGAAGATACTCATCGTCGCCGGGGTGTTGAAATCTTTTCGGATTTCTGCCTCAGACTTCCCTTCCAGTTGTAGTGCTTTATATCGGTCTGATCTCTTGATGCCCTGCTCAATTTGCATTTCTTTCCCCTTGAATGGGTTCCTTCCTTTCCAGCTCCTGTTGAATGAAGCTTGTAGAATCTTCATAGATTCCTGTTGTGCAGCTTCCGCATAGACTTGCATATCATAATTTAGAGTGGTATAGATTTTTAAACCATCCCGATCAAAGTCGTACGGAACCCCATTGTTCAAAATGGAGCGTTCCTGGAAGATCTTTTTTATTTCGCTCTTCAACACTGCACGGAAATACGGTGCAATTCCATCATTTACAGTGGCGGCGCTGAACCGCAGACCAAGTGGTTTTTCTTTTTCGATGATGAGTTGCTGCGGACTTAGAAGTTCTGCTTTTTCCATAAGTCCCATAATAGTGTTTCTGCGTGCCAGCGCCCGTTCTGGATTCCGTGTTGGAGAATACCTGGTGATTCCTTTCAAGATTCCGACAAGAGTGGCGGACTGCGCAACAGTTAGTTTGTCTGGCGTAGTATTGAAGTAGACTCTCGCTGCAGATTTAATACCATAAGCCTGGTTCCCAAAATCCACGGTGTTGAGATACATCACCAGGATTTCTTCCTTGGTATAGTTCCGCTCCAATTTAACTGCAATTACCCATTCCTGAAATTTTTGCAGGATACGTTTGGCGATATTTTTCTGTCTGCCTTCCTCAGAAAACAGGTTTAAAGCAAGCTGCTGAGTGATGGTACTGCCACCTTGCTTTTTGCCTATGATTGCATATAAAAATATAGTGAACGTTCGTTTAAAGTCGATCCCCGAGTGTTCTTTGAAGCGAATATCTTCTGTAGCAATTAACGCATTAATTACGTTTGGAGAGATTTCCTGATAGCTGATGTTTGATCGGTTTTGCACGAAATAGGTCCCGAGGACCTTATTGTTGTCGGCCAGAATTTCCGAGGCCTGGTTGCTTTTCGGATGCTCAATATCCCTGAAAGATGGGAGTGAACCGAATAGTCCAAATCCGATGGCGATAATGAACAAGGCAAACACTAAAATCCCACCTATCAATAATTTCCATAATCTAAAATTGTACTTCCTGATATCTTCCTTCGAAAGTTGTTTGCTCATTTTTAATAATTGTTTTTATAAAATTCCAGGTACTTGTCTAACAAATTTTTACTGGTTAATTTATCAAAGTTTTCTTTGCTGATAATGAATCCACTGTAGATATTCGCTGGAACTTTCATGATTCTGCGTAATAGAGGGGTGATTCCGTCTGCGTAAGCTTTTGTGTCCTCAAAATTACTAAAGTTCCCAATATATATCAGTTGTTCATTGTCAAATTCCTTCAATTGATGCTTCAAATTAGCTTCGGCATAATTTCCCCTGTTAAATTGTCCAACGCCAAATCGTGAAGAGCTCAAAGTTAGTGAGGCATCTGATACCGCAATAACATAGTAATAAACGGTCGCCGTGTTGCGATCAAAAATGCTTTCATTGTTGGCAACAACGGGGGCTGAAATCACCTTTTTAGTAGTAACAACCGAATCCACCTTTACCTTTTTTGGCTCTGGAACAAGCGGCGGCGTTGATGGCTGCACAGCTGCCACTGGATTGGAAACTGGCGTACGCACAGTGTTGTTAAATATAGGCTCATTCGGATCAAAGTCTGGTAAGGCAATTGGTCTACTTTTAAATTCAGCCAAATGATTGTTTATATAGCTAATGTGATCCTTGACAAGCGGAGTGATCAGCCTGTCGTCCGGATAACTTGTAGTAATAACGTTGAATTCTGATAAAAGTGTATCAACATGCTGGGTACGGCCTACAGCAATGGCTTTTAGATAGGCGAATTGCGGCATCAAATAGTTCGTGCTGTTAGCGATATGTGTTTGATCCACCTGTCGGATAACATGGAGAAAATCCTTCTTTTGGTACCGATCAAACAGTTCATCATATTGATTATTAATGGCTGCTTCCAATTCAGTCTGTTTTAAGGAGAAAGAAGGGTCAAGAATAATTTTTGCATAAGCTGAATTCGGGAAATCCTTCAATACTTTGTTTTTATAGTCGTTTGCCTTGACGTCTCCTTTTTGTTTCGCGATCAGGTATAAACTATAATAAGCCGTGGCCAAATGATTGTTGGCGGGAAAGCGCTTCAATAACAGCTGAAATATTTCCTCAGCTTCTGCAGGATCGTGCAGTTCTTGAAGGTAGAAGCTGGCGATGTCGTAATACGCATCTATTATTTTCTGATTGGATTTGGCGCGCAACTCAGGACTAATGGGTAGTTCCTCTGTAAATGCTTTTATTTCTGCTGCTTTGTTAGTTGGATCTTTGTCCTCGCCCAAGTTGGAAGATGCCGTATTACTGATGTTGTTAGCAATATCCTGAGTGGTAGACTGAGCGGACGAGCGAATGCTTTGTCGCCAATTATTTTCCAACTTCCTGTTTCCCCATTTCTTCTTAAATGCTGAAAAGCCGGTACTGATGGCTGCTGAGTTGTCGAAGTAGAACGTGCCTGAAGCCGGGTTTTTATTACTATTCGTTTCCCGAAAGCTAGCAGGGATCTCTGTAGAATTGTTTTGTTCTGGTGACGGCTTTTCAATTTGAGGATTAAAAATGGCCTCTATTTTTGCTTGTCGGTCCTGTTCGGGTAATGCAGCGATCGCTTGTAGCGTGTCTTCTTTTGAAATTAACTGATAACGCTTGGTCAGGTATTCCAAATTTTCGTTCTTCTTCACAATTCCATCGTAACCCGGGTAAGTTTTAGGTAACGTGATTACCGCACTGTCGTAATAGCGTTTGGCATCGAGATAATTGCGAAGTTGTTTGAAATTCAGGTCGGCCATTTTCAAATAAGAAAGCCCTTTTTGATATGGATTCTTTGTGCTTTTCGCAATTGACAAGAGGTAATACTTTTTCGCCTGGTCGTGATCACCATCTGCCAGCACACTCTCTGCAATTTGATAATATATCTGATCATTGTAGTCTGTATTCTTATCATCTTTCAGAAGCCTTAGCAGTTCGCGTTGTCTGTTGACGGTCTTGCCACTGAGTAAGGCATTCAACTTAATGCGGTTCAAACTTGCGTTGAAGTACATTTCGAAAGGCGCGCTGCTTTTTTCAACTTTTCTATAGTGGAAAAGTGCATCCTTATAATTCTGCTGCCGCTCTGAAAGCTGCGCCAGAATATAAGTCCACCTGATCTTATCCGCTCTGTTGGTGCTCGATTTGATTGCTTGCGTTAAAAAAGAAATGGCCTCCGCATTTTTATGTTGATAAATCGACATCTGTGCTAAGGTAGCCAGTGGGCCTGCGGTATTCTTGGTTAGGCCGGCTATTGTATAGGCGAGAGTATCCAGCAATAGCCTTGCCTCGCTGAGTCTTCTTACCTGCATTAAACTCCTGGTCTTCCAGTTCAAGGCTTCGATATAACTCGTTGTATTTGCCTGATAGTTCTTGGTGGTGTAATCGAAATATGCTGCCGCGTTGAAGTAGTTCCCTTTATAAAATTGAGCTTTTCCTAAAAGGTTATAGGACTCATCCAAGTAATTGCTGAAACCTTTCTCCAGAATAATGGCTTGAGCCTTTTTGATGATCTCATCCATCGACTTACCGCCCGCACTGCCGGTTACAACAAAGCTGCTGTCAATTTCTGGACCAAGGTAAACGGGAAGAATTTGATCGAAATTGTCTACATAATTTGCTGTAAGTTCGAGTTGATGCGCATTAAGTAGCTCATTGGAATTGTAAATGTAATTATACCGCGCAGTCAAATTTTGCATGCTCCGGCTGGTAGCATTGTCTTTTTGGCTGCTGCAGGAATAAACTATGCCGGTGCATAGACAAAATAGTATTATCTTTAAATTTCGAATAGCGTAATTTTTCAATGAAGGGAAGTTTTAAAATACATTTACAGCAAAATCTATGCAAAAGTATTTTATTCATCTATAACTTCTTAACAAAACCTGTTTTATTTATATGAACATCTGTTTATGAAAGACCCTAATGAGAAGAAAAAAATTGTGAATGCTTTTGCCAGGTATTCGTCAATTAGCATTCAAATGATCGTGGTGATCGGCATATTCGCTTTTGCAGGGCATAAAATAGACGAATATCGTGAAGCGAAGTCACCTCTTTTTACTGCCGGCCTAAGCCTTGTTGGCGTGGCAGTTGCCATGTATCAGGTGCTAAAGCAATTGAATAAAAATGATTCCTGATTGTTGAAGCCAATTCTATTGTATACTTTTGAAAAAAATACAATTTTGAGCTTAACCAAATTCATCGTTTCCTATCTTTTATATACAGCGTTAATAGCTGGTGTAGCTTTCCTTTTACCGACTATTTTTCCTGGGGTTAAACTTTTGGTTTCAAAATTTTGGGTTTTGTTCGGCTTTTTGGCGGGGCTCACTTTGGTGGCCTATCTTTTAGCCTTTTTAGGCATCAAACGCAATCCCGAAGCCGGTATTATGGCGATTATGGGATCCATTGCATTGAAGATGCTCTTTTCTATGGCTTTTGTGCTGATTTACAGCTTAAATAGTAAGGAAAAAGGCATGATTCTAGTGTTAAATTTTTTTTCTTTATATTTATTGTTCAGCTTCTTTGAAATATACTCTTTGTTACGTAACTTGCGCCACCAAAATAAATAGTAAAAATCTGCGACTAAATGGATTGTAGCCACGTTTTTGAGTTTAAAGTTAATAGGTTAATTGTTGTGTTTACGCTTTTTTTAGCGTTTTTTTCTGTGGCTTCGCCAGCTTTTTCCCAGGTGGACAGCAATATTGTTGCTCCTGATGCATTGGCGGTGTCTGGTTCTTCGGAAGAGGGATCACATGGAGCAAATCACGGAAAGGAAAAGTTTGAACCGACTAAGGTGATCATGGAACACATTGCGGATTCGCATATGTGGCATTTATGGGGTCACACTTCATTACCACTGCCTGTAATTGTTTATACGGCTGCGGGCCTTGATCTTTTTTCATCCGGTCATTTTCACCATGGCGAACACGACTACACCAGTGAAAAAAACACTTATCGTTTGGTTCATGATAAAGTAAAAATTGTTGGTCAGGATGGACAGGTTGACGAAGCTGCTACAGCTAAATTGATCGATTTCTCCATTACTAAGAATGTGGCAGCAATGTTCGTTGCAATTGCTGTTATCCTCGCAATATTCATCTCTGTAGCTGGCGCATATAAAAAGCGTGTCGGCAAGGCACCAAAGGGACTGCAGTCATTTGTTGAACCGATCATCGTATTTGTTAGAGATGATATCGCTAAACCAAATATTGGACATAAGTATGCCCAGTTTATGCCGTATCTTTTAACCGTGTTCTTTTTCATCTGGATTAACAACGTAATGGGGTTAATTCCTATTTTTCCAGGGGGTGCTAACGTTACTGGTAATATCGCACTTACGTTTGTATTGGCACTTGGAACAATGATCATTGTTAACCTAAATGCGAATAAGTATTACTGGAAGCATATTTTTATGCCTGATGTGCCATGGTGGTTGTATCCAATCATGATTCCGGTTGAGTTGATCGGAGTGTTTTCCAGACCTTTTGCATTAATGATCCGTTTATTTGCAAACATTACTGCTGGTCACATTATCGTATTGAGTTTGATCTCACTGATCTTTATATTTGAGACGCTTGCTATTGCACCGGTTTCAGTTGCTTTCGTTTTGTTTATGGACGTATTGGAATTGTTGGTTGCGTTTTTACAAGCCTTTATTTTTACACTACTTACTGCATTGTTCATTGGCATGGCGGTAGACGAGCATCATTAATTA
>JAPSHM010000339.1 GCA_031179845.1 Pedobacter sp.
GACCATGATGATGCAGATGATCTGGTACAGGATACGTTTATAAAGGTTTGGAAGAATCTGGAAAAGTTTCGCAACGATTCCCAGCTTTATACCTGGATATATCGGATCGCAACCAATGAGTCGATCACTTTCTTAAATAAAAAAAAGCAACGTAACAACACCCCTCTTGACGAAGTATCAGCAGAATTAGCTGAAACATTAATTGCGTCTTCTTACTTCAATGGCGACAAGCTTCAATTGAAATTGCAGCAGGCATTACTTACCCTTCCCGAAAAACAGCGGCTCATATTTAACATGAAGTACTTTGACGATCTGAAGTACAATGAGATCGCTGAAATAACAGGCACCAGCGTTGGCGCTTTGAAAGCTTCTTTCCACATCGCTGTAAAAAAAGTTGAGCTTTTTATGTTAAATGAAGACATTACCTTTTAAACCTTTTAGCATATAACCCATCATATATTTGAAATGGATGATAATCTAGAAAATAACGATTGGAAAAAGGAGGCACCACTATTAACACGTTTGCCTGTACAACTTCCTTCTATACCGAAGGATTATTTTGACGACTTAACCGTCCGGGTTTCCAACCGCATTTATTTGGAAAAATTAAAAGATCAGATCACGGACACCGGCTTTACAGTTCCAGCGCAGTATTTCGCTTCCCTTCAACAACAAATTAGTTTAAAAGTATCGTTGGATTCGCTATCAGCAGATTCCGGTTACGAGGTTCCAGCAGGTTTTTTCGAAGCACAACGAACTGCTATTCTACATAAAACAGGCAGTGAAAGCATTAAGGCTCGCCGACCAAGAGTTGTCCGCTTATGGCATTCAAGCTTGTTGAAATATGCTTCCGCAGCGTGCTTTGTGATCCTAAGTGCAACGGGAATATATCTCTCGCAGAATAGCAACGAATATGCCATTACCGGAACGGAAATGGCCACCGATCAACTACTCTATGAAATTGACGAGCAAGTTATCATTGACCACATACAGGCCAATAATGGTCAGGGAATTAAACCAGCCTCTCCAGATGTCGCTTTGGAGAATTATATTCTAAACAATTACTCACAGAGCGATCTTGCCCTGGATTTATAAATACCATCAAATGAAAAATCTACTCATTGCTTTACTCTTTCTTCTCCCTGTTGTAGCTATGGCACAAAAACACGAAGAGCGTAAAAAAGAAATTGAAGCTTATAAAATCACGTATTTAACCGAAAAGCTTGAACTTTCTGCGGAGGAAGCAAAGGTCTTCTGGCCGATCTATCGTGCCTGGCAAAAAGAGCAAAGTGCGTTGCGTAAGGAACGAGGACAAAAGATGATCAGTTTTAGAAAAATAACGGAGATCGAAAAGCTGTCCGATACCGAAGTACAACACCTTATCGTCAATGACTTCAACTTCAAACAGCGCGAATTAAATCTTGAGAAAAAATACTACAATCAGTTGAAATCAAATCTGCCGATCAAGATCGTTGGAAAGTTTTACCGGGCACAAGAGGCCTTCAAGAGGGAATTGTTGGCTAAGTACCGGAACAATAACTGGCATCAGCGAGATTAAATTCGTAATTTTGGCTTATGCTTACACAACGCCAATTATTTTTACAGCACAACGCACAAACAACGTTAGCTCCACTACTTTTAGAATTTAATAAGGCCCGTGGTATGTATCTGTACGATACCGAAGGCAGAAAATATATGGATCTGATTGCCGGCATTGGTGTAAGCAATGTAGGCCATTGTCATCCGGCAGTCGTCTCAGCAGTACAGCAACAGGCTGAAAATTATATGCACATCATGGTTTACGGGGAATTTGTACAGAGCCCGCAGGTGAACTTTGCTAAGGCACTTGCTGATGTTCTTCCCATTACGCTAAATTGCACATACTTTGTAAATTCCGGGACTGAAGCAGTGGAAGGTGCCATGAAGCTTGCAAAGCGATATACCAACCGTTCAGAAATTATTTCTTGTAAAAATTCATACCATGGAAGTACCCAGGGCGCACTGAGCTTAATGGGTAATGAAGAATTTAAACAGGCTTACAGGCCTTTATTGCCGGGAATTAAATTCATTCAATATAATGATCTGGCCGATTTGGACCTGATTACCACCAGGACCGCTGCTGTATTTATCGAAACTATCCAGGGAGAAGCAGGCATCAGGATTGCCGATCAAGCCTATTACGAAGCGCTCAGAACAAAATGTACAGCTACAGGCACCTTACTGGTATTGGATGAGATCCAGTGCGGATTCGGGCGTACAGGAAAACTATTTGGTTTTGAACATTTCCATATCGTTCCGGACATTCTCCTATTGGCCAAAGGCATTGGCGGTGGGATGCCAATTGGTGCCTTTATCAGTTCAAAAGAAATCATGGCCAGCCTGGCTGAAAATCCTATATTAGGACATATTACTACATTTGGCGGACATCCTGTAAGTTGTGCTGCAGGTTTGGCAACGCTGGAAACCATTTTGGCAGAGAACATGGTCGCTGAGGTATCCGAAAAAGGTTTATACTTCAAGAAATTACTTCAGCACCCAGCTATTAAGGAAGTACGCGGTATCGGATTGATGATGGCCATTGAGTTCGAAAACTTCGAGGTCAATAAAAAGATCATTGATGGCTGCATCGAAGATGGATTGATCAGCGACTGGTTTTTACATTGCAGCAATGCGATGCGGATTGCTCCCCCACTCATCATTACCTATGAAGAAATTGAAGAGGCTTGCAACATTATATTAGAAAATGTAACCAAAGCTACGGCTTAGCTCATCTTTTGCCGTTTGATCAAATAAGCCTGTAATACAGGATAAAAACCTTCTGCAATGTCGGCATCTACCATATCAATTTTATATTGTGTACATTTCAACTGGATGGCTCGGCGGTATTCTTCCATTTTTGAAAGATAGGCGTCTTTTACTTTTGAAGTGTGTGTTTTCATTACTGCTCCGGTTTCCATATCAACAAACTCATATGGCCGGCTCTCAAATTGAAACTTCACTTCTTTTGCAGCATCCACGACATTGAAAATTACTACCTCGTGCTTGTTGAATTTAAGATGTTGAAGTGCGGCAAAAAGGTTTTCAATATGATGCTCATCCTGTACCGTGTTGAGCATATCACTAAAAATCACCACCAATGATCGCTTGTGAATCAGCTCTGCAATTTGATGCAAAGCCTGTGGAACATTGGTCTTTACATTTAAGGGCGCAGAGTTCAAGATCTCTTCAAGCTTTGCAAACAAGAATTTTTGATGAGTGGTGGTAGATCTGGCCTGGCTATTTAAGACAAGGTGATCCGTAAAAAGGCTCAATCCAAAGGCATCGCGTTGACGCTTTAATAGATAGATCAGCGAGGCAACCGATTGAACTGCAAAATTCAATTTATTGTACTTGTTCAGCGGAAAGTACATGGACGAGGAGACATCAATGATGAACTGGCAGCGCAGATTCGTTTCCTCTTCATAACGCTTGCTGAAAAGCTTGTCCGTTCTGGCATATAACTTCCAATCGATATTCTTGACGTTATCGCCAACATTGTAAAGCCTATGCTCGGCAAACTCTACAGAAAAACCATGAAATGGACTTTTGTGCAAACCCGTGATAAACCCTTCCACAACCTGACGTGCCAGGAGCTCCAGGTTGGCATTCAAATGTAAATGCTGATCATCTATAGGCGGCTGCATAGTGTAAATATAAAAAAAGCGTCCATAATGTTATGAACGCTTTTTTATTGGTAACGATTATATCGATTATAATTGCTTATCTAATTTTTGTGCTAAAACTGATTTAGGCACTGCACCAACTTGTTTATCCACTACTTCACCATTTTTAAAATATAATAGAGCTGGGATATTACGGATACCAAATTGGGTTGAAATTTGAGGGTTGTTATCAACGTTAACCTTTCCAACGATCGCTTTTCCTTCGTATTCTTTCGATATTTCATCTACAACAGGACCTACCATCCGACAAGGACCACACCATTCTGCCCAAAAGTCAACTAAAACGGGTTTATCTGATTTTAATACAACTTCCTCGAAGTTCGCATCTGTGATTTCTA
>JAPSHM010000340.1 GCA_031179845.1 Pedobacter sp.
TATCTTGTAGGATGACCTCATTTGCTTTATCTCTGGCTTCCGGATATTTCTTAAGTTGCAGGTACACATCTGCAAGCAACGTTTTAGCAGACCATTTTGATGGTCTTCCGGATTGTGTTTGATTGTCTGGCAATTTAGATTCCGCATCCAAAAGATCGGCGATGATCAAAGCGTAGACTTCATCTTCCGTGTTTCTTTTCGCGTCTACAACAGTCATATTTTCTTCTGTGCGGATGGGTACACCAGCCCAGTTCCTCACCAGTAAAAAATAGTTAAATGCCCTTAGGAACTTAGCTTCGCCAACATTGATATCAATGTCGGCCTGACTGATGGATTTTCCATTCGGTGCATTTTTAATCACAAAATTGGCATTTCTTATACTCAGGTAAAACAGGTCCCACATTGCACCCACCCTGGTAACGTTGGTTGAATTTAATCCCTGAAAATCATTAAGTATCGCATAACTTCCTCTCCCTAACCCATAGTCCACATAGCAATCAATCTGGGCAAGATAACCAGCCATTCCATTGATGTCTCTGTATGGCGTATATATCGCATTTACTGCCGCTTGAACTTCTGAGGCTGTATTGTAAAAATTCTCGGCTGCCAATGATTTTGGTTCTTCAATTAGCTCCTTTTGGCAAGCCGATAAAAAGAGCGCAACTAAGATCACCGGTAAAATAGTGAAGCTTTTAATAAAGCGGCCTGATTTTGATGAATTTCGCATGTCTTTAAATTTTAAATTTTGTCGATCAGTGAGTTAAAAACCAGCACGAAGTCCCAAATTGTAAGTTTTTGAATTTGGGTAGCTGTAATAGTCAAATCCCTGGGCTGTAGAATTTGCCCCTCCAAGGGAGTTGATTTCCGGGTCCCAGCCAGAATAATCTGTAAATGTTAAGATATTTTGAGCGCTCACATAGACCTGCAGCCGTTTAGCCCAACGTAATTTAATTTTTTCAACAGGCAGGTTATAAGCCAACTGAATATTTTTCAGGCGCAGATAGGCACCACTTTCCACGAACCGGTTTGAGGCAGTAGCAGAGGTACTGTTACTGATGACCGGATATTTTGCATTGGTATTAGTTGGTGTCCAATGATTTAGATACACATCCCGCTGCATATTTAATCCGTAGCCATAGTCGATGGTATTATTGATTGCACTGATGTTGAAGATGTCGTTACCATGAGCGCCTTGTATAAAGAAAGTAAACTCAAAATCTCTAAAGCCCATTTTTGAGTTAAAGCCATAGATAAAGTCAGGATTGGGATCACCTATGTAGGTTTTATCGGCCGCAGAGAATGCACCATCATTGTTTAGATCTTTGTACTTGATCTTACCCGCATCTGTATATCCGTCCTCAACGTAACCGTAGAAAATACCTATTGGCTGACCTTCACGAAGGATATTGGCATAGTCATTTACAGCAGACACATTAAATGCGCCACCTAAGATATCCTGGCCACCATACAGTTTAACGACTTTATTTCTGTTGAAAGATATGTTCGTGTTTACATCCCAGGTAAATGCGCCAGTGAATGGCTTGAATTCCAGACCAAGTTCCAGACCCCTATTGGTTACTTCCCCGACATTCTGAATGGTTGAGGTATACCCTAAGGAGGATGGCAACTGAACTGCATTCAATAGGTTTCTTGTGTTTTTAATATAATAATCAGCGGTCAGATAAATTTTATTCTTGAGTAGTCCGAGGTCTAATCCTATATTTTTTTGCTCCGTAGTTTCCCATTTTAAATTGCCCGGCAGAACGGTTCCAGGTGCGTAGGAAGTGTACAGGGCATCATCAAACACTGTTTTGCTAGACAACAACTGGTTCAATGTAGCATATGGATTGATGGCCTGGCTACCTGTATACCCCCAGCCGATCCTCAGTTTCATATCGGATATGACAGAAGATTCTTTCAAAAATTCCTCATTGGAGATCCGCCAGGCAAGTGCGGCTGAAGGAAAATATCCCCATTTGGTACCGCTGCTGTATTTTGATGAACCGTCGGCCCGGAAACTTATGGTCGCCAGATACTTGTTATCATAACCATAGTTCATACGTCCGAGATAGGATAATAAGGTTGATTTGATGTAATATGTGCCGGGAATACCAGGAGTATTTGCTGATCCAAGATCGTAAGTACCTGTGTTGTCGCTGATATAGCCATTTCCACTTCCAGATAAAGCAGTGTTTACAAAGTCCTGATACGTAAAACCAGCAAGCGCAGAAACACTGTGTTTTTCATTTATTATTTTTTGGTAGTTAATCGTATTTTCACTTAGCAAACTGGTTGCCTGGGTAGCTGAAACATTTGCACTTCCCGTTGAGTTGATGAATTTACGGGTAACATAGGCATCATTTCTATCGTCTGAATTTTCTATACCTCCTGAGATCTTTATACTCAGTTCGGGCAAGATCTTATAGACGAGTGATCCGTTTGCGAGCACCTTATTGGAAACTGTCGTGTTGGTTTGCTCATGGATATAATTGAGCGGATTTGATGATAGGTAAGGAAATATATCTGAACGTGTCTTGTAACTGCCATCTTCATTATATGGACTAAGGGTTGGCGCTGCCGAAATGATGCTGGAGATCAGTGACCCACCTCTGTTTCCTCCGATGCTTGGTTGGGCTTCGGATTTAATTCGCGTCAATGTGGTTGACAAGTTAACGCTAAACTTTTCGCTGATCTGATGATTGATATGACCATTGAGCGAATACCTGTCGTAACTGCTTCCTCTGATAATTCCATCCTGATTGAAAATACCTGCGCCAATGGCGAACTGGGTCTTTTCTGTTCCGCCGCTGGCAGAGAACGACATTGTTTTTAAAGGCGCTTCTCTGAAAGAGAGATCCTGCAAATCAAAACCTTCGCCTAAGGTTGCGATCTGTTCCTGTGTAAAATAAGGTGTCATTTTATCATTTGCGGCTTGCTCATTGTAAAAAGTGGCATACTCCTGGGCGTTCATCATGTCCAGCTTTTTTCTAAGCGTCTGTGTACCATAGCTGGTTTCAAAACTTACCTGACTCCTCCCCGCTTTGCCTCTTTTGGTGGTGATCAGTACAACTCCGTTGGCGCCTCTTGAGCCATATATAGCTGTTGCACTAGCGTCTTTTAAGATCTCCATACTTTCAATGTCGGCGTTATTGATTACGGAGGGGTTACTTCCTGCAATGGGGAAACCGTCGACCACATATAGCGGCTCGTTACTTCCCTGGATAGAATTTGTTCCGCGGATCCTGACACTTATGCCGGAACCGGGAGCTCCTGTATTTTGCAGGACCTGTACGCCGGCAGCACGTCCCGATAATGCCTGAAGGGCATTTGTTGCAGGGTATGAATTAATCTCCGATGCCTTGACCTGTGATAGAGATCCGGTAAGGTCGCTTTTTCTCTGTGTACCATAGCCAATTACAATCACCTCATCGAGTTTATTACTCTTTGATTGCATGGTCACGTTAATAATTTTGCGCCCATTGATTGGAACTGAAACTGAATCATAACCCAGGTAATTGAATGTCAGGATGCCCTGCAAGGGTGCTGAGATCGTATACCTGCCCTGATTGTCGGTACTGGCAATTGTAGAAGTACCCCTTAATTTTACAATTACTCCGGGGAAGCCCTGTTTTTGATCAGGAGAGGTTACCTGGCCACTGATCGCAGTGTTGTTTTGGGCATACAGATTTTGGGCCATAACGCCATAGAACAGCATACTTAGCAAGTACAGTAATTTCGATCGCATAATGATATTTGGTTAGATAAAACAATGGTTAACTGTTTTATATTATAAAACATAATTTTATAATATGATATAAATATAGAGATCATTATCTTATTTCCAAATGTTTTTATTCTTTTTTAATGCTGATTACCACCCTATTAATAGATTTAACCGAGTGGTTATTCGTTTGAAGTTGACTTGTTAAATGCAAGAAATGTGCATCACAATAGTAGAAAGCACATAAATTGGCGGTAAGTTAAGTTGGATACCGGAAATTCTATCGTTCGTTTTTGCGACAGATTATTGGAAACAAATGAGT
>JAPSHM010000071.1 GCA_031179845.1 Pedobacter sp.
ATCCAGGAAGGTGGTAAAATCAGGTTGTTTATTCCATCTGCACTCGGCTACGGAGACAAATCGCAACCGAAGATCCCGGCAAACTCTATTCTTGATTTCACGATCGAACTGAAAAAGAAAGCAGCTTTACAATAATACGCCTTTAAGGAAAAATAGTGCCATTGAAAAGTAAATAATCAATCCGGTTACATCAACAAGGGTTGCAACGAACGGTGTTGATGATACTGCGGGGTCAGCTCCAACTCTCTTTAGCAACAAAGGAAGCATTGAGCCCATTAGCGTCCCCCAAAGCACAACACCAACCAATGAGCAACCCACTACCAGACCAATCAGCACCGGTTCTGTAATTGAACCTGAAATTGCCTGCCAGGAGAGGATTACAGAGAAGCTGAGCAGGCAGAGAGAGGTTCCCAAAAAAATACCGGAGAAGATTTCTCTTTTCATTACGCTCCACCAATCTTTAATCGTGACTTCTCCAAGCGCCATTGCTTGGATAATGAGCGTTGCAGCCTGAGAGCCGCTATTACCCCCACTCGATATGATTAACGGAATAAATGTCGCAAGAATCACTACCTTTTCTATCTCACGTTCAAAGTTCGACATTGCGAAAATGGTAAGGAGCTCACCGAAGAAAAGGACAATTAACCAGACGATCCTCTTCTTGTACAGCTGAAATACCGGCACGTCCAGATAAGGTTCGTCTAAGGCCTGATTACCTCCTATCTTATGTATATCTTCAGTATATTCTTCGTTTGCAATCCATAAAATATCATCAACAGTCACGATACCCAGCAATACATGATGATCATCAACTACAGGGAGAGCAACCCTATTGTTCATCCTGAAAACGTTAATCGCTTCTTCTTGCGGATCGTTAACTTTCAGGGAGATCAACCGATGGTCGGTCAACTCCCCAATTCTTGCTTCAGGGTCGGCCAACAGGATCTCCCTGATCCTGATGTCATCGAGTAGCACACCATCTTTATCAATTACATAAATGACATCAATGGTTTCCGAATTCTTGCCATATCTTCTGATATGCGACAACACCCGACTCACGGTCCAATCCTTTTTAACCGCTACATAATCCGGGGTCATAAGCCGCCCGACACTATCCTCTTTGTATCCCAACAGTGCCAGTGCTTCAATTCTATCCTTCGCTGGCAACAAAATGATCAGTTTTTTTACCGCATCACCTTTCAATTCACCGAATAGCGCCGTACGATCGTCTGGAGGCAGCAGATTGATTAATTCTGCCAGTTTATTCCCGGGAAGCTTTTTGATGATCCTTTCCTGGGTAGGAAAGTCAAGGATTCTGAAGACGTTAACGGCCCTCTTGATTGAAAGGGTTTCTATGAACTTTACGGCGTACTGAGGAAGTTCATCTATCAAATGTTCAACATCCGAAATGTTGAGGTTATCCAGATAAACTTTTAATTGAGCGTCATCGTCCTGTTCTAAAAGGGCAACGATCTCTTCAACAACTTCCTCTTCCATATATGCGCAACCGTTTTTACATCTCCAATCTTCTTTACAGTTTGTAAAAGTGGCGTTTATTTTTCAAAAAGCCACTTTTTTATCACAATAATTATCATGTTTCCGAAGCAACAACAGCGGTATAGTATTACGTTATTTTTCCTCGTTAAACTCTGAGCTGACCTTCAATAGAATCGTCGAGCGTCTTACCAAATGCGGCCCCAACCATCATTTTAATACCGGCCACCATATTTCCATGCTTTGTATCCCAATAATACCCGTAGGCAGGAGCCACTTTTATCAAAGATATGCGGGGATCATTTACTCCCTCAGTAAACCATGTTTTCATAATAGGGTTCCAAAGCGCTTTGATCTTTTCCCTATCGTTGTGGATACTGGCTTCACCGGTTAAGTATAAAAAATCTGAATGTTTTGAGCCCTGGAAGTAAAGTTTAACTTTTGAATCCATAGCAATTTCCTCATTTGTATGACTGTCATTAGCACTTAACATCCATAAGTTTCCTTGATCGTCAACCTCTTGAATGGTCATAGGCCGTACTCCATCTGATCCCGATCCTCCTGGCTCTGTACAAAAAAAACAGTATTCCGCCTGTTTCACCAGTTCCTTAATTTTGTGTAAGGCCGCTTCGCTGTTTAAATCTTTATGGTTATTTTCCGGTTGATTCTTGTTAATGCTGTTCATAGGATTATTATTTATATTAAAGTAGTATACAATTTCTCTAACAGCAGGTAAGAATAAATGTTCTGGAAATTGCGCGGTTAATCGAACGTTGATAATTTTAATATTTCATTACATTTGGGGCCATGAGCGAACTCAAACCCAAAAAACGAACTGCCGCACTAAGTTTTATCTTCTTCACTTTGTTAATCGATGTCATTGGTTTGGCCATCATTATCCCTGTTTTCCCTAAATTGATTGAGGGTCTTATTGATGGCGACATCAGTGATGCATCTAAAATGTCGGGGCTTCTGTTGGTAGCGTATGCGGTCATGCAATTTCTATTTGCCCCACTTGTGGGAAATCTAAGTGATAAATATGGACGAAGGCCGGTTCTTCTATTCTCTTTGTTGGGATTCGGGATTGATTACCTCTTTCTCGCCTTTGCGCCTACCATAGGCTGGTTGTTCATTGGGCGTATAATAGCCGGAATTACCGGCGCAAGTTTTACCACTGCGTCTGCATATATTGCAGATGTAAGCAGTCCGGAAAAACGTGCACAGAATTTTGGCATGATCGGCGTGGCGTTCGGGCTTGGCTTTATCGTAGGACCTGTTATCGGTGGCATTCTGGGGAAAATAGACACGCACTATCCTTTTTATGCCGCAGCGGTACTTGCACTGCTAAATGCGGCTTATGGCTACTTTATTCTTCCCGAGTCATTACCTAAAGCACTTCGTCGTGAACTAGACTGGAAGCGTTGCAATCCATTGGGTTCATTGCTGCAACTCAAAAAATATCCATCTGTAATTAATCTCTCCGTTTGTTTATTCGTGATCTATTTCGCAAGCCACGCTGTACAAAGTGTCTGGACTTTTTACACAATGAAAAAGTTTGACTGGAACGAAGACATGGTTGGGTATTCACTGGGATTTGTCGGGTTGATGGTAGCACTGGTACAGGGTGGATTAATTCGTATCGCTATACCTAAACTGGGGCAGGAACGCAGTATCTGGATAGGATTAATGTTCTATGCTGGTGGAATGGTCCTATTTGGCCTTGCAAATCAAGGTTGGATGATGTTTGCCTATATGATCCCTTATGCGTTGGGAGGAATAGCAGGCCCCGCTTTACAAGGACTCATGACGAATCAGGTTCCTGCCAATGAACAGGGTGAATTACAGGGCGGGTTGACCAGCCTCATGAGCCTAAGCTCTATCTTCGGACCATGGTTTATGACCTATATATTCTATTACTTCACCAATGCGAATGCACCGATGTATCTACCAGGTGCACCATACTTGATAGCCGGGGGATTAATGTTGTTAAGTGCTGGATTGGCTATTCGCAGCTTCAGAAAAAAGTAATGAGCTAGGAAAGCTTTAGTTTGTCAGTCGAGCGCTTCGCACTACAGTTAATTTCTAATCTTTAGCCAGATCATTACACTTTAGTCCTTTAAACAGATCATTAATTTATTTTATTGCCTAAACAACAATCTTTATTTTATGTTGACTAATATCTTATATTAGTTAATTAAATGTTGTAATAAATTAAATAATTAGTGGATTGCACCATCCATATAACGTTGTTTCTTATTGTTGGTGGTTTTACTGAAAATAATGATTGTCAGATATTCTACTAAAATTACAGGCACTTCGTTTGCAAGCGTGGTTGTACTTGAAGACTAATCATCTCGTCCTTCTTTCAAACTACCGATCCGGTTGAAAAGATTCTTATCCAAGTTTATCACATAATTATGAAATTGAAATTTACTCTAACTCAGGGGAGCGATTCCGTGCGCAAACTCCCGCGCAACTCAAAAATGCATCAGTTGCTGGTATTTAGTGCTTTAACGCTTCTTACCGTTTTCGGTGCCTGTAAAAAGGACGACTTCAAAGGTGAAATTGTTGGACTTTGTCCGGTTGTCGTTGCCACTGACCCGATGGACAAAGCCATTGATGTACAGTTGAATAAGATTATTTCCATCACGTTTAACACGGATATGGATTCTACCACTATTAACAACCAAACCTTTACTATTAAGCAAGGTACAACGGTTATTGACGGTAAAATTTCACCGACCTCAGATCTAAAAGTATTTACTTTTACGCCAAATGTTCCATTAGACCCGTTTGTATTATATTCTGGTACGGTTACTATCGGCGCTAAAGACGTGTTACATACTGCAATGGAAAGTGACTACACCTGGAGCTTCACAACGATTCCTACAATTGGCTTAACCGCTAGTCCGGCAATTGGTGGTGTTGTTTCCGGTTCAGGCGCATTTGCGCTAAATTCATCTGTTCCGATAAGCGCAGTTGCAAACGCAGGTTACACCTTCACTAGCTGGACAGAAAATGGCGATGTAGTTTCTACAAGTTCAACCTACCAATTTGTAATCACAAAAAATACGAATTTAGTTGCAAACTTTACTGCGATTCCTCCAGGTAAGTTAGCGGTAAATCTATCCTCAAACCCTGCGGCGGGTGGTGTCACAACAGGTTCCAATGCATATGATATCGGCGCTTCAGTTACGATTGGTGCAACGGCCCATGACGGATATACTTTTGTCAACTGGACAGAGAATGGAATTGTCGTATCCTCAAGCAGAAACTACCAGTTTACCATCATATCAAACAGAACTTTGGTTGCTAACTTCAGGGTTGTTCCGCAGGCACAGTTCTCCGTGACTTTAACCTCTAGTCCTCTGGCAGGTGGTTCAACAGAAGGTGAGGTGTCAGGCCCCAGTGGAACTTCAGTCACCATCAAGGCTGCTCCAAACGCGGGTTATACCTTTACCAACTGGACTGATAAAGCTACTGGATCGATTGTATCTACTAGTCCGGATTATACATTTACGTTGACAGAAAACAGATCGTTTATCGCAGTTTTCACACCAACAACCTACACTTTAACTATTATCGCTAACAACGGCTCTGTTACCAGGTCAAATGCCGGACCTACTTATAATCATGGTACTTTGGTAACACTTCGTGCTGTTCCAAACACAGGGTTTTCATTTACGGGTTGGAGTGTAGATGCTACTGGCTCAACTAATCCATTGACGATCAGCATGACTTCAAATAAAAATATCACTGCAACTTTTACTGCTAACCCAGTCGTAGTGGGCGTTGGGCCAGGTCCAATAGACCTTGGTAGTGCAGGTGATTTCGGAATACTAACGAAAACAGGAATATCTACTACTGGTATTACTTCAATCATCGGTAATATAGGCGTAAGCCCGGCTGCTGCTACATCCATCACTGGCTTCGGTCTAATCATGGACACCAACGGTCAATCATCACATACGCCAATAGTAACCGGGAAAGTTTATGCTGCAGATTACGCCGCACCTACTCCAGCGAATATGACTACTGCTATCAGTGATATGGAAACGGCTTTTACCACTGCTAATGGTTTAGTAACCCCAGCACCAATCGTAGGCTTATATGACGGTGATATTAGTGGCAGGACACTAACAGGTGGCCTTTATAAATGGGCTACCGGTGTAATGGTTTCAAGTGCAGGCGTAACCCTATCGGGCGGACCTAACGACACTTGGGTATTCCAGATTGCGCAGGACCTTACCATTGGGAATAATGCAAAGATTACTTTATTAGGTGGAGCACAAGCAAAGAATATATTCTGGGTGGTAACTGGACAAGCTAACATTGGATCAGATGCTCAATTTAATGGGATCATTTTAAGCAAAACGTTAATCTCTTTAAATACAAGAGCAACAGTTAAAGGAAGGTTATTGGCGCAGACTGCCGTTACCTTAAACGCCAATACAGTTACTCAACCATAATATCATTCAAACAACTAAAAGATCAGATATGTTATCCATATATAAAAATTTAAACAAAGTCCTTATTTGTACACTGGGCGTCTTCTTGGTCACTGCAAATGCAAATGCGCAGACCGAAAAACCAAAATGGTCGTTCGGCGTATCAGGAGCAGCTAATGGCAACTTCTTCGACGGGACTACTCAAACGCTTAACAATTCGCTTATTGTTCCTACTGCCTTTCATAAAGGAAAAGGGATCCGCCCTTTTGGGTCTGTATTAGCTGAATATCAGCCCAGCAGTAAATGGGGTATCGCCCTTAACGTAGGATACGATGGTCGTGGTGGTAAATTTGACGGCGTAATTGCACCCTGTAATTGTCCGGCAGACCTCAAAACGAATGTAAGTTATTTAACCGTTGAGCCTTCACTTAAATTTAGTCCGGGGGGAGGAAACTTTTACCTGTTCGCCGGCCCTCGTGTAGGTATGAACTTGCAGAAGGATTTCAACTATACTCAACTTAGACAACCCAATACCGATGCTGAATTTTCTGAAGTACGTAAAACGGTAATTTCTGGACAGGTTGGTGTTGGATATGACATCCCTGTTTCCGCTCCGGAGAGCAATACAAGGTTCGTAATCTCTCCTTTTGTTTCTTATCATCCCTACTTCGGTCAGGATGTAAGAGAGATTGAAAGCTGGTCCATAACAACCGTACGTGCCGGTGTTGCCCTAAAATTTGGAAAAGCCAGAAAAGCGGCGATTGACGCTGTTCCGGTTGTTCCAGTACAGGATCTAACTTTCTCCGTACGTGCACCAAAAGACATTTTGGTAAGACATGCGGTAAGTGAAACATTGCCTTTGCTGAACTATGTGTTTTTTGATGAAGGAAGTACAAACTTACCTGGTCGTTATACATTGCTTTCAAGAAATCAGGCAGTTGATTTCAAAGAAGCTCAACTACAAAATGAAGTTGTAGCTGATATGACCGGTCGTTCGGCCAGACAGTTGTCTGTTTATTATAATCTATTAAATATTGTCGGTGCCCGTATGAAGGCCAATCCCGAGATTGAGATCACTTTAAGTGGTGCTTCAAAAGCTGGTCCTGAAGAAGGTAGATTATTCGCAACTACGGTTAAGGATTATCTAACCAATGTGTTTGACATTCCTGCCTCAAAAATTGCAGTTGATGGCCGTACCAAGCCTGTGAATCCATCAGAACAACCTGGTGGAACAATGGAACTGGAATTGTTAAGAGCCGGAGATCGCAGGGTCGACATTCAAAGCACTTCCAACAAATTAATGATGGAAGTAGGTGGTGGAATGATGAACCCTGTGCAGATCAATACCACACAGGCAGACCCTATGGATAGTCATGTTGTATTTACTGTAAATCAGGCAACTGAATTGCTTAAATCCTATACTTTAGCATTAACAGATCAACAAGGTCAGGTTCAAAAATTCGGACCATTTACTAAAGATCAGGAAAGCATTGCTGCAAAAAGCATACTTGGTACAAACGAAAAAGGTGTATACAAAGTAGTGATGTTAGGTGAAACAAAATTAGGAACAACCATTCAAAAGGAAAGCACTGTTCAATTACAAACTCAGCAAGAAGTAATCCAGACGGGACTTCGGTATAGTGTTTTGTTCAATTTCAACAAAGCAAATGCTGCAGCTTCGTACGATCAGTTCTTAACTGAAGTTGTTGCTCCTCTAATCACTGATGGTTCAACAGTAACGATCCATGGTTATACAGATATCATTGGAAGTAAAGAATACAATGATAAATTGTCTAAAAAACGTGCAGAACAGGCACACCGCGTACTTGAAAATGCATCTACCAGATCAGGAAAACGTGATGTGAGATTTGAAACATTAGGTTTAGGAGAAGATAGTCCAAGTGCACCATTTGACAACAACTTTCCTGAAGAACGTTTTTACAACAGAACGGTGATTATCGATATCATTTCGAAACAATAAAAGTTTAAAATAACACAGTTCAATACATTTTTAAGCAAGCCGTTCTTCATCGAGCGGCTTGCTTTTTTGTTTCTAAGGAAGCCATTCGCTAAACACTAAGATCAGTAGGCGGCAATTGAAAAGCTGAATCCAACTTTCATGAACCAATGCTGCCGGGATTTGTTACTATTTAGTACTTACAAGAATTTGTTATGAAAGATCCAGAAAAAAAAGACGAAAAGGCACAAGACGAGAATAGCGAAGCTAACCAAGAACAAACAGACAAACCTAAAAGCACCAACTGGCGTGAGCACCAGGAAATAGACGAGGAAGGCAATGAGATCGGCCCTGATGATATTTAATAAAAAACACAGTGCAGCCGACTTTACACATTGAACACAATTACTCGAACATTCTTTTATCGCAAAAAAATGGGTAAATTTAATAGTCCCTATTTTTATTTAAAAACCATTTGTTATGACAACAATTAAGGAATTTAGAGAAAGTCTAAGAGGCGGTTTAATAGAGTCTTCTGATGAGGAATATGAAGACACCCGCAAGGTGTATAATGCAATGATAAACAAATATCCCCGCATGATCGCTCGTTGTATAGATGTAGCGGATGTGATAAGGTCAGTAAATTTTGCAAGAGAAAACAATATACTGCTTTCTATTCGTAGCGGCGGACACAATGCCGGTGGTTTAGGGATTTGTGACGACGGATTGGTAATTGACCTTTCCAAAATAAATTATACTCGTATTGATTTGCAGGCAAAAACCGTAGTGGCAGGTGGAGGATGTACCTGGGGAGATATTGACCATGCCACGCATGTGTTTGGAATGGCGACACCCAGCGGAATCGTCTCTACTACCGGTGTCGGTGGTTTAACTACCGGGGGAGGTATCGGTTATCTTACCCGTAAATACGGTTTAAGTATCGATAATCTTCTGGCAGTAGACGTAGTATTGGCTGACGGAAGTTTTGTTGTTGCAGATTCCAATCAAAATCAAGACTTATTTTGGGCCATACGGGGAGGTGGTGGAAATTTTGGTGTAGTTACTTCTTTTACATTTAAACTGCACCCTGTATCAATGCTATACGGTGGTCCTATACTATACGAGTTAAGTGAAGCAGAAGAGGTGATGAAATGGTATCGCGAACTGATCAAAGATGCGCCAGATGACCTCAATGGTTTTTTTGCATTCCTCACTGTTCCGCCTGTAGCTCCATTTCCGGAGCATCTTCACCTTAGAAAAATGTGCGGGATTGTTTGGGCTTTTACGGGACCTATAGAAAGCGCTGAGGAATCTTTCAGCCGTATTCGGTCTTTCAGAGCTCCAGCACTTGATTTTGCTGGCCCCATACCTCAACCTGCTTTGCAAAGTATGTTTGATGCCTTATACCCTCCCGGGCTGCAATGGTATTGGCGTGCCGATTTTGTAAAAGAATTAAGTGATGAAGCGATCACTGCCCATATAAAGTTCGGAAATGAACTACCTACCATGCATTCAAGCATGCACTTGTATCCCATTAATGGCGCGGCATCCCGGGTTAGCAACACAGATACCCCCTGGAATTACCGTGATGCTACATGGGCAATGGTAATCGTAGGTGTAGACCCTGATCCAGCCAACAGTGAAAAGATTACAACCTGGACTAAACAGTATTGGGAAGATCTTCATCCCTATTCTGCCGGCGGTGCTTATGTGAATTTCATGATGGATGAAGGAGAAGAGCGTGTGAAAGCAACGTATGGCAAAAACTACGAAAGATTAGTTACGATTAAGCGCAAATACGATCCAACTAATTTGTTTAAGGTAAATCAAAATATTAAACCCTATGCTGAAAATGAAACTGTGGTGACCGCCTGATTAAATTCAATTTAAAAGGGTTACTTTTTTATGAGCAACCCTTTCAAAGATCAGATAAGACTCCGATTAGTGTCCCCGACGAGATTCGAACTCATATCGTTGGTACCGGAAACCAAAATTCTATCCATTGAACTACGGAGACAAGAGCGCAAATATATCAAATAGATTGATTATTCTTAAACTCTCTTTGAAATTTTGATGTTTCTTCTGGCTAATTATTGTGATTTTGGTTCAAAATGGCGCATTTGCCAGATCGACAAAACGTAAACAGGCTATAAAATTTCGCAAAAAAATGGAGCTACCAAACGGGCAGCTCCATTTAAATGAATATCAAGCAGATTACTTTACAGTAAACGGCACAAGTAAATCGCCCCAGATCAAGGCAACCTTCCCATTTTTATCAACGGTAAAAGTCATCTTTTCCGAAAACGATGCAGCTTTTGCAGGTTTAACTTTGATACGCAAAGCATCTTCTGCTTCACTGTAGTCGGTACCTGATTTCTGCCATTTCTTGTTGAAAATAAGTGTCCATTCCTGAGCTCCGGGAATCGAATGCAACGCATACTTGCCAGCTGCTAAAGGCTGACCGTTAACCTTAACGGCTTTGTCAACTTCGAAGATAGTCGCCTCATTTGCACCGGTACGCCATACTTTTCCAAAAGGAGCAAGTTCTTTTCCAATCGTCCGGCCCTTTACAGACGGCTGACTATAATCAATAGTTACCGTAGTGCCTGATTTAAGTGTTTCCTTTACTACTGCTGGCGGACTAGCCCTTTTGCTCTTATCCTGTTGTGCTGTAACGGTTAAGGTTGTAAACATACTTGCAACCATAGCCAATAAAACTATTTTTTTCATAATGTATCTTTTATCTTTCCAAGATACTTAAACCATACTGATCTAACAAATTTGAGTCTAAAAAAACAGAGAATGATAACACTGCCGTAATAATTTGAAACCTTACATTTGTTGATCCTTAATATGCTTATGAAATTTAACCCACTAGCACTACTCATCAATATTGCTATCCCTATTAGCTTTGGGGCAATCGGCGCTTTCTTCACCGCCAGTTCCGTATCTACCTGGTACCCCACACTAGTCAAACCGTCATTCACCCCTTCAGGAGAACTATTCGGACCAGTTTGGACAGCACTTTACATCCTTATCGGGATTGCTGCCTATCGCATATGGCAAAGGCGATCGGCGATCAGGCAATTCCCACGTACGATAGCCATTTATTTGATCCAACTGATTTTGAATACCTTGTGGTCCTTTATCTTTTTTTATGCCCATCAATTGGGCGTAGCAGTTTTCGAAGTCCTGTTTTTACTGTTTGTTGTAATTGTGAACGCAGTCGTCTTCTATAGAATTGATAAGACAGCCGGACTGCTTTTTATCCCTTATATTGTTTGGGTAAGTTTTGCAGCCATTCTCACCTACAATATTTACCTATTGAACTAATTTCTTCGGCCCCCATAAAAAACAAACGGCGTTTTACTACATTTGAGAAACTTAATCCATACCAAACGATCTTTAAAATGAAACAAATTTATTTATTGCTCCTGCTTTTAGGACTTAGCGGATCTACCTTTGCACAAAAAGCAGACATTAATAATTTTATAGTGAAAGAAAGTCTGCTGAAAAACAGCAAACTTGCCATAATCGCAACG
This sequence comes from Pedobacter sp., assembly GCA_031179845.1. Classification (GTDB taxonomy): domain Bacteria; phylum Bacteroidota; class Bacteroidia; order Sphingobacteriales; family Sphingobacteriaceae; genus Pedobacter. The sequence continues at coordinate 11,442 of JAPSHM010000071.1, forward strand.
GATTCACTAGATAACCCTCTTGAAAAGATCAATGGAACCTACACTTTTAGCGTAAGTGGCTTTACTCAACCGGTAACTTTTCATGATGGAGTGGCTATCCTTCCCCTACAATTGGAGCGTTCGGCATTCGTATATATCAAACACCAAAATGACGCTGGAACACACAGTAAGTTACTTTATGTTTATAAGAAGGAAGGCACATTGAATCCCTATACGATTAATGGCGTGTGGTTGATCATTTTCCCTGCACTCATCGTTTTTCTGGCACTTGCCTTTAGAAAATTCATCATTGCAGCAGTCATCATCTTAATCATTTATATCTATTTCAACCATAGTAACGGGCTCAACTTATCTACATTCTTTGAGACCATATTTGATGGATTGAAAAACATGTTTTAGAAAGGCATGCCAATACCAAAATTGTATTGTATAAATCGATACCTGTCTGGCGTATTGGCAGCGTTATAGGCATTTCTAAAGGCTTTTCCTCCAGTTAAAAACTTATTGATCACCCATTGATCCCCACCATCAAACTGTGGATCTTTAAGTTTAAGCCCTATGTCGAACCTAAATACAAAGTACTGCACATCGTATCGAAACCCCGTACCTGCTCCTATTGCAATCTGGTTACCTAATGATTTAAAATCAAACCTAGATTCGGAAGAACCGTTGGACACGTTCCAAACATTTCCAACATCGACGAACACTGCACCTTTAAGTTTAGCGCCAAAGAACTTATTTAACAATTTATACCTGTATTCAAAATTTGTTTCAATGTGGAGTTCACCTGTCTGATCAAGTCCATAAAAAGTTCTCCGCTGCTCCGCATTGGGAATAGACTCTCCTCTATTGTAGTTTCCAGGCCCCAATGTTCTAGCTTGCCAGGCACGCACACCACTTGATCCTCCGCCATAGAATAATTTTTCAAAAGGAACTTCACTGGAATTTCCGTATGCATACGCGATTCCGGCATTTATCCTGGCAACGAACTGCTGGTCGCCACCAAGCCCCCTATACCAGCGAACATCAAACTCAGGACGGACATATTGATTGAACTGAACACCAAATATGCTTGCATACCCAGTCTTCGGATCAACGTTATTGTTTAAAAGCTTGGAAAGTCCCTGCAATAAATTTCCTGCAAGGTCAATATTCCCTCTAAAATACAGGAAGTTACCCGTTGTGAGCAATTTCTCAGCATTTAATGAATAGGTATATTTAACCCCAAAGGTGACGCTCTTCCTGGTTAATAAGGCAAGGTTGTAAAGGTTCTCGGTCAATGCGGTACCTAATTCTGTGGAGTCTAGCAAAATATCACCAAAACGGTATTCAAAATTTAACGGTGTCAGTGTATGGGTCTTCGACTTTGTTTCCCGGAATTCATATGCAAATGAACTGAGAATCACCTTTCGCTGAAAGGCGTCCGTTTGTAAGCCATACACATAACTGGCAGAAAATATAGTATGTGGCATACCGCCCCGACCGGGCCTAAAACCGAAGAACGGAATCAGCAACCTCGGCACAGTTAAGGTTGTACTTACAGAGAAATCCCGTTGGTAAATGTCCTTAAAGATAGAACCTTGTCCGAGTCTGGACTGTAAACCTCCCCGAACTTGAAACTCAAACTTTTCCGCTCCCCTAAAAAGGTTATTATTGGTATAGGTATTACTCAATGTAAAGCCAATTGTCCCTGCATTAAATGGAATTTCCCCTTCAATCCTGTTGCTCATAATCTTCTGCGGTATGAGCTCAATAACTGGATTAACTGTATTGGAGCTGTCCTTCGCCCGGTTGTATTCAATTTTTACGTTTTTGAAGACGTTCAGTTCATACATCCGGTCGTACGTTAGATTTTCATTTTCAATATTGTACTGCTCCCCCGGACGTAGATAATTATATCGCGTAATGGGATTTCTTCTGAACTTGCCTGAAAGATCAGTATACCTCACGTTCTTATACATCCGTTTGTTCAATGGAATAGAATCCGGAAAGCCGTCCGCATTAGGTGCAATCAGAATGTTGGTTTCCCCCACATTATATTGTTCGTGCCTGGAGCGATCTGCGGGATTATCGATCACCAATGTTACATTGGCTTTATTCGCATTTAAATTGGAATCCACCGAAAATTTGACATAGGGCCTTGAGAAATCAAAATACCCTTTTTGTTTCATCAACTTATAGATCTCATCCCTTTCATAAGCCAGCGAATCATCATCATAACGCTTATTTTCGTTCAGGCGTGTAAAGGCAGCTTTACTCGAGAGATACAATTCTTTAATCTTTTCATCAGGAATTTCATAAATAACCTTTGCAATAGAAAATGCTGCACCGGTATCGGCTTTAAAAGTAACTTCTGCTCGCTTTTTTTTCACCTTCATGCCCGCATTAACCCTTGCATTGAAATAACCTTTACTCATTAGGTATTTTTCAATCTGGTTTCGTGAAATTTCTACAAGAGCACTGTCCAGGATCGGTGGAGGTGTACCCAAAGGTTTAAGGTTCGCTGTCTTATATTTACCGTCTTTGGTATTAAAGATATTATAGATCAACACATTGATTCCTAGTCGCGAACTTGGTCGGATGTCTTTTTGAATATAGTTGTAAGCTTCTTCCTGAAAAGCCTTTGGTATGCTATCTATCGTTACTTTTTTAACAATGGACTGCGTATCGGCAATGTATTTTGTTGATGAACATGCTGTAACAAAAACAATAATAAATAGTAATATTGCACGAAACAGAACATATTTTTTATAATCGTGGTATGCTTTCAAAATCTCAGATAAGTTTTATTAAGTCGTTACATCAAAAAAAGTACCGCAGGGAGCACGGGATATTTATTATTGAAGGTATAAAATCTATTGAAGAGTTTACGCAATCTAAATATCAAATACACAGTATATATCACCTTCCTCAGTACCAATCCTTACGCCCGGCATTGTCAGCAAATATAAAGTTATTTGAAGTAAACAACGCTGAATTGGACAAGATTAGTACATTACAGACGCCGCAGGGAATTTTAGCACTGGTATATCTTCCGGAGGCTCCTGTTTTTGCGACCTCTGTATTGAAAAACACCTTCACTTTGGTTCTTGACGGCGTACAAGATCCAGGAAACATGGGTACCATCATCCGCACTGCAGATTGGTTTGGCTTTCAGCAGATCCTCTGTTCAAACAATTGTGTAGAAATTTACAATCCAAAAACTGTACAGGCTACAATGGGTTCTTTAAGCAGGATAACCGTCTATTACGAAGACCTTCCTTCAGTTTTACAAAACCTTGAACTACCCGTCTTCGGCGCAGTTCTGGATGGCGAAAGTATCTATAAAACCAACTGGGGTTCAGAGGGAATCCTGATCCTGGGAAATGAAGGGCAGGGAATAACGCCTGAAGTGATGAAATTAATGACTAATCCAGTCACCATTCCCAGGGTTGGCGGTGCTGAGTCTTTGAACGTTGCCATTTCTGCAGCAATATTATGTTCAGAAATAAGCAGAAATATG
>JAPSHM010000072.1 GCA_031179845.1 Pedobacter sp.
CCTCTAAGAAGGTAATTTTTTCCGTCAAGCAGGGAGGAAATGCGTTATTGAAATGCAATGTTACTAAAATGATAACTAATACTTATTCTTTTTATTTTATAAAAAACTTTTTACATATTTACCAGAAAATTACCCTTATTTAACGCTTCTCAACATGCTCTTCAACTCAACTGAAGGATATTCTTTTAGAATTCTAAACAGCTTTTCAAGCATTACGCTTTTATTTCCTGCAATTGCACTTTTTCAAGCAATATTGCGAGTGGCTTTCATAACTCACTATTCTTATAGCCATATAATTACCATCGGATGAAAAAGTACCATTTATTACTTGTTTCTGTCTTTTTACCCCTTATTTCTGTTGCTCAAAATACATTTCCACCAAGTGGAAATGCAGGAGTTGGCACAACAACACCCAGAAGTGCATTTGATGTCGCTACATGGATACCAAATGGAGCATTAGGAGCCGTACTCGGCAGATTGCCAGAAGGAAACAATTCTGGAAACGGAACATTCATTGGCACTCAGGGGTTTGAAACTCAATACACGGCATACAATGGAAAAAGCTTTTCTATTATTCATAATTTTTTTGGTCAAACTAATAGTTCCATCAGTTTTTATCGCGGACCTAGCATTACTGGTGGTTTCATTACTTTTAGTACCGCGTCAAATATCGAAAGATTAAGAATTGGCCCAGATGGAAACGTAGGGATCGGGACCACGGACCCTAAAGCCTATAAGCTCGCTGTTAACGGGAAAATCCGCGCACAAGAAATTAAAGTAGAAACAGCTAACTGGCCGGATTATGTATTTGCAAAAGACTATCAACTCCCAACCCTTTGGGAAACGGAAAAACACATCAAAGAGAAGGGACATCTGCCAGGAATACCATCTGCTGCCGAGGTAGAAGCCAATGGTATTGATTTAGGGGAATTGAATGGGAAGCTGCTGCAGAAGATTGAAGAGCTGACTTTGCATTTGATTGAGATGAAAAAGCAAAATGAATCGCAGTTTAAAGAACAAGCAAAGGAAATCAAAGAACTGAAATCAAAGATTCACTAATATGAAATCGCTATTAAACATTATCTTTCTAACATTGGTTATAACCAGCACCTGTTTTGGACAAGATGCTACATATAACAATATAACAATAGGAAATTTGACCAAATCTGGCGGTGCAGGCGCTATTTTCGGTTGGGGAAATTCCCCTGATAACAGTTTGGATCCCAGGCCCAATTTTCGAGCGGGCGCTGTTCCGTTCATGATTAATCAACACACTGGCTTAACCCTTTCTGCACATTCGCTTTATGGTGGTATCAGATTTTATAATCAAGCATACCCTAACCCATATGATCCAACAGGGTCTATCATGGTAATGAGCATCGTAAATGGCAATGTCGGAATTGGAACAACAACGCCCAGTTCTAAACTTGCTGTAAACGGGAATATTAAGGCCAAGGAGATCAAAGTAGAAATAGCTAATTGGCCGGATTATGTCTTTACTAACTCCTATAAACTCCCAACGCTTCGGGATACAGAAAAGTATATCAACGAGAAAGGCCATTTACCAGGCATTCCTTCTGCTGGGGAAGTCGAGAAGAACGGAGTCGAGCTCGGAGATATGAATAAAAAACTATTGCAGAAGATCGAAGAACTGACTCTATACTTAATTGAAGTGAACAAAAAAGCAGAACAACAACAACATGACATTGAATATTTAAAATCTAAATTGAAGTAAGATGAAAAAATTTTATTTAATGATAATCGTCCTTATACTTCCATGGTTTGGATATAGCCAGGTTAACGAGATAAACTTCATGCACCATCATATTAACTTTTCTGCCCCACCTAGGTCAACTTTAAATCCAATGTCTATAAAACTTTGGGACAACTATGGAAATGGTGGCCCAACTGGATATGGCACAGTGATGGAAATATATGGATTAGGCAACCATCAAACTAGTCAATTGTATTTCGGCGGTTGGGATAATTCCAAAATCAGATATCGGGAAGCATTTTATAATCAACCTTCTTGGTCAGATTGGATAACCTTACTGGATTCTAAGAACGATGTGCAATCAGGGGGAAACCTCATCATAGGTGGAAACGGTAATCATTCCATAAATGGAAATTTGTCTTTGGGTACACTGATTCCTTCAGCGGGGGCAACACTTACTGTGGCTGGATTGGTCAGCTGCCGCGAGGTTAAAGTGTCAGTATCAGCCGGAGCAGATCACGTATTTAATAAAAATTACAAATTAATGCCACTCAGTGATTTAGAAAAGTACGTACAGACTAATAAGCATTTACCGGAAATTGCTCCTGAGAAAGAAATGAAATCTGAAGGTATAAATATGAATGATTTTCAAATTAAACTTCTGCAAAAAATCGAAGAATTGACACTATACACGATAGAGCAAAACAATAAAATAACCAGACTGGAAGAAATATTAGCGAAGAATAAACTTAATTAGTTCATTTTATTTTTCTACCAAACCCAGCTTGAATACCTACTCGTAGTGTATTGGCCAGGGGGTTATTTGTTGTTTTGCCGGCAAGATAAGCCAGATCAATTGACAATACATTATACTTAAATCCAGCACCCAAAGTAAAGTAGGTGCTATTCCCCTTTTCAGGGCTTTGATAGGTATACCCAGCCCTTAGGGCAAACGTATTTTGAAAGCTATATTCCAGCCCTGTTGAAATATTTATCTCTTTTAACTCTTCTGAAATCCCACCGGGAGCATCAGCAAAAGAACCAAAAATACCGGCAGGCACTGATCTGTCAGGATCTTTTCCCTTGCTTATATTGCCATTTTGATCATAAATTGGCTGTGTAGGTACCATCAGTTTATTCAGGTCTAGCGCTACAATTAATCGGTCATTATTTTTTAGGAAAGTAGCTGCTCCACCAATTCGAAAGTTCGCGGGAAGGAAATAAGAAACATTACTGGCACTATAAGCAATCTTAGTCCCAATGTTAGTAAGGTTAATTCCGGCAGACCAAATCACAGGCTCACTAAGAAAATATCCTTCGCGTTTATAAAACCCGGAGATATCAACAGCTAAAGCCTTACCGGCCTCTACCTGAGCGCCGCCTACTGATTGGCCGCTGAAAAGATCTGAATGTATATATCTAACCGATCCACCTAAACTAAAATCTGGCCCAAAGCTACGGGCATAACTGAAATCAAAGGCAAGTTCATTAGGATTATATATACCAATATTCTGCGAATTAAGATCTGTAAATTGAACGGTGCCAATAGAAAAGTACCTTAAAGATGCCCCTATGGTGTTTCGCTCATTAACACGGTAATATCCACTCAGATAAGATAAACTCATGTCCGGCACCAGACTTTTTAGCCAGGGACTGTAAGTGACAGATGCGCCCCAAGTTTTTACGGGAAGAAAAGCAATCGCAGCAGCATTAATTGATGAAGCATTTGCATCGGCATCGATGGCAACGCCAGCATTTCCCATTGCTCCTGATCTGGCTTGTGGCATAATGAGAAGAAAGGGCACCGCGGTAAGGATATTGTTTTGTTGACGGCCGTCCATTTGAGTACCGTTAATAGACTGGGCGTTTAATTTAAACACACACAATAATATCAATAGAAATGTGGTACTTATTCTGCTTAACATAATGACCATTATTGATTTTAATTAATTGATTTGATCACATCAGGTATCGCGATATCCTTACGGTCATAGTTTTGGAAACGATATTTCACATCAATGGGGTAGTTCTTTTTGATTCTATAATAATACTTTTTGCTTAAAGTAATAGTATTATCTGCGCTTATTATTCCACTCTTCTCGGTTAAATAATAATTCCCACGATAGTTATAGAAATATTGAATCTTAATGCTGTCACCGTCTACCTCGTATTTCCCCCAATCAGAAATTACCGAATTCTTATTAATGAAGTTAAGGTCCTGATTAAAAAAAAGGCGATAATTATCCAATACACACTCTGTTTTTCTAAGTGCTGCTGTGAATTCCCTAGCGTTTGACATTTCTGGACATAAATCTTTATATTCTATCCCGTGATATCCACTATCGATTGCAGAGATGAAGCCAATATCCTTTAAGAATCCTCCTTCAAAAAAGATGATCACATTTACTCCCAAATTATTCTCACCGATGTCTTCATAAAAGTAATACCCGTCCTTTCTAATACCATCGCTAATACTGGATTTTTTATTCCGAAGTAGAAATTTTCTATTGTGGATGGACGGAGGAAGACACGAACTGATCAACATAAATAGTAAACATACAGTACCTAATTTTACCATAAAGAATATTTGTTTAATGACTGATATTGAAAATACGGATTCCATCGCTTATCCAACATTTTAAATCTTGGTTGAGGGGCCACAACAGTATGAGCGAACCAATTTTGGAAAGCATTTCTAATATGTTCAGAATTTATACCCGTATGATATCCTTTATGTCCTAGTGAAAGGGTTCCTAATCTATACATGTTTGCACTTCCATTTTTCCAAGTTCCAGACTTTGCACCTTCCTTGAAATTTACTAAATTCTTATCTTTTATCGCCTCGTCAAATGGCAGACCGCTTTCATCTGTTCCAGATTTACCGGTAAATAAGTTCATCTTTAATGACACATCCTTGTAATCTATTGACACAGCAGCTGTTCTAAACATATCGGTATCGTTACTGAGTATTTTCCCCGCATAACTAAAAGGGCTACCATCGTTTTCATAGCTAAATCCCCAATCCCCTTTTCTTACACTTAACATTGTTGTTCTTTGATTAAACTCATTCATCGCTCCATTTCCTTTCCAAAAACTAGTGCTCAAACTTGCACTAAATTCTCCTTTGCTATAACCTGCCATCAGCGATCGGCGTATCTGTGTCCCGCCCTCACCAAATCCCTGATAGTTGCCATAGTGCATAACGCCTACACCAGCACCAATATTCCATGCGCCTGCTGAAAAACCAACACTTAAATTGGCTCCAACACCAAATGATTTGCCAAAAGCAATTGCTGGGGAAATGCTAAAGTTAAAATTCCCTATTGACCCATTAATCGAAGGTAAAAAACCGCTAGCAAAAGCAGCTCCCATTTGCCCAAGAGCTTTCCCAACGGAAAAAGTAGCTGGCGAACCTGAAATCAATCCCCCAGATACACCCCCAACAACAGCCCCTGATAATATCGATACTCCAAGAGCACCCCAGCTCCAGGTTCCTGTCATTATTGCCGAAGCCACGTAACTAGCACCGCCGACAAGCGCGCCTACCGCCATTCCGACAAAAACGGCCGCCCATATAATTTCTCCACTTGTATCGGTAAACATTAAGGGATTATTCAGCGCATAACCGAAACGATTGAAATTTTGGGTATTGTAGGGATCCTGTACAAAGTTATCCGGAGAAAGAAACCTATGTAAGTAGGGATCATATAGCCTGCCGTTCATGTGTATCAAGCCAACACCTAATAAATGTTCATGACCGGTAAACCCCCGATCAATGATCAAAAATGTTGTAAGTGCGTTGTTATTGCCATCGGTCAGTTGTACAATATTACCCCAGGCATCAAATTGTCTTTTTTCTACAATCCCCCCCTGTTCGTCGGTGATCATTACAATACTGTTTAAATGGTCCCTGTGCAAGTAGTAAAGGTTTTTGGTAACAGAAGCGCCATGTACTTCTTTCCAGATCGCAGGAGCAGTATAACCATCTCCACCTAAATAAAAGACAAAACTTGTGATTCCATTTTGGAAATCATTGGTAATTTCCATGCTTCCATCTTCAGCATAATGTCTGCGGTAACGGCGTAGCATTTTATCGGATTCTTGACCACCATAGTACATATGCGACCTGCCTAAGCCCGCATTATACTGGAAACTGATGCGTTCACGCCCCTGTTCTATAATTTCAACAGGACTCTTAAAAGCGTTCCAGGTAATTTGCTGTAAAGCCCTGGCCTGGTAATATGCATCACCGGCAGGACTTAATGCTAATTCACTTTGTTTGTAAGTATTACTTTGATAACTGTAATCTCCCAGAACATTTGATTTTATACGCCCGCCATCGTCATAAGTCTGACTATAGTTTCCATTGTTATCGTTAAAATTCGTTAACCGATCAAGATTATCATAATTAAAGCTTTCGGTCCAGTTGAAGGCACTGTTGCTACGACTGTTTAATATTCCCCGTTGGCCATCAAAGTTATATCCGAGGTTCATCAAGTTCGCTGCGGAACCAGATATCCGATCCAGGGTTCGCTGTTGCGGGAGTCCATAGGTATCGTAGTTGAAGGTAGTTTTTAAGGCAGCACCTTGTAATGCAGTGCTAATTCGCCCACTTGCATCAATGCCATTAACTTTCCACAAAATTTGGCCCGAACCCTGAAGAGTAGTTTGCAAAAGCTGTCCATTCTGGTAATGTAGTGTAATCGCTTTTTGAACCACAATGTTATTTAACTTATTCTTTGCACCGTAACTTTCTGTGCTCACTCGGCCGTAGGCATCATAAGTAAATTCTTTCACAAACTGGGCATGCAAATTATCTTCAATACTGGTGCTTAATCGTCTATTTGCGTCATAAGTATACCGATAAACTGCATTATTACCATCAGCATTGGTCAAGTTCATGCTAGAAAGCAGCTTCGTTGTAGCATCATAGGCATAAGTACATTGCATATCGGTTTCATCACCAGTTATCTTTTTACTCAGTAGCTTGCCGACCGCGTCGTATGCATAAACTGTAACTCCTTTTGGTGTCGTCTCTTTCGCCAATTGTCCAAAACCGTCGTACTCATATAAATACACACCTGATGAAGGATCGGTTAACTTTGTTTTACGCCCCCATCCGTCTTGTTCGATGATTTGGGAAATACCGTTATAACTCGTGCTTTTTGAATTTCCATTTGCAAAATAATTGTAATTAATCGTACCTCCAGGATCCTGAAGTTTCACGATTTGGCCCAATTGGTTTTTTGTTGTTGTAACAGATTTTGTTCCGTCACTTACGGTCGTATTGAGCCCATTATAACTAAAATTAGTGATTCTCCCAGTGAAGGCCAGCAGCTGTTTAACTCTGCCATATTCATCATAAATGGTTTGGTCCCACTGATTGTAACTGCTCGGCTGCCCTGGCTGACTTTCCTCAGATAACCGGCCGTATACATCAAACCGCGACGCCTTACCAACGAATTGTCCAGAAATCGTTTTTTGCTTGCTTTCAACAGTCTGCCCAAGCGAATTAACTATTTGAACATTGGAATTTCCCTCATCATCACTGTCAGTAATAATGATAGTATTATTATCACCCTTTTGGTAGCTTCGAATGGATTTAACATTGAGGAAATCGGTCATACTTATCTGTCGCCCCCAGGTATCATACAAATATGTATCTGTCTGGTTAAAAGGGTTTGTTCTGCTTTGTACGTTTCCCGTTGACGTATCGTAAACGAATGAACTGGCCATACCCTCAGCATCGACATTTTGAGTCATAAATCTGCCGGTAGGATCATATGTCATAGATATGGTACGTTGTCCGCCACCAGAAGCAATTTCCGTTTTTTGCGTCACATTCCCATATTGGTCGTAAACAAGGTTTTCAGTTGTATATGGTGTATTATTTCCCTTTGCTTTGATCTGGGTGGCCAAAAAACCAGTATAACTATATTCTTCTGAAGTTGTAAATTTATCGGATCCATTGTCTAATGTCGTTTTCGTACTGAGTACTCTACCGATGTAATAGCCGATTCCGGGGTTATTACCATAAATAACGTCTACCGTTTTATTACCTGCACCTCCAAAATTGATTGTAGTTTTTGTTGCATTGTAATACTCATCGTAATTCGTCAGCTGCAGGGAATTGGTCTGGTTCAACAGATCTTTGGTAGATACAGATTTAGGAACATTTACAAAAACCTTATTGGGCAGCAATTGGGTGTTATAAGCATAATCCGTGCGGGTAATATAATCACTAAGCGTTCCCCCATCCTTTACTGTACCCTGTGCAGGGTCGTTTATCCTGGCTATAAAATCACCGTTACTTCCCTTAGCTTCAAAACCCGGCAGCAATGTTATAGAATTAGCAGCAATAATTGTTTGCGCGTTTGGCACCAGTAAAGATAAAGTAGTATCAGCAGGCAGGGGAACTGCGGTTGTTACAGCGGAGCTCAAATATGGCGACTTTGATGTAAATGTTTTTAAAGGTGCCCCTCGCAATAACGGACTATTGATGCTGATATTGAACATCTTATTCACATCACTATCATCAGTATGCCAATTGCTTCGAATCGATTCCCCAAATCCCAAATATCCCATCCCTCCAACATGGTTTATAGCTTTTCCATATCCGAAAACCTGAATCAGCTGCGAGCTTCCAAGATAACGTGTAAGTTTACTTACTACGTTCATACTTGGCGCACTTTGCAAATCTAAATAGGGATAGGTTTGATTATACCCGGCTTGATATAATGGAACACCATTGCCTTCATATCGATCTGGCAATAATCCTTTGTATTCTACCTGGTGGTAAATGCCATCCTGGGAAACACCCGTCATTTGCGATTCTATTCTGAAATCTTTGGAAAATTTAAAAAGAGACACACTATTATCACTCATAAACCCAAATTGCAATTTGTGATTTGGTCTAATGGGATTTAGAAATATGGGTATTGGATAATGTATCAAATTAGTATACTGACTCCCGCTGGTCCCGATAACAAAATTTGGTTGAGAAGCTCCAACGCTTAAATTGTGATAAACTGTAATGTAAGCCATCCCATTGGCATTATTATTTCTGGTACTGGTACGAGCAGATATAATATCTGTTTTGCCATCTCCATCTACATCATTTGGAACTAAATAATATTGTTCCATTCTTTCCACTCCCGGTGTGCCATCGTAGCTTCCGGCGGTATTGCTAAACGGTTGGTATCTTTCATATTTTTCGAACGATTTGCCTGTCGACATAAATGTGGCAAAAAGTGAGTTATTTCCCGTAGAAAACATCAGATCGATTTTGCCATCTCCATTGTAATCGCCCATTAGAAGAGGTTGGTTATTAGTAATCCTACTATCTGATGTTTGCCATAAAAGTTCTAATATATTTTCGCTGTTCATCGTATAAACAGACATCTTATTATTACTGCCTACATGTAAGATATCAGACTTGCCATCTCCATTAAAATCTCCAGAATAAAGCTTGTCATTTGAAAAAAACGACTCAGTGAGTTCGCCTAAATTTATGACATGGTTCGAAGTTAAACGTCTATCCAGGTTAACAAAGTAAGCGGAAGAACCTAGATCGCTGAATGTGGGTGTAGCATAGTAGTAACTGGTCCTATCATCTCTTGGGTCATGATAATAATGTACTTCTTCACCTGTAGCGACTAAACCATCATGGATCGCAATTACATCAGTTAATGCATCGCCATTGAAATCACCAGATATAAATTGCCAACGCAAATTATTTCCGACATCCATCATTCGTTCCTCGAATTGTGACCAATAACCAGGAGTTTTAGGAACATCCAACCACATCCGATCATACTGGTAATACACTGGGGTGACTGTTCCTGATGAATACATTTCAAATTCTAAAGCTCCATTTGGAGCATCTTTTATTACAGTCATTCCCTGGCCAGCTAAGATTTTATTATTGTGAGTTAGCCAAGTCGCAGGAAAAATTTCCTTGAAGCGTCCTATATTAATTTCATACCCAATGTGCATGTATTGCGACCCCGGTTCCAGATCGTAAAAAGCCCAAAATTTGTCCTTTGAATTCGGATACAGTAAAAAGTCCATGGAACCATCGCCGGTAAAATCGCTGGTAATAAGTTGAGAATTATTGCTTCCTATCTTTGATAAACTTAAATTCGAAATGGTATTACTCGTAATTACACTTCCTGTGGATGCATATGTAAAATTTATCGGATTAAAAGCCTCCGTTTCTCCACCATCAAATTCTTGTATGCTCGCCAGTCGTTGATAATTAAGAAGCGGGATGGCATTAAAAGTAAGTTGATAGTGCCTGAAATTGGTACCATTGGCCACTACAGAGATTTTATTTAATATTTCACTTCTGGAGATTGAGAGCCCACCTACGTAAATTTTCTCTGTCCTATTTGCCGCTACATAACTAAAATTTATCTGGTTTATGCCTGAGGAGGAGTTGAAAGATCCATAGGTAATCTGTGAGATACTTAAAGTGCTGCCACTGGTCCTATAAGTATAATTTATCCTTGCCCCTAATGGATTTATTGTGTAAGTAACTGCGTAATCAGCCGGCGCTCTGGAATTTTGGGTAAGGCCATAATAGGCTTTCGTTCCGTCTGGAAGATATACTTCAAAATACTGAGGACCGTAACTTGCACCGTATGGGGAAACGCCACGGGAAATGATTTTAGTGTTTGAATAGTTTTCTGTCTGGTATTCAGCACCATCAGCACCATATTTTCCGCTTTTTAATATTAAGCGCTGGCCATCCAGCGCAAACCGGTCATGCACACCAAAATTTACTTCACTAATCAGCCCGTCATGAAATGAAGTCGAAGGAATTCTGGATATTGCTGAAAGGCCCGAAATATTCCAACCATATCCTGCTGTACCGTGACCACCGTGGCTATTATATACCAATCCCAGTTGCGGCACTGCACTTCCCATCCCCGGAGGTAAGGTAATAGGAATAGAAAAGGTTGCCCCCCCGCTTGAAGAAACATCTAGTGTAGCCTTTGTTTTTCCTGCCGCACCTAAAGCACTGACCGATGATGTTGATGCCTCTGCCTTCATGAGGTTTGCAGATTCTTCTACGTTAGCTGCTGCGTTTATTAATTCTGTTTTGAACTGAGGTTTTGCACCAGGTACCGCTTTAATCTCATTAGAAATCTGTATGACCTTTTTTGTTGAATCAACCGCAGTGGTAGCAGTATCGGTTTGTGCGGTTGAGGCTTGAATTCCAAGAACGAGTAAGAAAGGAATGAGATAACGTTTCATTTATTTGGAGATTATATAATCATATTTTAATGACTTTGATAGATTGTGTTTTGGAATCTGAATAATATCCAATAAGAATATACGTTCCTGGCGGAAGTCTGTTAAAAGGAATTTCGGCTTCAAGCTGTCCAGGCGGATAGGTAGCACGAAACACCCGGTTCCCCGCCATAGCAAATACTTCTATACTTTTTAAGAAAATTTTTTCTGGCGTTTGCCAATTGACGCTTAAGATTTCACTAACCGGATTGGGGTACACTTTAATGATTCGTCCTGCATTAAAGTCTTCTATTTTCTGTTCAATTTTATTTTGAGATGCGATTTTCTGCGCTAAGGCGCGATTGTCATCAGTTAAACAATTTACACAGACCCATCTTCTTTCAATCTGATTTCCTGATGCATCATAACTGAATGTTAATTTTTGAGCATATAGTGGACCTGCGAAACAGCTCGCAAGCCACGTCATAAGAATAAAATAAAATCTATTCATTAGAGAGCGTTAATAGAATTACAACTAATTATTAAACAATAATAATCAAATTATATTAATTTAAAATTAATTTTCGTTAACATAATCACCGCATAAACTATCCGTGTTTCTTTTTCATCGTCATCTTTGCTTTCTGTCCAATTCCGTAGTTGTGAGTTTTAGAGTTGCTTTCTTTCTTGTCATGGAAAGCTCCACCACCCTTTGGGCCGTCATTGACTTCCTTTTTCGTTTTAATTGGCGCAGGTTTAGCCGATTTGTCGATGATCAAGCCTTCTGGCAATTCCATTACTTCAATCTTTTTACCGAGCGACTGCTCTATTTTTTTTACTTCCGCAAGTTCCAAATCGGTGGAGAAAGTAATGGCCACAATTTCTTCATCGCCCTCTTTAACTACTCTGCTTAAAAAAGTTTCCTTTTCTTCAGGAACCTCAAAATGGAACATGTAGTGAATACCAGAAAGGTCAAGCGTTGAGAAGCCTTCATTTGCAACAATCAAGACTCTGGCTTCAGGTGTATCCTTGAAATCGTCAATGTGATCAAATCCTTCTTCGTCAAAAAATAAAGGGTTTAGTACCGAAACAGCACCTGGTTTTGCAGAGTGCAGATTGTTAGAAAGCTTTTGGGCCGTTAAACGCGTGTTGACAAATACCACAACCTTATCGAAGACCTCATCATCTCTAAGTAAAAGGTTCATGAGATTGATCTTGGTTTTGAAATTGGGCACATGATAAAGCAAAAGTTCATGTGTTTCAGCCTGACTTTCGCCCATCTCTTCCACTTCAATTGTCGTAGGAAAACTCATGAACTGATCGATCATCAGGTTCAATTTATCGTGCACAACAGTGGTGAAGATCAGATGCTGCACTTTACCTGCACTTCTCGCCAGTTCGGCAACTGGCAGTTGCATGCCTTGTTTCACGATAACTTCAGCATCATCAACGATAAAGGTCTGGAGTCTGTTCAGGTTTAAGCCGAGTTTTAAATACACTGCACGTGCTCTGGTTGGTGTGGCAACAACGATATCAATGCCATCCAGCAGTTCGTTAATTTCCTCTTCCATACCACCATTACCATATAAACCAATGATCCGCAGGTTCCTGTTCTTGCTTAACAGCATAAACTCCGCTATTACGGCTTCTACGCGTTCGGCATCAGGTACCAGGATCAATACTTTAGGGGCTTCGTCAGTGCTGTATTTTAGCTTCATTAAAACTCCCAGCACATAGGTGGTGGTTTTACCGCAGCCTTCCGGGCCAATCGCAATGATATCTTGCCCACCAATAATTCGGGACATTGTTTTTGCCTGGATTTCTTTTGCAGATAGGTATCCGGCATCATTCATAGCGGCTACCAGCGACTTGCTTAGTTTTAATTTATCTAACGACACAGTATCTTTATTAATTTATCAAATGGCAAATTTACGCAAATAAGTTTATAAGCAGGCCGACAGATTGAGTCCACAGCTTCTTTATTTCAACTTCACCTGTGCTAATCTACCTGAGTACTTATCCCAATCAACTGTTTGCACCACGCGTATGTTGGAAAACCTGTCGCAGTTAACCCCCGATATTGCCGTATCGAGCCCCCAATGTCTTGCGCTAATCCTCCTATATTTGATTCGTATAAACATCTAAATAAATTCAAAACTATGTTAGCACTTAACCCTTATCTAAATTTTCCTGGTACATCCGAGGAAGCAATTAATTTGTATAAATCAATACTTGGCGGCGATATTACAATGATGATGCGCTTTAGGGATATGCCAGAAGATCAGACGCCCGAAGCCGAGAAAGACAAGATCTGCCATATCTCCTTAAAACTGCCAAATGGCACGATCCTGATGGCAACCGATACACTTGAGTCAGCAGGACATAAATGGATTCCAGGAAACAATTTCTATCTTTCCATTGATGTAGAAAGTGCAGCTGAAGCGGATCGCGTATTCAAGGAATTAGCTGTCGATGGAAAAGTAGAAATGCCAATGGACAACATGTTTTGGGGCTACTTTGGTATAGTGGTCGACAAATTCAGCACCCAGTGGATGATCAACTATAATTCAGGTCAACAGTAGTAAACGTTGTTTACTGTATCATAGTCAGTTAAGCGGCAGAAAAACCTGCCGCTTAACCTTTGTTAAAAATGTAGGGTTGAACAATAATTATTCTCTGCCAGACGCGACTATTCTTATTTAAACCTGATTGCTTTCAATGGACTGATCCGACTAACCAACATGGATGGCAGTATCAGAACCAACACGCAGATTAAAAAGGTCGCAATGTTCAAAACAAGTACATCTACAAAATGGAGTTCCACTGGAACATAGGATAAGTAATAGGACGACTGATCCAACTTGAAAAAATGTGTATAGTGTTGCAAAAGTCCAAGACCCAAGCCAAGAAGGTTGCCTAACAGTAACCCAAAGCCAACCAGGTATAGTGCGTTATATAAAAAGATTTTCATAACGCTAAAGTCTGACATTCCAAAAGCTTTTAATATGCCGATCATATTTGTCCGTTCAAGGATCATAATGAGTAAAGCGGTAACCATATTAATTACGCCTACCACCATCATGAGCACGAGTAACACCTTTGTGTTGATATCCAATAACGATAGCCAGGTAAAAATTGCCGGAAAATATTGTGAAACAGACTCTGATTTCAAATTCATCTCCATATGATCATAGATGCCATCTGATACTGTCTTCAGCTTGGAGAAATCTTTAATCCTGATCTCAATTCCCCCAATCTCATTAGGCTTCCAGTTGTTTAATCTCCTGATGATATTTAGGTCGCCAATAACAAAACCTTTGTCAATCTCTTCAACACCTATATTATAGATCCCAACAATTTTAAAAGGACGCTTCCGCGGAGGGTTCTGAACAAAATACATGATGAAATCGTCGCCAACTTTTAGCTTCAATCTGTTTGCGGTGTATTGAGAAATTAAAATTTGTCTCGAAGCCTTTACACTGTCTGCAAAATTAATGACAGATCCACTTACCAGATGTTTACTGATATAATCCCAATTGAAGGTCTTATCGATCCCCTTAAAATTAATCCCTTCTACTTCATCGTTAGCTGAAATGATGGCAGGCTTTGTGGCATAAGGCTGAAAAAACTCAACATCTGGATTGTTCTTGAGCTGTGTTATCGTTTCTTTGGCAGGAACAAAAGGCGTAAGCTCAAAGGAATTATTCAGGCTATATTTAAATACCCTGACATCGCCAATATATCCCCTTACTTTCTCCTGGATTTCGGTTTTAAAGCCCTTAATAATGGCAACAGAGAGCATCATGACAGCCAGACTTAGCATCACGCCAGCTATCGCTATCCGAACGATAAGCTTAGAAAAAGTACGCGCTGATTTTATGGCTATTCGCCCTGCTATGAAATATTCTGTATTCAATCCTCTGCAATATATTGTAACTTAGCAAAAG
>JAPSHM010000341.1 GCA_031179845.1 Pedobacter sp.
GGTAAAGCGTTGCAACTGGGTGGTTCCATAGATCGTACCTCCCGTTGCTGCCAAACGCTGACTAAAATCGAGCGTTAGGGATGAGTTGTCATTTCTTATCGGTTGAAAAGCCACTGTACCATCCGGTTGAAGTACCTGTGCATAGGTTTTATTATAGCCAGGCAAAATGCCGCTTAATGCAAGCTGTGGCTGGTAGTTGGACTTAAATGTTCGCCATTCCCAATATTTTGTTTCTTTAACAGTAGTCGCTTGCCTTGCGGCTATAGAATTCGATTTCGCCCGCTCCACAACATCAATTAAAGACAACTTTATCGTATCGGTGGTACTCCCTTTTAAAATATCGTTTTCGGTCAGACCGGAGCCGAAAGTGTTCAAGACATATAGGATCATTAGCGTTGTGAAACTGATTTTCATACGATAGTGATCAATTGGTAATTGAAATTTCCTTTGCATACGCATACTTTGTCATATCGGATGTAATCACCCTGTCCCCAGCCTTTAGGCCACTAATGATTTCTATGTAATCGAAATTACTGAGACCGGTTTTAACATTTCTACGAATGGCCTTTCCCTTTTCTATTGTGAAAATTTCCTGCTGATCAGCGCCTTTGAAGGCGGCGCCATTGGTTACACGAATCACTTTGTTTCGGATTGCTGTAACTAGAAAAACATCGACTCTCATGTTTGGCCGGAGTAGTTTATTGTTCTTTTCATCCAATTGGATCTCAAACGACACAATTGAATTATTTACGGCCGGCGACACACTTGACACAATCCCTCTCAGCTGAATATCATTTATTCTGATAATGGCCGCCATGTTCTTATGCAGCTGATCAAGCATATTTTCAGAAATACTACCAGCTACTTTATAACTGCTCAGGTTTGCAATTCTGGCAAGTGATTCACCTTCTCTTACGCTGGCCCCGATATTTTTATTTACCCAGGTTACTACGCCATCTCGTGTAGCAACCACATTGGCCAGATCAAGTTTTCGCTTTAACGCCAATTGATCATTCTTTTGAATGGCGAGTGCAATTTCTGCTTCGCGGATCTCAATTTTCATCGTTTGCTGCTTGCTGCTGATCTCATTTTCAAGCTGCTGTTTCTCAAGCTCCGCTACTTTTAAATTGAGCTGGGCCTGCTCCACATCTTCTTTTGTCCCGCCCCCGGCTTTGTATAGTCTTTGGGCACTTGTTACCGCATCTTTAAGATTGGCTATGCGCAGCTGCTTGATGTTATTATTGGAGTTGATGTCATAAAAAGTCTTTTCAAGATCAAGTTTAAGCTTTCTGATCTCATTCTCTTTAGATTCTATTTGGAAGTTAAGCTTATCAAAGTCGGTCTGAGCCGCTGATTTGTCAAGGGCAAGAATTGACTGACCTGCCTTAACCTGAGTTCCGGCATCCATTAAAACATCTCTGACGGCTGCATTGATTGGACTTGTCAATCGCTCTTCAAACTCGGGCAATACTTCGCCCGTTGCATTTATCGTATTTTCAATGTCGCCTGTCTCTGCTATTGCGGTTGTAAATTCAGCTTTAGGAATTGAAGGCGCTATAAAGGCCCGCAAGGTGAATATACTTATGAAAAGCAGGGCTGCAACGATGAAGATGATGATCCGTGTTTTCTTCTTTCTTTTTGCAGTAACTTCTTCGGAGATTGGTTTGTCCATCAGTTATTTATTTGGACAAAGCATTACAAGTCGGATACCAAACTTAAGTATTTGATTATCAGGTTTATATTTAATGTTCAAATTATAAAAATGCCCGTTATCGAACGTTTAGTTTGATAACGGGCAAAAATCTGATCCTAGCTCTGCATTAAGGTAACCGAACTTAAGTGCTTAAAACGAACCATCTGATGGTAACGGCCATCGAAGCCCCGGCTTATTCAGCAGGCAATTTCTTGTGAGTCGAGATAATCATTATTTTTTTCTGACTTACCGAGTCAATATACACGGAGAAAATATTGTCTTTCATTGCCCAATGATATGTCTTAGGCGTAGTATTAGCGTCATCTGCGTTCCCAAAATTGGTAGAACTAGTCCACATTCCCATTTTGGTTTTTAAGAAATTATATGCGTCAAATGAAAATAACACGTCAAAGTATATTTCACTTACTTGGTTCAGTTCATTTATGTTGAAGCCAATATGCAGTGTCTCGTAGTCATCTTTCCCATTCCAAGGGGGATTTTCGATATGAGTAAATGAAACTAGAAACGGAGCAAAGGGATCGTTTTTTGAACTCAAGTCATTCTTTTCGTACACTAAATCTTCAATTTTAACTCCTGGTACTAAAAAATTCTTTTCAGCTTTACGCACCAGCTCATCGACGGATTGTGAGTGGCAATCTATGGAATATGACATTGCTAATAAAATTATTATTGATGATTTATAAAATGTTGGTCGAAAATAAAACGTTGAAAACTGTAAATTTTCGTAAAATATCTGAATGTTCATAGTCTAATAAACCTACTCCATTATAGGCAACATTGTCCAATTGAATAACAGTATAAAGTTTTTTTAATCAATTCGGAAGCGGTTAGATAAATATACATCACACTTTCAGGATTATCAAAACAAACCTCTTTTAAATTCTCCTTATAAATTTTCTTACTGGTAGAAGAATAAGCTGAGTGATGAAAAATAAAATACGGTAAGAGTAGGCTCACGTAATAAACCTTGACCGCAGACCATTATCTTTCGCGATTATTTCCTTCCAGTCTTATACTATTGAACTTGGTAAAACGGATTTAATCTCCTGAAGCAACCTGCCCCAATTCGACTCCATACTGGTAATTGCATTCTACGCGTTAACGTTTTAAGACAGTAGTTTCCTGATACCGAATGGATGCATCAGGAAAATAGGTGAGTTGGATATTCAAGTTTGTTATGGAATAAGTATCTTAGTTTCATGTTCAAGAAATATAAGTATCTGGTTAATTCCTGGTTGGTGGTTGTACTCGCAGGACCACTGTTAACAGCGCTTCTTTCCGCTATTTATTTCCGAGGTCAGGAAGATTACAGAATTTATCTTTTTTTTATTGGCTTTGGAATACTTTTCGGCGGCGTGTTGTCCCTGCCTACCTACTTTTTGCTGGTAGTTTGTTATCATAACATGGTCCCAAGTAACCTGCCTGATATGGCAATCCGAACACTGCTGATCATCATCGCTTTGTTATGCTGCCTTTCAACGATGCTTTTATATTCCTTACAAACGAACATTCTGTTGAATCAGCATGGATTCTTTCGAAGTATCATGATGTATCTATCCTATGCAATTTTAATTACGGCGACACTGGGTTCCTATAAAATTAGACATAGTGCTTGATCTCCTCAAAAATATTTACCAATATAAAGACTTGAGGATAGAAGTATCAGACGATCCAACTAATAATGCGGATTCGGAGGATAACAAGTTATATATTCGAAACACTACAGAGCAGATTAAGCTATTTGATTTCAAAAAACTATAAATCAAATAGCTATCTATTTTAACCTTATCGATCAATACGGATTTTATGACCTTTAACATGCAGATCAAGAAGTGGGAATCAAAAAATATGGAACTGGAATGATAGATCATTATAAAGACTTCTTTGATGAAGTTAAGCGTTTTATTATTGAATTGGATATTGAACTGGAGAATGATGTTCAAGGATGTACTGATGAAGAAATCCAATCTTTCGAACGCCAATATGGAATATTGCCTTTGGCCTACAAAATGTATTTGAAAAGTTTTGGGGGAAAGTTTTTGTTCCATTTTTTTGATGGTGAGCAATATTCCTATAAAGATTTTGATGACATTCAAAAATTCGCCAAGGAGGTTATTACAAGAACTAACTTTAAACTAGATAAGCCAATTTTTCCAATCTCTCATTATCGATATCAATATTTTACGTTTTTTTACTTGAACGACAAAGATGATCCTGAAGTCTGGATTTTTGAAGAATTTCCTGATGAGGGGGATGAGAATGTAA
>JAPSHM010000342.1 GCA_031179845.1 Pedobacter sp.
TCAGAAGAAACGGTTGAAACTACATTGGCGTCGATTGCTTATACTACTAAATTTACGGACAACTGGATTATGGTTCCCAGGATTAGCTATCGGAGCGGTGTGGACGACTACCTTTATATCAAACAAACGCCAGATAAATTTCACAACCATCACAAAACAAATGTTTTCGATGCGGAGTTGAACAATACAATCTATACTACGCTGGGAACTTTCGGTTTAGGACTGGAGGCCAGGTCTGAACGCATCAACAGCAGTAACCTGGGTGAACGTAACCGCAGTAACGCTGGGGTGTTCGGAGAGTTTAGACTGGACCTGGTAGAGCGACTGATGATCAATGCAGGAGTATATACGAATTATAACACAGATTTTGGTTGGCAGGTATTCCCGGGACTGGATGCAGGATACAATTTTTATGGCAACTGGCGCGCATTTGCCAATATTGGAACCGGACAGCGTTTGCCAAGTTTTACAGATCTACATTATAAAGGGCCAACCAATATAGGCAATGACCAGTTAAGTCCCGAGAAATCCAGCTATGCAGAATCAGGAATTAAGTTCAACAACGAACGTCTCGCCCTTAATCTCAGCTATTTCATACGCAGGATCAACAATTTTATTGATTGGACTAAGTCACTACAAGCTGATCCATGGCAGCCGCAAAATTATAGTAGAATCACCACGCAGGGTTTAACATTCAGTGGAGACTATACGATGTTGGCGAACTCTTCATATGCACTTAGTAATCTAAGGGCAGGACTTTCTTATACCAATCTCAACCCGCGATTGAGAAAAACTTTGTCGACCGCCATATTTTCACGCTATGCGCTTGAGAGTTTAAGAAACCAGTTGAGTGGGACAATAAGTGCGGATCTATATAAAAAGCTTTCGTTCACTGCAACGACACGTTATTGTGAACGCATCAGTTACAAGAACTATGTAGTGATGGATGTAAGATTAGGATTTAAACAGAAACATTACAGTATTTATGCCGATGGTGCCAATCTGTTCAATGTACAATATATTGAAGCTGGCGCAGTACCAATGCCAGGTTCCTGGTTTACCTTGGGACTGAAGTCGGCGATTTAGCTAACAGCTCCATGTCGTTGGAATAATATGTAAATACACCGTCCATCGGTTTGAGGGATTGATGTAGCATAACCGAAGCAACTTTTTCTGCCTTGATGCTCCTGTATTTCTTTCGTTTACCCGTTAATAAAGGATTCATTATCCGCATCAATTTTAGCATAATCCTTTCGGCGGTTCGCTTTTCATTTCGTTCTCCATCCAGCAGGGACGGTCGGTAAATATGGATCGACCTAAAAGGAATGGTCTTTAAGTCGCGCTCTACTTCACCTTTTAGTTTGGAATAAAAAATGGGCGACTTCTCATTAGCGCCCAGGGCCGATACCAGGTGAAATTGCGAAATACCATTTTGCTGCGCAATAAACGCAATGTCCAAAGGATACTGGTAATCAATTTTTCGATATTCCTCTTTATCGGGTGTCTTCTCCGCAGTCGTGCCCAATGCACAAAACACCACGTCGCCTTTGATCTGTTTGGCATAGGCAGCAAGGTGGTTGAAGTCGAGTGCCAATTGCTTAAGCTTCGGATGCTGCAAGGGCATTAATTTTCGCACCAAGGCAGTGACTTTTGTATATTCAGGATGGTCCAGCAGCTGAAGCAACAAATGATTTCCAACCAATCCCGTTCCTCCAACGATTATTGCTTCCATTGTGCTTTTTAATGAACAACAATCAGGTGAAGCTTAAGTTTGAGGAAGACGACCGGCATAGTTTTTTCGTGTTGACCAAATCATTTCTATTTTGTAGGTTAGGGCCATAAATGTGGTCTGAAATGAAAAAATCACTTCGTGTATTAATCGTGGGTTGTGGAAATATGGGTACTGCTCACGCTACATCCTACCATCATATTGATGGGTTTGAGGTATGTGGTTTAGTGTCGACTGGTAACAGTAAGGTGATTCTGAATGAAAAGCTTGGTGGAAGCTACCCGTTATTTTCGGACTATGATGAGGCGCTGGAGCAAACCAGACCTGATGCGGTTTGTATTTCCACATATCCGGATACTCATGAGGCTTTTGCCTTGAAGGCGATGGAAGCTGGTGCACATGTTTTTATTGAGAAACCATTGGCAGATTCTGTAGAAGGGGCACAGCGCGTTGCCGATGCCGCAAAAAGATACGACAAAAAGTTATTGGTCGGTTACATTCTTCGCTATCATCCATCATGGAAGCGCTTTATTGAACTCAGCTCAGCTATGGGCAAGCCCCTGGTCATGCGCATGAATTTGAATCAGCAAAGTCAGGGTGCGATGTGGACTGTACACCGTAACCTAATGAAGAGTCTGAGCCCTATTGTCGACTGTGGTGTTCATTATATCGATGTCATGTGTCAGATGACCCGATCTAAGCCGGTACAGGTGAGCGCGATTGGCGCCAGGCTGACTGAAGATATTCCAGCGGGTAATTACAATTATGGACAGCTTCAGATCCGTTTTGAGGATGGTTCTGTGGGCTGGTACGAGGCTGGATGGGGGCCAATGATGAGTGAAACGGCCTTTTTTGTAAAAGATGTGATCGGACCAAAAGGTGCTGTATCCATAGTGGCAAGGGAAGCAAGTGGTTCCGGAAAGTCGGATGATGTAGGCTCTCATACGAAAACGGAGGCCATCAAAGTACATTACGCTGCGCTGGATCATGAACAGCA
The DNA here is from genome assembly GCA_031179845.1 of Pedobacter sp. Taxonomy (GTDB): domain Bacteria; phylum Bacteroidota; class Bacteroidia; order Sphingobacteriales; family Sphingobacteriaceae; genus Pedobacter. Next base: position 2,727 of record JAPSHM010000342.1, read on the forward strand.
GTTTACGAGGAAAGATGTTTGGGTAGATCTGACAGATGAGCCTGATCATCAGGAATTGTGTAACCGCGAACAACTTTTTTTTCTAAAAGCAATTCGGGAAAATATCGACCTGACTATACCTACCAACGATGCCATCAACAGTTTGAAAATTGCTTTTGCGTGTGATAGATCAGTCAAAACCGGGCAAATGGTGTTTTTATAGTTCCTGGTAGATCTAATTCTATCCAGTAGGTATAATTATGGCTACATAGCCACAATTATAAAGTATAAATAGCTATGTTTGTATATTAAATACATCGCTAATTTAGAAAACTATTGCCCGCAAAATGAGTACGAAAAATACAGTTTCTCCATCAGAATTCGAATTGGTATCTGGTTTAGAGATCCACGTACAACTCAATACACAGTCCAAAATTTTTTCATCAGATAGCGCTACATTTGGTGCAAAGCCAAACGAAAACATATCTGCGGTATCTCTTGCTTTGCCTGGTGCCCTGCCGAAATTGAATAAGGAGGTTGTTGCGAAGGCAATAAGAATGGGACTTGCGCTGAACTGCACGATTAACCAGGTGAATTATTTCGATAGAAAGAATTACTTCTACGCTGATCTTCCCAAAGGATATCAGATCACACAAGATAACCGACCGATTTGCAAAAACGGATTTTTGAACGTCACGTTAAGCAACGGTGAGGAAAAGAGGATTGGCATCAACAGGATCCACCTCGAAGAAGATGCTGGTAAAAGCTTACATGATCAGGACGAGAAGTTTTCATATGTAGACCTGAACAGGGCAGGGGTACCTTTAATAGAAATTGTAACTGAGCCTGATATCAGGAGTTCAGAAGAAGCTTCGCTCATCCTGACAGAGATTAGGAAATTGGTTCGTCATTTAGATGTGAGTGATGGAAACATGGAAGAGGGTAGCTTGCGTTGCGACGCGAATATCTCTATCCGTGAGTTTGGTGCCCTGGAGTTTGGAACCCGTTGCGAAGTCAAGAATTTGAATTCCATCAGAAACGTGCGAAGGGCAATGGATTTTGAATTTGGACGCCAAAAGGAAGTGATATTAAGTGGAGGAAGCATTGTTCAGAGTACGCTTACCTTCGATGCAGATCAGGGGACCACAGCACCAATGCGGACAAAGGAGGAAGCCAATGATTACCGGTATTTCCCTGATCCAGATCTTTCTCCGATTCATATATCCGATGAATGGCTCGCCCAATTGAAATTCGATATGCCGGCATTACC
>JAPSHM010000343.1 GCA_031179845.1 Pedobacter sp.
ACGGCAAACAGTTTACCCATGTGTTTTTATGTGGACCGGCAGAAAAGGTCTTTGAGGGAGATGTTGCCTTTTAAGTAACCTTGTCCCGGCTTATTCCCTTTCAGCAAGATGTGCTGCTACGCCGATCTTAATTTCGCCAAACGAATAATCCCTGCCCAGGTACTCTCTTATTGGGTTCATCTGCAGGGTTTTTAATTCCTTTATGGCATCAAGAATCTTATCCAGCTTCCTGGCACCTATAATATCACTGCCAGAAATCTCCTGTTTAGCTACATAGTGCGCCAGGTGCCCTTCAATGGTACCAATCACCATTTTCCGTTCTTCTGCAATCTCTAAAATGGTTTTCCCCTCTTTCAGCAGGATGAGTGACAATTCCTTTGTATCAGCCTTTGGCTCTTTTTCTTTTTTTACGGCCTTTAATTTGGCACCTCCCGATTTGGCTGTCCTCGGTTTTTTCTCCGTAAAATCAAGCTTGCCTGGCATAGCAAAAACAGTTTCCATTTGAGCAGCCCTTTCGGCCTGGCTTAACAAAGCATTTACATCCTGCTTTGTAAATTCTTTCCCGTTTATTGTAGCACCAAGTAAAGCTGTAGCCTTACGGATTTTTTTTACCTGTTCATAAAACAGCGCTTCCATTTCCAACAGCTCTGTTAAAAAGGCGACCACTTGCTTATCTTGTTTTACCAGTTCCATCCGCTCAAATATCATCTTAGAAAAAGCGGAAAGCAGGGGGTTAAAATAGTTTTCTGCAGCCATCGTTCGCTCCAGCAACGTTTGTAAACCACTTTCTGACTTGTCTTCGTATAATCTTTTGATCTGCGCTAAGAACTTATTAGCGTTCGCTTTTACCTCACTAACTTCTTTCAATAACTGGGTAGCCCATCTCACATGCTTCTGCTTGGCCGACTTGTTAATGTCTTTGGTGTAACTATGCACATGCTCGTAAACATAATTATCAAGCGAAGTAAGGTCAAAGCATTGAAGCAGATAATTCCGAAGAAAATGCTCACTCTCTTGTTGAATCCTGTTTTCCAGCATCGATGGATCCTGTTTATTCCTGGAGAAGAATGTAACATTTTGATCTTGTCTGATTCCGGAGCCTGAAATCAAAGAGGTTAATATCAAGCCATCCAAAGATCTTAGCCTTGAAAGTGCCACGTAAATCTGTCCGGGGGCAAAAGCATTGCCAATGTCAATGATGGCTTTATCAAAGGTTAAACCCTGACTCTTATGGACCGTGATTGCCCATGCCAATTTTAGTGGGTACTGCGTGAAGGTACCTATCAGCTCCTCCTTTATTTCGCCCGAAACTTTATCAGTGGTATACCGGATGTTTTCCCACTTATATTTTTCAACTACCACCTTCTCGTTGTTTCCTTCAGTTTGCACCGTTATTTTATCAGTTTCCAGTGCAACTACTGTAGCGATTTTACCATTAAAGAAGCGCTGTTCACCGGTGGCGTCATTTTTAATGAACATCACCTGTGCCCCGACCTTCAATTCGAGTATATGCTCAGCTGGGTAAGCATGCTCACTAAATTCATCCTCTACCTTGGCAAGGTACAGGTACGCGGGGTTACTTAATTCTTCAATTCGAAGTTTATTTAAGGTATCAGCCTTGTTATTGTGCGTGGTGAGGGTAATATATTTCTCACTCAAAGACGGTTTAAAATCAGCCCGGTAGTATTTCTCCAACAAAGCAACATCAGCTGCACTTACTTCATTGTTCCGTAGGTTGTTGAGCAGGTTGATGAACACATTATCTGCCTGTCGGTAGATTTTTTCAAGTTCGATATAAACCGGTGGTTCATTGCGTAATGCCAGCGCATCAAAAAAGTAAGCACTGTTATAAAATTGTCCCAGGAGAGACCATTCATTGGACCTTACAACTGGAGGCAATTGATGCAAATCGCCAATGAACAAAACCTGTACCCCTCCAAAGCTGGCGGTGTTGTTCCTTCTGATATATCGCAGGACCATGTCGATGGCATCCAACAGATCCGCGCGGAGCATACTTACCTCATCAATAATGAGTAGTTCCAGATCGACCAATACCTTCCGCTTAGCGGCCGTCATATTCAAATGGCGCACGATAGATTTAGGGGTATTGTATTGTTGATTGTAGTGATCGCCGTCTGCAGCCGGTTGTTTAGGTAGATAAGCCCCAAAAGGCAGCTGAAACAAGGAATGAATCGTAACGCCATTTGCATTGATTGCCGCAATACCTGTGGGTGCTGCGATCACAGCCTTCTTGTGTGTCAGGTCAATTAATCGTCTAAGGAACGTAGTTTTCCCGGTTCCGGCTTTTCCGGTAAGGAATATATGTTTAGAAGTGTAATTAACAAACCTGGCAGCAAGCTCAGCAGGATTAGCAGTTTCTGAATTCAGCATACTACAAATCTAGCAAGAAGTTACTACTTTACCTTAATTAGCAGGTAACCATTATAACTTACCTTGTTTATTTCTTTCGGAGCGTCACCACCATCGTTGTAGGTCTGAAGATACCTGAGCATCAGTTTAAGCTCTAAACCGTTCATGCCGCGGGATAAACTAAGGGATTCCGATGGCAGGTAATAACTGTTAGTTTTATTTGAGTGCTTTTTTATTTTTCCCGATAAAACCTGCGCTTTAGCCCTATCCCCAATTTCCGACACCTGGAATTCAGTGGTTTGTGCTCCAATCTTAACCTGCAAATTTCCAGTGGGCTCCAATGTTTTTATAACAACATCCATATTGTTGATTTGCAAAGTATCTCGCTCGTTATAACTTTCAATTGAAATAGCGTAGTCATACCCTTTTATACTAAAAATACCTTCTTCCAGTGGTGTAAAAGCAAAAGAACTGTTAGGTGTATCGCTGAATTGTTTTTCTATTTTCAGCAAAGAATAAGCAGTATCGATCTTTTTATCCTTCAACAGGTATCGGAATTGACTGGTATCTTGTTGCTCAATCTTCAATTCCAACTCTCGAAGAGCTACTTTTGTAAAGGGCTGTAAGGAAGCCAGTCCATGCCTGTCGACCAAATAATAAACAACTTTTTGGCGTTGTTCAACATCATCTTTTTTAGTGGATTTCATCAACTTCTTCAACCGCGCTACCTGTGAATATTCAGAGACAGAAAAAGCACTTTGAGGCCCGTAGGTCGCAAGTAATGCGAGGATACAGAGACTAATTGGAATAATTTGGATGTTTTGTCTTTTGCTGAGCAAAAAATAAACGGTAACGATCGATAACCAGGCGGCCAATATGATCAGTATATACCTGGATTCAGTGATGCCATAGCTATCTACCCTTTTCCAGACGGCCAATAACAACAACACCACCAGTGGGACCATCATGATATAAAAGAACCTGGAAAAAAGCTTCATCCAGCCATTTTCAGTCTTATCTTTGACGGGATGAATGAGCAACAACGATAAGATTCCAAAAACCGCATAACCCAAAATAAGAGTCGAGACCAACCCTTTGGGTAATTCCCAATTGATGATGATTTTAACTTCATAGACCAATAAAATGGCCAGGTATATGGTCATCAGTGGAATCAGTACATATTGTGTAAATATCTTAAGTCCCTTGGGATAACTTTCATCTTCATCCATTTCCTTAAATCCGGAAGGTACGCCTGCCAAAAAGAAGATAGTCATGAACCCTGCGGTGACCATCGCAAACAACCGCATATAGTTTTTCGAGTCTATTTTGACATTAAACAACCCGTCGATAGCTACAAGGGCAATGGCAAGACCGGCAAATAAAACACCGGCATACAAAGCTGCAGTAAGAAACCTCAGGAACAGTGATTTGTTGTACTGCCAGAAACCCTTTGTACTTCCCCTATTGATGAACGGAGCGAAGGCGACTAATAAATGAAAAGCAAAAGCCAGTAAACCTATGCGATAAACGTCTGCAAGGTAAGCTGAGGGTTTCAGTATAAAGTATAAACCTATACAGAT
>JAPSHM010000344.1 GCA_031179845.1 Pedobacter sp.
AGTCATTTACTAGTCTTCACTTTAGTAAGAAGATCAAACAAACGAAAGTTTCTGCGTTGCTGTTCAACGATAATTTTGGGAAATATAAATTAGATTCTACAGGCAGCCTTACAACAGGCTATGTGTATGGCCGGCGTTTTGTCCCTTCCGGCCCGTCAGATGCCTATAACTACGGCACCAACAGCCGCTATACCTATGGCCTCATGATCAATCCAGCCTTTGGCCAGATAGCCGGAATGGGTAAACTTGACATTCAAGCTGCTTATTACCGGCAGTCAGGCCAGGACCGTGACGGCAACAAAATGAATGCTTTTCATTATTCCATTTCAGCAACCTGGCAAAAGGCAAGGTTTAGCATCTCGCCTGGGTATGACGTACTTTCCGGAACTAGCCCCAATGACGTTTCTCTAAGTAAAAACAATTCATTTGATCCATTATATGGCACGCCACATAAATTTTGGGGCTATATGGATTATTTCTACGTCGGAAGTGGTTCGCCAAAAGGAGGATTAAATAACCCCAATTTGAAATTGAAATATATCGCAAAAACATTTGCCGTTGGTCTGGACTTACATAGTTTCAGTTTAAACCAGGATATGAGTAAAGGAGACGGAACTTTAGTGGGCAGGAAACTGGGAAAAGAGGCAGATCTACAGCTAAATTATTCGATCAATAAGTTTACGCATTTAGAGTTGGGTTATTCCATTATGAAGGCGACTTCCAATATGCCATTTGCTAAAGGACAGGCGTTAAACGACGCGACAAGTGCTAACTTCGACAAAACCGGAAATTGGGCTTATCTAATGATTAAGCTGAGTCCTGACTTCTTGCAACGTAAGACCGGCAGCGGTCAACAATAAGATTCAAAAGAAGGTGCTCCAAACGATAGGCTAAACCAATTATGCCAAATAATAAGGCGATCAATGGGATGTTTGTAAAAAAACAAATAAACCCTATCTTGTCACATCTCCTTTTAAACCGGACCTGCCGGGGGCGGAGGAAAGACACAATTGATCTTAAATAATTTATTTGTATGCGTAAAAAAGTTTTGGTATTGGGTATGAGCTGTTTGTTAATGACTGGCTCTGCCACTTGTTTATTGGCTTCGGACAACAAAGAAACGGTCACTACAATACGGGCGACAGATCCGAAAGACCTGATTGGCCGATGGGATATCACGGTGGATGAAGATGGAAAGTCAGCACCATCCTGGCTTGAAGTGAAGCTTTCCGGCTATCGCACGTTGGTAGGTTATTTTGTTGCTTCATCTGGAAGTGCGCGACCTGTAGCCGAGGTTAAATTCGATAATGGGAAATTTAAGTTTGAAATTCCACCGCAATGGGAAAGTGGCACCGCAAATTTAGTGATCGAAGGAGAATTGACAGCTTCCGGAATCCAAGGTGTTCTCATCACAAGTGAAGGAAAAAAATACGATTGGAAAGGTGTAAAAGCACCTGTATTAAAAAGAACGGGCGTGCCGGTCTGGGGCAAAGCCATCAACCTATTCAACGGAAAAGATCTTGCCGGCTGGAAAGCAAGCGGGCCAAATCAATGGGTAGTTAAAGATGGCATCTTAACCAGTCCAAAGGCAGGTTCGAATCTAATTACGGAACAAAAATTCAACGACTTCAAAATACATGTGGAGTTCAGATATCAAAAAGGGGGAAATAGTGGGGTATATCTTAGAGGCCGGTACGAAACACAGATTGAAGATAGTGCGAAAGACGCACATCCCAACAGTGTACTTTTCGGGGGAATATACGGCTTCCTAACGGCCAACGAGATGGTGACGTTAGGCCCTAATGAATGGCAAACTTTTGACATCACTTTAGTTGGTAGGATGGTAACTGTCGTAGCCAATGGTAAAACGATTATCAATAATCAGGAAATTCCTGGAATAACAGGCGGCGCCCTGGATAGTCATGAAGGAGAGCCAGGTCCAATTTACCTGCAGGGAGACCACATGCCAATTGAGTTTAGAAAAATAATCATTACGCCGGCAAAATAACAATCGAACATATTTTAATAAAAAGGCAGGGACACTTTACAATTTGTTCCTGCCTTTTTTAATTCAAGGTAAGTTGACCAACAGTAATTGAATGTAAAATAGTCCGCTAAAATTAGCAAGTTCAACCAATATCTTACAAACCTTTTTTTTGGCCTTATGTTATTAAGGAAAAAGGGTTATGAAAAGAGTAATGTTTTTAGTTATCCTGCTGATCAGCGGGATGCTATTTTCTTGCAGTCCGGTCACCAGGATCACCGGGTCCTGGGTGGATCCAGCTCTAAAGCCACAAATGCTCACCGGTAAGACGATCTTTATTGCTTCTTTGACCAGGAATATGAAGGTGAGAACTGAATTAGAACGAGGCTTTACAGCCCTCGCCTTATCAAAAAATATAAAGACGGTCAGAGGCAGTGATTATTTCAGTCCTGATTTCTATAAAAAAATACCACCAGAAAAACAACTGATGGCACGGATAAAGGATTCGGGAGCAGATGCCATTCTTACGATTTCACTGATCAATAAAGCTAGCGAAACGAGGTATGTTCCTGGTCGCAGGACCTATGCGCCTTTTCCGTATTACCATTGGTATGGAGGGTTTTATAGTTATTTCAATTATTGGGGGCCGATATTTTATGAGCCAGGTTATTATGTGACAGACAAACGTTATTTCATGGAAACCAATCTATATGATCTGGAGAGCAACAAGCTAATCTGGTCGGCACAGTCGGAAACAGTCAACCCCGGTTCTATCGACAATTTTGTGAGGACCTACCCGCAGGTATTGATCAACCAAATGGTTAAAGATGGCTTGATGCCGATGTGACCTCTGAAGATGACTTAAATTAATTATTAGCTTATGGAATCGAATATGGAAAATGAATTGGGAAATGAACATGTTCCGGATCAGCAGACCGGGACAGAAATGAATGCGGTAGAAAAGATTGAACTGGCTTCAGAAGCAGATGCAAAACGCTTTTTTGAAACGGTAAAAAGTCGTTTACTAGACATTAATCACTGGTCGGAATTTGCAAGCGTCCCCATGTCGGCTTTTTCATTAACCGATGCTCAGGGGATCCCGGTTCAACGCAAAGCGACGAATGGAGATTATATTAAAATTGACATCCCTGGTCCGGGGTCGAAAACCGGTGAGGGGAACGACTGGGTGATCATTGAACAAATCAGAGAAGAAGTACAGGATGGAGCTGAAGTGCTCAGCATGACAGTTCGGCCTGCCGCAAATCCTTCGAACGATGACGACCATACTGCTCATTTTCTATCCGACGAAGCTACCTCAACTTTCCAGGTAAAGCGGTTTGAAAATGTCATCTCTGCCGAAGAACACGGAAGAAATGAAGTGCCGAATACGGATACTGGTCATACCATGGACAACATCCGAAATACGTTTGTCGGATGGGGTGCGAAGCTTGGCTTTTCCTATCCGCAATGGAAAAGCCTGGTTAGTGGCCTGCTCAACAATACCGGGTTCCATGAAACAAAAGATTAACAGTTGGTGTTCCATATTGAAATATACGATTATGCGGAAAATCATTTTTGTTTTACTACTGATCGGGATAGGTTTCGCCGGCTGCCAATCCAGTGATAAAGTAGGGGATATGCAAGCTGATAGCGCCCCGGTTGGCGGTGCTGATTCGTTAAAGCCTAAAGATAACAGGAAAAAACCCATTGACTTTGAACATCACAGTAAGGTAGAAGAAGATGGTGATGCTTTTCTAGATACGGTAGCCATCGGCGGATTGGTTGAGGTAGAATTGGGTAAACTTGCGCTACAAAAATCAACTAATCCGCAAGTGAAGAAATTTGCGGAAAAAATGGTCGCAGATCATAGCAGAATTAATTCGGAGATAAAAGCTGTTGCTTCCAAACTTGAGGTGCTCGTGCCTGAAGAGCACAATAGGCCGGAAGTCAG
>JAPSHM010000345.1 GCA_031179845.1 Pedobacter sp.
TTGCAGACACAGCAGGTAGATATCCTATTGCTGGACATCAATATGCCGGTTATCGATGGTGTTTCTTTTGCCAAAACTCTAAAAGGAAAGACAGAGCTGATCTTCACAACAGCATATAAAGAATTTGCTACGGATGCATTTGACTTGAATGCCTGTGACTATTTGCTGAAGCCGTTTTCCTTCGACCGCTTTATTATTGCTATTGATAAAGCTGTAGACCGGCTGCAGACAAAGCCGGTGAAGGTGCAATCTTTAGCCAGCACTAGCGAGTTCAAGCCGGCAGAGGAATATATCTTTATAAGAACCAATGGTAAAGTATATAAAATAATGCATACAGAACTTTTATACGCCGAGGCACAGGGAAATTATATTAAGGTTGTTACTGTTAAGGGCACCATTAGTTCGAAAATGCCGTTTTCAGGGTTGGAGGGGCTATTGCCCGCCTCCCGTTTTTTGCGTGTGCACCGCTCATTTCTGGTCAATAAATCAATGATCAGTCACATTGAAGGCAACCGCATTTTTATCAACGAGACCGAGATACCTATAGGAAGCAATTACAAGGAGGCGATGATAAAGGAACTCGGTTTATGAGCTTTAACTAAAAACGTATCACCGGTGATACAATAAATACTGGAAATCGTATCACCGGTGATACACTTCTCTATCAATCGCCTATCTGTTAGGTTCCTGTTAATTGTGATCCAGGTAAATACAGAACCTGGCTAATTGAAACCTCCGGACTGTTTTTAATCGTCGATGCAAGGCAATTTTGAACACATCAGTTAAATGGATAATAGCAAAATCGACCGTGTCCCAGTGGCTATTTCTTGAGGCATGTTGTATCAAATAGCAAAATTTTGGGAAAAGAATCAAGTTCCTTATAACATGAAGTCATCTTTTAAATAAAAACAAATTCGAGGCGTCGGCGCTTATACAACAACTCTACAGATTAATTAATTCCGAATGAAAAAGACCATTGTCATCACCGGTGCTTCCAGCGGTGTAGGAAGGGCCATAGCCTTAGAATTCGCAACGCCAGATTACAAACTGGTTCTTGCTGCACGTAACGCCGTGGCGCTAAATGAGCTAGCCACAGAATGCCTTACCTTAGGCGCTGAAGTAAAAATTGTCATCACAGATGTGGGGAATTTTCAGGACATGCTTCACCTGGCCTCGCAGGCCGATGACATGGGTGGAATTGATGTTTGGGTAAATAACGCCGGAGTCCTCGCCGTAGGCACGTTCGACGAAACTCCAATGGAAGTTGCGACACAGGTTATCCGTACCAATCTGCTGGGTTTCATGCATGGTGCACATGCCGTTCTACCTTACTTTAAGAAGCAAGGACAGGGAATCATCATCAACAATATTTCTGTTGGTGGTTTTCTACCTGTACCCTTCGGTGCAGGTTATTCCGCGAGTAAGTTCGGACTCCGCGGATTTTTCGCAGCACTAAAAGCCGAACTTGCCGAATTTCCAAAAATCCATATCTGCAACACTTATGCAGCATTTCTGGACACACCAGGCATCCAGCACGCTGCCAATTATACAGGTAGACAGTTGCGACCAGCTCCGCCAGTATACGACCCAAAACGAGTAGCCATGACTGTCGTACAATTGGCTAATCAACCCAAAGGAGAGACCATGATCGGCAGCATTTCTATCCTATTGCGCTATGCCTATGCACTATTTCCCCGCTTAATGGAAAGTACGATTCAAACCGTGATCAAGACCTATTTGAAACAGGCAGACCAACTGCCAAAGACAGATGGCAACCTGTTTCATAAAGTAAATTTTGGAAATGCAGTTTACGGCGGTTGGGGCTTACCAGGTAAGCCGAAAGCACACCGAAAGTATATTGGCGCAGGCCTGCTCTTAATTTCAGCAGGGTTACTGCTGTATACTAAGAGGAAACGGTTACAAACTTTGTGATACCAACCAATCCCCTATCTCTTCAAGCACTTCTGGAGCAATCGTTTCCTTGATTGTTACAGATTCCGAAGGTAAACACGTTACACAATGCTGCAAAAGGTGATTTAAGCCGGGAATCGACTTTACAACCACATTCTTGTTTCCACCTTTTGCCGTCAGCTTCTTCCAATTGCGCAAATTAGGCTTGCACCTGACCATCGGATCTTGTTCTCCATTGATCGCTAAAACCGGCACTTTTACCTTTGGTAAGAAATCAGCCGGATCAAACCTTAAGAAATAACGATACCAAGGTTTTACAGCGTAGGATACGTAACTGTACACTGGGAAACGAAAATGGTCAAACTCAATATTCAATGTTTTGAAATATTCTGTATCCTTTTTCTTCCATGTTGCGTAGGTGTCATTCAGCTGCTGTTCCATATCCTCCGAATCCGCGTACTTGTAGCCGGTATTAAACATCAGCTCATTAATTTGATTAGATCGCTTTTGATCAATCTTCGAGATTTTGTGAGCCGCATTGAGGTCTCTGTTCTGATACTTCAAGGAGGTCAGACCGTCAAGGGCCAAACCAGACAAGCTGATTATAAATGCTACATCTTTAGACCTGGAAGCAGCTATAGCACTGGCTGCCCCTCCTTCACTATGCCCGATCAGTCCAATCTTCTTCAATTGCAGGTCTTTCCGAGATTGCAGATAAGCGACCGCAGTCAAAGCGTCATCTGCAAAATCAGCCGTTGTTGCCATCTCATAGTCGCCGGTTGTCTTTCCTACTCCGCGGTCGTCCATACGCAACACCGTCAAGCCCTTACCATTCAGGTAATCAGCAAGAGCTTTAAACCATAAATGCCCGGCCATTTTTCCGTCTCTGTCCTGCCTTCCGCCGCCAGATATCAATACGACCGCATTCCCAGTACTCAATTCCGGCTTTGGAACAGATACTGTTGCGCCAAAAGTAATGCTGCGATCTGCATTGGTAAACTCAACATCTGAGCTTTGTGCAGACGCGGTTTTCAGCGAAAACAACAGCATCGCTGTGATTAGTATTCTTAACATTTGTTAATCTGATTTACGTGCCAATTCAACCATCATGCTGATTTCATCTACCAATTCCGAAGGACTACCCATATAACCAACTTCAGAAAAGCGCAGTAAGCCATTTTTATCGATTACCATTTTATGGGGAATTGGTCCTACACCGTAACTTTTGGAGAACTTTGCATCCGCATCAAACAATACCTCAAAATCGTAATTGTTGTCTTTCAGATATTTCGTCACATAAGCCTCATAGTCCTTCCTTTTCTCCTGCGTATCCACAAAGAGAAAAGCAATGTCCTTATCATTCTTATATTTGTCTACTGCCATTTTCATTCCTGGAAAAGCCGCTTTGCAGGGTGCACACCAGGAAGCCCAAAAGTCGAGCACAATCACTTTTCCTTTCAGAGCACTCAATTTCACCACCTTGCCCTTATTGTTTCTAACACTAAAATCTGGGACAGCCTTTTTGATCATTGATTTTTTCACTTTAGCTTCCAAAGCAGCGTGCAGTGTTTCATCTTTTAAGGTCGATAAATATGCCTGATACCCTTCCTCGCTCTTATGCTCCAACAGATAGCTTTTTTTAAGCATTTCTAACATCAAGGGGGTCATCTGGTTCTTTTTCATACTGGACTCCAGTACAACCTTTAACTTTTCTTGCTGTCCGCCTCGCTCCAGCAAGATGGCAGAAACTTCATTTAACGGCGAATCTTCATATTGATATTTCTGCTGTGCAGCAGTCGCGAAGCCCAGTGCCGGTTCATCTTTACCCAAATGCATTAGAATATCCGCGTATACGCCGGCGTTGTCCAGATAGGTGTTCATGTAACCGTCCGGTGGCGTATCGTTGAATTCCAGCAAACGGTCCATTGCAGGACGGGCGTAGGTATAGGCTTCTTCCGCGTTGAAAGTTTTCAGTGATACGTAAGGTACTTTCATGCAACGGTAGAA
>JAPSHM010000073.1 GCA_031179845.1 Pedobacter sp.
GAATACGTTTTACCTTTACCACTGGTCGATATCTTTTGGAAGGAATGGCAAACTGCAACTGCAAGTCCATCAGTGGCATCCAAAAATTCTGGTGTTTCTTTAAAGCTTAATAAACGCTGTAACATGGCCGCGACTTGCTCTTTACCAGCACTTCCGTTACCTGTGATAGCCTGCTTAATTTTCCGCGGCGCATACTCGTTTATTGGAATGTTGCGCGACAGCGCTGCAGCCATTGCAATGCCTTGCGCGCGGCCTAATTTCAACATTACTTGTATGTTTTTGCCATAAAATGGCGCTTCGAGTGCGACGGTATCAGGCTTGAACTCATCAATTAATTTTACTGTTTTCTCAAAGATCCGCTGAAGCTTCAAAAAATGATCTTCTAAATGATCCATCCGAACGATGCCCATAGTGATCAGTTCGATTTTACTTCCTCTCTCCAGGATAACTCCATACCCCATTATTGAGGTTCCTGGATCTATGCCCATAATCACCCTTTCCTTTTTTTCAGCCAACATAAAACAATATTAAGCATATTTGCAGAGAGTAAAAGTAAAAAAGTTGACATCCAAGTATAAAAAGACATTATCCCACCTTCTGAAAGCTGCAATTGTACTATTTGCCTTTTGGATTATATATCAAAAAATATCTTCGAACCAAAATCTTAAGGAGTTTAATAACTTATTGAGACATATTCCTTCGGGGGAGATTTTTCTAGTGCTTGGAACTGTTTGCTTTTTGATGCTGGTTAACTGGGGAATTGAAGCGCTAAAATGGAAGCATCTCATTGCAGGAGTCGAAAGGATAACCCTTTGGCGTGCCATCGAATCAGTATTCTGTGGCCTTACCTGGGCGGTATTTACGCCCAACAGGATTGGCGAATATGGCGGGAGGGTATTTTTTCTGTCTCCAAAACGACGGATCATAGGGGTTGTGGCTATGGCGGTAGGGAATATTGGGCAGATGGTGCTGACAAACGTTTTTGGCGCGATCGCGATCAGTATCTTTGTTTATCGCTTTGCAGGTATTGATTATAGACTTTCTTATGCCTTGCTGATTTTATCAGGTATGTTCTGTTGCTTTTTTATAATCTTTTATTTCAACATCCGCTGGCTCAATGGCATTTTGCTCTCCATGCGCTTTACGAGGAAATACAAAAGGTTCTATAGTATCCTGGCAAGGTACAGCAAAAAAGAGCTTTTAATAATTCTGTCATATTGCCTTGCCAGATATATTGTATTCAGCTCTCAATATTTCATTCTGTTTTTTTGGCTGATCCCACACGTTCATTACCTCGATATTTTGATGATGGTCAGCATATTGTTCTTTGTGCAGTCTACACTTCCATCTCTTGACTTATTTGATATTGGGGTGAGGAGTATTACTGCCGCTTATTTTTTTAGTTTTGTAACGAGTCATGATATCGCCGTTATTGCATGCACTGCAAGTATATGGCTGATAAATATTATAATTCCTGCTATCTTAGGCTCTTATTTTGTGTTTAAACTTAATTTTTTTGGAAATACTCAGCGTAATTAATTATATCTCAATAGGATTAACGGTTCTGTACTTGTTTGTTGTCATCGCTTTTATAAGAGGCTGGCATAAGCTGGTTAACTTTACACCTGAGGGTAGGACGGGGACAACGAAAGTCTCTATTCTTGTTGCTGCTCGCAATGAGGCCGGAAACATATCGAAAACTATTGATGACCTAGTTGCTCAGCGGTACAACAAGGAATTAACAGAAATCATATTTATTGACGATCATTCGACCGACTCTACCGCCGAAATCATTGGTTCTTATGCAGGTCGGGGTGTAAAACTCATTCGGCTGAATGAAGATCAACCGCTAAATTCCTATAAGAAAAAAGCCATTCAAACGGCTATTGCCCAGGCTACAGGAACTTTGATTGTGACCACCGATGCTGATTGCAGGATGGGATCTGACTGGTTGAGCACCATAGTCGCTTTTTATGAAGAGAAAAACTTCAAGATGATCTCTTCACCAGTGACTTATTTCGAAGAGAAGAGTTTTTTTGAGCGTGCTCAGACACTCGAGTTTTTGTATTTGATAGGACTTGGTGCTTCAACAATAGGAAACAAGAAACCATCTACCTGTAACGGGGCTAACCTGGCTTATGAGCGGGATGCTTTTTATGAAGTTGGTGGATTCAAAGGAATAGATGATCTGGCTTCAGGTGATGATGAGCTATTATTACATAAAATGGCATCAAAATTTGATGGTAGGATTGGATTTTTAAAAAATGAAGCTGCAGTGGTTTATACCCATCCAAAGACCACTTTAAAAGAATTTATCCAACAACGCAAACGCTGGGCTTCTAAAAGTACCAGGTATAAGAATAAGTCGATCATAGTTCTTGGTGTATGCATTTGGTTCTTCAACCTAAGTATATTGATCAATTTTGGCGCTGGTCTTTTTATAGGTTCGTTTTTTAAACTGTTCCTTTTTCAGCTCTTTACTAAAATGATAGTCGAATTCGTCTTCCTGTATGACGTAACATCCTTCGCCAAAAGAAAGAAACTTCTGCAGCTGTTGCCTGTATTGAATGTACTGCATATCTTGTACATTGTCTACATTGGTATAGCGGGCAACACTGGGAAATACAATTGGAAAGGCAGAATGGTGAATTAATGAACAGCAGCGGCAGTCCTTCAGGAAAAGTTTGGAAGCGTTTTAAGGGCAACAAAATGGCTTTTGGAGGATTAGTGTTTATCTTGTTGCTGGCGCTTATAGGTATTCTTGGTTATCTGGTTACGCCCGACAAAACGCCTATGGCCAACACCATGCACCTTCAGTTGAGTAATAAAAAGCCGGGTCGAACCTTTGGTTTTTTAATCATTAGTAGAAAAGATAACATCAAAACAATAGGCTTCGTTCAGCGTCTTTTATACGGGCAGGAGTCGGGCTTTAAAAGTATACCCGTCACGGCCTATAGAGTTGAAGGAAATCTGGTTTTTGCAAGGGAGTATATTGGTGATGATGAACAGGCGGAGGAAACGGCATATCCACTATTGACCGGCGCACAATACTATGAGCAAACGTTCTGGTTAGGCACCGATATTTATGGTCGCGATATGCTAAGCCGTCTGATCTTAGGTATTCGGGTGTCGTTGTCGGTCGGACTTATGGCAGTAATCATATCCCTCTTTATAGGGGTGAGTTTAGGCGCAATAGCAGGGTACTTTAGCGGGGCAGCGGATGTAGCCATTAGCTGGTTCATAAATGTCATTTGGGCATTGCCTTCTTTACTGCTGGTCATTGCGATCTCTTTTGCCCTGGGAAAAGGGTTTTGGCAGATATTTATTGCAGTCGGTTTATCAACATGGGTTGACGTAGCCCGCCTGGTACGCGGCCAGGTTATGGTATTAAAAGAGGTTGAATATGTAGAAGCTGCAAAAGCCCTTGGCTTCTCCACATCGAGGACCATCATAAAACATATACTACCCAACATTGCAGGCCCCATTTTGGTGATGGCTTCGGCAAACTTTGCCGCGGCTATTTTACTCGAGACAGGATTGAGTTTCCTGGGTTTTGGTGCTCAACCTCCCATGCCAAGCTGGGGCACGATGATAAAAGAACATTATGGATATATTGTTATGGATGCCGCTTACCTCGCTATCTTACCCGGCGTAGCGATTATGCTGACTGTCTATGCCTTTAATTTGTTGGCGATTGGCTTGCGCGATGCATTTGATGTTAAATCGCAGAATATCTCTGTTTAGTAACTATCAAATTATTAACTTTGGCAAAGTATGTTATTAAATTGTTATCAACAGGATTTTCTGGAGGCGGGATGTGATGAAGCAGGAAGAGGCTGTTTAGCAGGTCCGGTTTTTGCTGCCGCCGTGATCTTACCACTCGATTTTATTGCTGGCGAACTTAACGATTCCAAACAGCTTAATCATCAGCAACGAAATCAGCTAAGGGTGATCATAGAGCGGGAAGCGATCGCATGGGCTGTTGCCGAAGTTGATAATGAAGAAATTGATCAGATCAATATCCTTAATGCTTCTTTCCAGGCCATGCATCGTGCGATACAGAAGCTAAGTGTACAGCCCAGTTATCTAAGTATTGACGGAAATCGTTTCAATAAATATCCGGGCATTCCGCATACCTGCGTCATTAAAGGTGATGGTAAATACTTAAACATTGCGGCCGCATCCATTCTGGCCAAGACCCATAGAGATGAATTTATGGTGAAGATAGGGGATCAATATCCGCATTATCAATGGCACCAAAACAAAGGATATCCTACGGTAGTGCACCGCACGGCCGCAATTGAACATGGCTTATCGCCATACCATCGTAAAACTTTCAGTATCACTGATCCACAGCTCGACCTCTTTTCCGAAATCGAAGGATAATTCGTATTTTCACATCATTGAAAACACTATTCCTTACAAATAGAGTCCCTTTTCCACCAAACAGTGGTTATCCTATTGTGGTTTATAACACCATTAAAGGATTGGTAAAACTCGGGGTAGATGTTACGCTTTTCAGCATCAATACGAATAAGCACAGAATTGATACCGATGATATTTATGACCCGGTTTTTGAACACATCAAGTTCTATTCCTTCAATGTTGATACCGAAGTCAACATATGGGGAGCCGTGCTCAATATTTTCTCCGATCAGTCGTACAACGTTTCCAGGTTTTTTGACGAAGAGGCAGCTCGATTGCTAGAGGATATATTAAAAGAGAACGAATTTGATATTATTCAGTTCGAAGGGTTGTTCGTTGTTCCTTACCTAGACGTTGTGAAAGCCAATAGCAATGCAAAGGTGATTTATCGTGCACATAATATCGAATTTGAGGTATGGGAGCGGATTGCAATGAGGGAACAGTTTACGCCCAGACGGAAATACCTGCAATTTCTAGCCCGTCGACTGAAACATTATGAAACTGAACAGATCAACCGTTTTCACCAGGTGTTTGCAATTAGTGAACCAGACAGACAAAGCATTGTAAGGTTTGGTTGTGAAACGGCATTGGACGTTTTCCCTGTGGCACTTGATTTCGAAAAATATGTGACTAAACCGTCTTCTGTCGGGTTCCCTACTTTATTTCACCTTGGCGCAATGGATTGGCGACCGAATAAGGAAGGTTTAGAGTGGTTTCTCGATGAAATCTGGCCCGACATTGAAAAGTTGAACAGTGAGCTCCGCTTTTACATCGCAGGAAAGAATATGCAAAGAGAGTTTTTTGAATATGATTCTGAAAACCTGGTTGTGGAAGGCGAAATTTTTGATGCTGTGGAATTTATGAATTCCAAGTCGATCATGATCGTCCCATTACTCTCTGCAAGTGGCATGCGTGTAAAAATCATAGAGGGCATGGCCATGCGAAAATGTATCATTGCAACAAGCATGGCTGCCGAGGGTATTATGTGCGAACATGGTAAAGATATATTGATTGCCGATACTGCAGATGAATTTTACAGGTCAATTCTACAGTGTATCACTAACCCTAAAAAGTGGCATGAGATAGGCGACAATGCCCGTAAAACAGTAGAAAGGGATCACGATATAAACGTAATTTCGGTAAGAATGCTGAAAGTCTACGAAAAATTAATTAGTGTGTAAATTTATATACCTTTGCCACGCTTTTTATTTATATTAAAACTGTATGAAGAATACCGCACTAACGAATACACACATTTCATTGGGCGCCAAAATGGTGCCATTCGCAGGATACAACATGCCCGTACAATATGAAGGCATCAATGCTGAACACGCAACTGTAAGAAATGGAGTTGGAGTTTTTGACGTTAGCCATATGGGCGAGTTTATTCTTAAGGGTGAGCAAGCTTTGGATCTCATCCAACGGGTTACCAGTAATGACGCATCGAAATTATACGATGGAAAAGTGCAGTATTCATGTTTGCCTAATGAGCAAGGCGGAATTGTAGATGACCTGTTAGTTTACCGCATAAATGAACTCACCTACATGCTGGTTGTCAATGCTTCCAATATTGAAAAAGACTGGAATTGGATACAAAAGTTCAATACGCAGGGTGTAGAAATGCACAACATATCAGACAAAACATCTTTATTGGCGATCCAGGGACCTAAGGCCGTTGCAGCTTTACAGCCGCTAACGGAGATTGACCTCGGTTCAATGGAGTACTACAATTTCGTGAAAGGGACTTTTGCCGGAATCGAAAATGTAGTGATATCCGCTACAGGATATACCGGAGCCGGCGGCTTCGAACTTTACTTTGACAATGAGCATGCTGATGTGATCTGGGATGCTATTTTTGAAGCTGGTAAGCCTTTCAACATCAAACCAATAGGTTTGGGTGCAAGGGACACCCTTCGCTTGGAGATGGGTTTTTGCCTTTATGGGAATGATATTGACGACAGCACTTCGCCGATTGAGGCGGGCTTGGGCTGGATCACTAAATTCTCAAAGGTCTTTACCAATTCGGATAAGCTGCTCGCACAAAAAGAAGCAGGTGTATCACGTAAATTAATTGGATTTGAAATGATCGATAGAGGTATTCCACGTCATGATTACGAAATCGTCAATGCAGAAGGAGACGTGATTGGTAAGGTGACCTCTGGTACGCAAAGTCCCTCGCTTCAGAAAGCAATCGGAATGGGCTATATCGACAAAGCAATAGCTAAGGAAGGCGCAGAAATCTTTATCAGCATCCGAGGCACTAAAATTAAAGCCAGAGTAGTAAAATTCCCATTCTTTAAATAATAATATTAAATTCCCTGTATACCCTCGCAATGCACCATCAAAAAAGCATAGAAGTTTGTTTAACGCCGGCATTATTGAACCTTTACGATACAAAGAATAGTATTGTTGTTGTCATCGATGTACTTAGGGCAACATCGTCCATTGTATATGGTATTGACAATGGGGCTACCGCCATTATTCCCGTTGCACAGGTAGATGATTGTCTGGCCTACACCACCAGAGGTTTTCTTTTAGCAGCAGAGCGAAATGGAGAGGTTGTTGAAGGCTATGATTTCGGTAACTCTCCTTTTTCCTATGTGACTGAAAAAATAAGTGGAAAAACTGTCGTCCTTACAACGACAAATGGAACTAAGGCGCTTCACATGGCCCGTGAACAGGCGCATCAGGTGGTGATTGGCTCTTTCCTAAACCTAAAATCACTCTGTGATTGGCTTCGCGAACAGGAAAGAGATGTATTGTTGCTTTGTGCAGGTTGGAAAGATAACTTTAACCTGGAAGATACACTGTTTGCTGGTGCGGTTGTAAGCGAATTGCGAAAGGACTTTACTCATTTTGACGATTCCTGTGTCGCGGCCGAAGACCTGTATCTGTTGGCCAAAGATGATCTAAGAGGTTACCTGCATAAGTCATCGCATAGCCACAGGCTGGCCCAGCTTAACATCGAGGAAGATGTGAAGTTCTGTTTGCAGCTTAATATTTGCCAGGCTATACCCGTATTGGTAGGCGATGAGTTGGTGTTGTTAAAGAATTAGTTTAAGAAACAAGCAAAGCGATGCTCAGGTGTCAATAATTTACTTTGGCTTATACCTTGAACCTTGTAAAATCTTTTGAGGATCCTTTTCTCCCATCAGTTGCTGTAAGGTAACGTTGGGATTTTCTTTCATGTACTTTCTAACAATTTGCCAGCCCACCCAGACACCAAGTTTTGGTGCGGACTCGTTTTTTTCTCCCAGGCCAGGTGTAAACGGGCCTTCACCCAAGAATACCTGTATTTTTTGATAATCGGTTTCAAATAAAAGATTGTTCTCCAGGTAGTAACCCCAGATTTCACTTTCAAAGGAATTACACCAATCCAACTGTTTAGTTGTGTAGCCGATTTTCACGGAATCTGGCACCTGATCGGCCAATACCTGGTCCATGAAATACAAAATCTTACCATTATGGATCATTTTTGCCAGTAAGGTCCTGTCTTCATCACGCTCCAAAAACAATTCTTCCCTTGCATAGGTTTCAGTAACCCGAGGTACAATGTATTGCGGCGTGAACCGCCTTGATAGATACATAGGAACACTTCCTACAATGGCCCTGTAGAATTTGCTTTCCTTGCCCAGAAACATATCCAATCCAATCCCCATATAATCATCTCCAATTGGAGTTTGAACAGCAAAGCCAGAAATAAAAGCAATGAATCGTGGAACCTGTATGTTTGGGTAGTAATGTTTGATGTATTTAAAGGATTCATTCAGGTCTGCTTCAACATCTTCGAGGCTGGCAAAAACGCTGTCTGTTTCCTGACTTAAATCCTCATATGCCTGATCCTGGAACAAAGTAGACAGTATCTGTTCGTTGCTATAGTTGTCGTTGCCCACCATTCGGTGCAGGAAATCTTCATAGAAAGCTCCGTACTTGCTTTGCAGGATCACATCGGTTTCCCTTACATCCTTCGATTTCCTGCTGTAGAGATCCTGATCAAATCGTTCAATTTTTACATTCAGCTGAATCGCATTAACGTCCGGTTTGGTACCTTGTCGGCAGGAAGAAAAAATTAATATAAGTAGAAAAAATAAATAGCTTTGGCCTAGTTTTGAAGAACAGTTCATTGAAACAAATATATAAATATGAACCATTATTAGCTTGAATTTGTTAACAATAGCTGATAACAGGTTCCCCCGTAATTTAACAAATAAACACAATCGAATGAAAAAGACATTGATCAGCTTGCTGCTACTTTTAGTAACGAGTCAGCTTTTTGCCCAGCAATCATTATCTTCCTATGGTTTCCGTTTGGGACTTACCGCACATCCTACTGTAGGTTGGGTTAAGCCGGAAACAGGCAAATCAAATAGCGTGGCCCTGGGCTTTTCTTATGGCTTGTTGGCTGATTTTAATTTTGCAGAGAACTATACCTTTGCTACCGGATTGACGATTACCACCTTAAATGGGAAGAGCACCGAAATCAATGTTCCACCCTACCATGATGGATCAGGTACGCAGACGGCCTACGATCTAAAGTATAAACTGCAATACATTGAAGTTCCGCTTACTGTAAAATTGAAGACGGTAAAAGTTAATGAATTGAGATGGTATGGTCAATTTGGTCTGTCTAACGGCTTCAATATTGGCGCCAAACAGTCCGCTGAAGCTACCGGAATGACTAAAATAGATAATCAAAACATATCAGATCAAATCAATTTTTATAGAGCGGGACTCATACTGGGAGCTGGGGCTGAGTTTGATGTGGCTGAGCACACAAGTATTACAGCGGGCTTGACTTTTAACAATGGATTTACCGATATTGCGGAAGATAAGAACCATAAGGTTCGCAATCACTATATCGGCATAAACTTCGGCGTTTTCTTTTAGTCATTCGTTGATCTTTGCTTTAAACTCATAAGTAATGAATATTGCGTTAGCACAACTTAACTATCATATTGGTAATTTCGAATACAATACGAATAAGATCATCGAGCATATTAAACTGGCAAAAGCAAAAGGTGCCGATCTGATTGTGTTTGCCGAGTTGGCGATATGTGGTTATCCGCCACGTGATTTCCTGGAATTTGATGAATTTATTGATCTTTGTGAAGACGCCGCCAATCAGATAGCAGGTCATTGTATTGGGATCGCCTGCATCCTGGGTTTACCTGTTAAAAACAAGGTGCTCGCGGGTAAGGACCTTTACAATGCGGCCTACTTTATAGAAGACGGGGTGGTGAAATCTGTCATAAAGAAGGCCCTGTTGCCCAACTATGATGTATTTGATGAGTACCGGTATTTTGAGCCTGCAAGGGAGTTCGAATGCATAGATTTTATGGGCGTTAAAATAGCGGTTACCATTTGCGAAGACCTTTGGAACATCAACAATAATCCGCTTTATGTGTCTTCTCCAATGGAGGAATTGATTAAACAACAGCCGAAGCTGATGATTAATATTGCGGCTTCTCCCTTTTCCTACCTGCATGATGAAGAACGTGTGCTCGTTCTATCTGATAATGCGAAACAGTACGCGTTGCCTTTGCTGTATGTAAATCAGGTAGGGGCACAGACTGAAATTATCTTTGACGGTGGGTCACTCGCATTTGATAATAAGGGAAATCTGATTGATGAAATGCCTTATTTTAAAGAAGCATTTCGCATTTATAAATTTGACGGTAACATCATCGAAGGGTATGAGCCGATCTCCCATCAGGCTGTACCGGATGTTGAACAGATCTATGAGGGCCTGGTTCTAGGTATCAAAGATTACTTTGTCAAGTCAGGTTTCAGCAAAGCTGTGCTGGGATTATCCGGAGGGATAGACTCCGCCCTGGTGTGTGCGCTTGCGTGCAGGGCATTGGGTCCCGAAAATGTTATGGCTGTTTTGATGCCGTCTAAATATTCTTCTGACCATTCTATCCAGGACGCCCTGGATCTTGTAAACAACATAGGCTGCATGCACGAGATCATCCCAATTGGAGACGCTGCTGACGCATTCGACCGGATGTTAGCACCAGCCTTTGAAGGATTGCCCTTCAATTTAGCAGAGGAGAATATTCAGGCTCGTTGCCGTGGCGTGGTCGTAATGGCCATGTCTAATAAATTTGGCTATATTCTTTTAAATACCTCAAATAAAAGTGAATGTGCGGTTGGATATGGCACTTTGTATGGAGATATGTGTGGTGCCATTGGCGTAATTGGCGATGTCTACAAGACCCAAGTTTATCAGCTGTCACAATATATCAATAAAGACGGGATTGTTATTCCTGAAAACTCCATTGTTAAACCGCCTTCAGCCGAATTGAGGCCTGGTCAGAAGGACTCTGATTCCTTGCCGGACTACGATACATTGGATAAAATATTATTCCAATACATAGAATTAAAACAGAGCTCTTCCGCCATCATTGCACAAGGTTATGACGAAGGCCTGGTGCGAAGAATTATAAAAATGGTAAATAACGCTGAGTTTAAGCGCTACCAGACGCCGCCAATCCTACGCGTATCTCCAAAAGCCTTTGGCATGGGTAGAAGAATGCCACTTGTTGGAAAGTATTTGTCCTGATTCAGGATTTTTTAATCCATTTTCTATAGGGAATGATCAAAGCCAGGAGAATGGCGAACAAACACAATAACCTGGCGATAACGTCGCCGGTTCTAACGTATAAAGTTAACTCGTCATTTAAGTTAATGTCGGCTTTCAACGCAGTTCGGGTCCACCATTCAGCTTGTTCTACAATGTCACCCTTCTGATTGATAAAACAGGAGATTCCAGTATTCGCAGAACGCACAACATAACGTCGGGTTTCGATAGCTCGTAGCTTTGCGTACAGCAAGTGTTGATCTTTTCCGGACGTGTTGCCCCACCAGGCATCATTAGTGATGACTGCGATGAACTGAGCTCCGTTTCTGACCGATTCAGCGATCCATTCTCCCCATAGAGACTCATAGCAAATAACCGGTGCTGCGCCAATACCGCTTTGCGCATAAAAAACACCAGGGTGATCCTGCCACCCCCATCCACCGCCACTTCCGCCGAAGCCTTCGAATATTGGGCCTAAAATAGAGAAAAGTGCCGGGAAAGGCATTTTTTCCACACCGGGAACTAATTTAGATTTGTGGTAGAATTGTACGTTGGCGGAGTTCTCGACCTGCATGGCCGTATTGAAGCTGTCGTAAAATATTCCATTTCCGCCTTTCTTGGCAGAAAGTGTCTCTTTCTTTTTGTATATTTTTATGCTTTCGATGCCAGTAATTACAGTTCCATTTTTGTACTTGGAAAGGAACTGTTGTACCGCATTGAAATCGGGGTTGCTGCGAATCCGGTCTTCATCTGCATAATTTGGTATGGCAGTTTCGGGCCAGATAAAGTACTCCGTATTTGGTTGACCAACGGAGTCAGATAGATGCGTCAGAATATTTAGCTGGTCACTGGCGGAAAGGCTTCCAAATTTTACATATGGATCTATATTGGGTTGTACAGCTACCACATTCACGGGCATCTCCTTCTCCTTGTATTGAGTGTATTTGGTTAAGGAAAGGGCTACGGGTAAGATAATGAACAACGCCCAAGTCACCGCTGGTCTTAATTTTGAATATCCCTTTTGCTCCGATTTCCAATGCCTGTAGACCTCAAAAGCTAAAATATTACTTAATAATATCCATACGGAGCCACCGTAAACACCGGTGTATTCATACCATTGTGCCAATTGGTGCATCCCCGATAGGCCATTTCCCAGCGTCATCCAGGGAAACGCCAGGTCCCAGGTTTGATGCAGGTATTCGATTGCGACATAAAAAGAAACCAGGCCGGCATATGCAATTTTTCTGTTGCTTACCTTTTGCAATTTATAAAAGAGCCAGAAAGCGAAAGTCATCAAAAGCGCTCCCAATCCAAATGGTATCAGGGAAACAGCTGCAGAGACAATTGGATTATTTACGGCACTGATGGCATTGTATACCCAATAAATAGATGCGGTGTTCCAGGCGAGAAAAGTCAGGCCGGCAGTTAAGAACACCTGTTTGCCGGTTTTGCCTTGTGATTTAACCGTGATTTTGTCCAGCGCGATCAGCAAAGGAACCAAGCCGATCAGAAGCAGCGGTGTGGTATAGGGAATTGGAGGCCAAGCCAGCCACATTAAAAATGCACTTAATAAAGCTAATAGAGCGGTGTTTTTGAAGTTCATGAACGTCTGCTTATAAACTTTCTAATATATTCGCTTTTTTAGCTTCGTATTCTTCCTGGGTAATGAGTTGTTTATCAAATAGTGTTTTCAACTTTCTCAATTTCAGGGTAGTCTCGTCCTCAGGTTCTTCCAAAGGAACGTGAATTGTTACAGGTGGCTCGGAGTAGAGAAAAGCAGGCTCCTGCACCAGTTCAGGAGCAGCAATGTTGACTGTTGATGACGCATTTGAAGATCGTCTTTCTTCCAGTTCCGTCTGTTTCAATTGCTCCTTAAAGTTTTCCAGCTGTTCGTAAGCTGCCTGGTATAATTTCCGTGCCTGAACTTTAGGAATGTATTCTGTAATGATATTTTCGCCATGGAGCGGCACACAGATGAATTTTGAACCAAAAATCTCTTCTTTGAAGGAGACTTCTTTGATGCTTTTCCAGGAAATGTCTTTGAAATTCATAGTCATTCCGAAATTTGCAGGTTCACAGTAAAATATCCTTTTATTGCTAACCGCAATACAGTCCGGCATTAAATTTACTGCTGGCTTTTTTTGAACAGCCAGATAAATCAGCTCTTCATTATTAGTCAGCAAATCATTCAATTTACCCAGTACCTTTTCAACAGCCTTTGGGTCTTGTTCGTCACTTAAAAATCTATCGATTAATATCATTGGTGTTATTTTATATGGGATATCAATATTGAACCCAATTAGTCCTTGTTATATTTTGTTTTTTTCTTAATCTCTTCAGCTCCGGCAACACAAATTACAAATTCTCCTTTTAATATATTGTTTTCAAAATGTGATTTAATTTCTTCTAAAGTACCCCTCACGGTCTCTTCATATAGTTTTGTAAGTTCCCTGCTAACAGATGCCTGTCGTTCCCCGCCCAGGTATTGTATAAATTCCTCCAGGGTTTTTAATAACCGGTGCGGGCTTTCATATAATATAATGGTTCGTTCTTCTTCAGCTAGTTTTTTTAAACGGGTTTGCCTTCCTTTTTTTACCGGTAGGAAACCTTCAAACACAAAGGCGTCGCAGGGCAGGCCTGAGTTTACCAGGGCAGGGACGAACGCAGTAGCACCGGGCAAACATTCTACTTCAAGTTCGTTTTTGAGGGTTTCTCTTACCAGGTAAAAGCCCGGGTCTGAAATGGCTGGTGTTCCCGCATCGGATATAAGTGCTACATTTTTACCTTCCTTCAAAAATTTGATGATTTCGCTGGTAGCCTGGTGTTCATTGTGTTGGTGGTGTGAATAAGCTCTTTTGTCTATTCCAAAATGTTTCAATAAAGGTGCGCTGGTTCGCGTATCTTCAGCGAGGATCACATCCGCTTCTTTTAAAATCCTTATGGCTCTGAAGGTCATATCCTCCAGGTTACCAATTGGTGTAGGAACAAGATAAAGTTTACCCATTCTGTATATAATTTTGAAATTTGGGGATCAAGATAATTCAAGTAATTTTCAAATTTACGATTTCGATCGAAGGAATGGCATAATAATACCGAATGCTCACCAACCTGTTTTAATATAATTAGCTTATCAATAATCGTAAATCAATACTATCTTTGTTTAAAAATTTAAATAATGCTGCAAGTTAACTATATCCGTGAAAACAGAGATGAAGTTTTGGCCGGCTTAAACCTGCGAAACTTCAAACAACCAGAATTGGTTGATGAAATAATTAAGACTGATGAAGATAGGAGACAAACCCAAACTTCATTAGATCAACTCTCTGCAATTGCAAATTCGAGCGCTAAACAAATTGGGGAGCTCATGCGCAACGGGAAAAAGGAGGAGGCAGAAGCACTAAAAGCCGATACAACGGCAAATAAGGAAAAGATCAAAAACTTGTCTGATGAGCTGGCTA
>JAPSHM010000346.1 GCA_031179845.1 Pedobacter sp.
TATTGTAGCATTAATGAAGAAATTATCGCTTGTATTCTTTTTATTTTTTGTGATTCAACATGCTGTCGGACAAATTTCCTCAGTAAGAAAAGCACAGTCGAGTTATGATAAGGCACAGGTCTACCTTGCAGACAATAATTATGAGGACGCGGTGGTGTTACTTCAGGAAGCTGTAGCCGCTGATCCCGGGTTTCAATTCGCCTATGTGCAACTTGCAGATCTTAACCGTCGAGTGAAGTCATACGAACAGGCAAAGCAAAACTATACCAGCGCTATTGCCCTTGGTGGAAATCTTGATCCGCGTCTTTACTATGGGTTTGCCGAAGTTGGAATACTTACCGGCGATTATACCAATGCACTAAAAAATATTAATACATTTATCAATACCTATAAAGGCTCTGATGCAGATTTCCTAAATAGGGCCAAAAAATATCAAAAAGATTGTGAGTTTGCCATAAATGCGTTGAAGTACCCGGTAAAATATGAACCCGTAAATCTAGGTGAAGGCGTTAATTCATCACATCGGGATTACTTCCCCTCAATCACGGCTGATGGCAACCAGCTAATTTTCAGCAGAAATATCAACAACAATGAAGACTTCTTTATTTCCAACATGGCTGATGGTTTGTGGAGTAATCCGATGCCTTTGAGCCAAAATATCAACACCGTTAAATATAACGAGGGCGCGCAGTCGATCTCTCCGGACGGCAAGTATCTTTTCTTTACCGGATGCAACCGTCCCGATGGTTTAGGTCGCTGTGATATCTATGTCTGCCATAAAAATGGTAAAGACTGGGGTGAACCCTTTAATTTGGGTGCACCGGTAAATTCCTCATTTTGGGAATCTCAACCTGCTATCAGTCCGGATGGAAGCACTTTATATTTCGTAAGTAATAAGCCAGGGGGTCTTGGGGGCTATGATATATGGAAAACTACTTTGAAACCAGATGGCTATTGGTCTGCCCCACAAAATTTGGGACCTGAAATCAATACACCTTACGATGAGCATACCCCTTTCCTACATCCAGATGGTAAAACACTGTACTTTTCTTCAGATGGCTGGCCTGGAATGGGCAACAAGGATATCTTTGTGAGCCACGCTTCGAATGGTAAATGGTCACATCCAGAGAACATGGGCTATCCTATCAACACTTTCAATGAAGAGACTGGATTAATTGTAACTCCAAACGGCTCAAATGGATTATTTTCCTCTAATCTGAAAGGCGGATTTGGCGATATGGATATCTATCAATTCCAAATTCCAGCTAGCAAGAGACCACATGCAATATCTTATGTAAAGGGGGTCGTGACAGACAGAGAAACCAGGAATTATTTAGGAGCTAAAATTCAAGTTGTGAATCTGGGTACAAACAAAATTGAATATAGCGATTATACTTCTGCCGGTACCGGAGATTTCCTTGCAGTGATGCCAATCGGCAACAACTATGCTTTCAATGTAAGCGCCGATGGTTACGTGTTCTATTCTGAAAACTACCAGCTGGATAGTAGTTATGCGAACAAACCTTTTGTAATCGCTGTCGAACTAGACAAGTTGACCATTGGTAAAAACATGGTCATGAGAAACGTTTTTTTCAACACAAATGAATTTAAGTTGTTACCTGCTTCAATCACCGAATTGAATACACTTAAAGAACTTTTGGACAGTAATGCGAGTTTGCATATTGAAATACAGGGGCATACTGACAATATCGGCAACCATCTTGAAAACGAAAAACTCTCTCTGCAGCGTGCCAAATCGGTTTACGACTACCTGGTTTCCAATCAGATCGCTCCAGAAAGGTTAACCTTCAAAGGCTATGGCGAAAGTAGCCCTCTTGCAAAAAATGATACTGAAGTACAGCGGAAGCAAAATAGAAGAACCACTTTCAAGGTTACTAAAATTTAAGCTTTTATATAACAGCTTGTCTGACTCTTACTAGCTTAATCAAAAGTTCTTCCAAGAGATCTAAATGAAGCATGTTTGCACCATCAGATTTTGCATTTGCGGGATCTGGATGTGTTTCAATGAACAATCCATCTGCTCCAACAGCAATTGCTGCCTTTGCAATAGTTTCGATCAACTCCGGCTTACCACCGGTAACTCCCGAACTTTGGTTCGGCTGTTGCAGAGAATGCGTGCAGTCCATCACAACTGGCACGCCGAAGGTTTGCATTTCCGGGATGCCCCGATAATCAACTATAAGATCCTGGTATCCAAACGTATTTCCCCGATCTGTTAGGATCACGTTATTGTTTCCCGATTCCATGATTTTTTCTACTGCAAACTTCATTGAACCTGCAGAAAGAAACTGACCTTTTTTAACATTCACGATTTTGTTCGTTTTTGCGGCAGCAATGAGCAGATCTGTCTGCCGGCACAAAAATGCCGGGATCTGCAAAACATCTACATACGCCGCCGCCATTGCGGCTTCCCCACTTTCATGAATGTCCGTTACGGTAGGTACGTTGAATGTTCTCCCGATCTTTTCCAGGATTTTAAGTGCCTTCTCATCTCCTATACCGGTAAATGAACCACCTTTTGAGCGATTCGCTTTACGATATGATCCTTTGAAGATAAAAGGAATTTCCAGTTTATCTGTTAAAATAACGATTTTCTCCGCTATTCGTAAAGCAATGTCCTCTCCTTCAATGGCACAAGGACCGGCCATTAAGAAGAAATTTCCGGAGGTTGTATTTTTTAAGTTTTCTAATGGAAGGTTAATCATTTCTTGATCTCTGATTTTAATTGCCCAGTTCCGACATAAATTTAATCCGCATTAATTGTATCTCTTCGCGGGAATAATCTGTTTCTCCAAGTTCCTTTAGGGCTTCGTCAATAGAGTCAACTTCCGCCGACTGAAAGTAATCAAACACTTCTTCCTGACGATCCTCGTCTATCACTTCATCAACAAAATAGCTTAGATTTAACTTTGTTCCGGAATTCACAATTGCTTCGATCTCCTTTAGGATATCATCATAAGTAATGCCCTTTGCCCTTGCAATATCTTCCAATCCGATCTTTCTATCAATATTTTGGATGATAGACACCTTCAACTGCGACTTATTGGCTTGTGTTTTTATGATCAGGTCGATCGGGCGTTCAATATCGTTGTCGTCAACATACTTCTTGATCAGTTCGAGGAAAGGCGCACCAAATTTCAAAGCTTTACCGTTACCTACTCCAGAGATCTGTTTCAGTTCATCCATACCTATTGGATAATGCGTACACATTTCCTCTAACGACGGATCCTGAAAAACAACAAACGGAGGTACATTTTTCTGCTTTGCAATTTTCTTGCGAAGATCTTTCAACAATTGCAACAATTGTGTATCCAATGTTCCTGCCCCGTGTTTAACATCATCTTCATCATCATCCGCCGCGCTTTCAATCGGTTCATTCAGGATAAATTTTAATCCATAAGGATTGTCAATGAAGTCGCGACCGGAATTGGTTAGCCGAAGTAATCCGTAATTATCAATATCCTTTGACAGGAAATTATTTAATACTGCTTGTCTGACTAAGGATTTCCAGTGGTTCTCACCTTCCACAACCCCCAATCCAAACTCAGGCAATTTGCTATGTTCGTAGGCAATCGTCTGAGCCGTTTCCGATCCCATAATTACATTTAGAATATGGGAGTCATCAAACTTTTCACCTATTTTTTGAATCAGCTTCAAAGCTACCAGCAAAGATTCCTCTGCTTCAAAAACCTTTTTAGGCTTTTTACAGTTGTCGCACATGCAGTTGCAACCCGTTTCATTGAAGTTCTCTCCAAAATAGTGAAGAATCTGCTTTCTTCTGCAAACTCCGGATTCTGCATAGTCAATTACCTCTTTCAAAATCTGCGTACCGATCTCCCGCTCAGCTACAGGTTTGTC
>JAPSHM010000347.1 GCA_031179845.1 Pedobacter sp.
CATATCCTACCACAACAATTTCATTGAGGTCGTTGGCTTTGGCATCAAGCAATACATTGAGTGTTGCACCTTTAACGCTCTGTTCCTGAGTAACAAATCCTACATAGCTAAATGATAAAACTGTTCCCGATTTGGCTTTTATGGCATACTTGCCGTTTACGTCCGTAGAGACTGTTTGCTTGCTTGCCAAATTGGTAACTGAAACTCCAGGCAAGCTTTCTCCACCACCTCGGGCGCTTACAGTGCCCGTTGTGGTGATATCCTGAGCTCGGGCACAGAGCGCAGTAAATAGCAGCAGCCAGAAAAATAGCCGGTAGCGAATTGGAATGTAAAAGTTTAAATTGTTCATATATGGTCTATTTGGTTAATGATAGTTTTAAGTGATTTTAGAAAATCCCTTTCAACATCAAAAGAACTCACAAACCAGCGCCAGTATTTATCCTATTGGTTTTTTCTTTTATCTTCTTGTTTTTTTTTAAGAAATAACCGTTTTTCTGAATGAAAAAAGCAAATACTCTTTGTTATTAAAATTCTTAAAATTTCACTAGATTCGGTTTTGGAATAAAAAAAATGATAACCAGTGAATTACTTTCTGATACAGAACTTCTACCTGCTTTAAAAAAAGGGGATCAGTCTGCTTTCAGTGAAATTTATGACAGATACTGGAAGGGTCTTTATCGAAGTGCAAACAATATTCTACAGAATCCGGAAGCCGCAGAGGATGTTTTACAGGATGTCTTCCTAAGCCTTTGGCAACGCAGATCTGAAGTGGAAATCAATTCCTTGAAAGCTTACCTTTATCAGGCATTAAGATTTAGTGTGCTGAAGGCGATCCGAAATCAAAAGACGGATCAGCAATTTTACGAAAGGTTGGCTAACGTTACTACAGAAATAATCGCCGAAAACCCAATGTTGTTTAAAGAACAACAGTATTTGATTCAAAATCTAATTGATCGTCTTCCCGAAGATTGCAAAGAAACGTTTAGACTTAGCAGGGAGGAAAACATGACTTATAAACAAATTGCCAGTTATTTAAACATCTCAGAAAAGACAGTAGAGAAAAGGATATCAAAATCATTGAAAGCCATTAGAGGTGGTCTTAATTTAGAGATTTGCCTCGCCATACTAATCTCGTATAATCAATTGCACTAATCCCTCTGCACGCTCCTCTGCACTTTATTATCACCTATGTTAAAAAAAATAGAAAATATCGTAGGGTATAGGCTATGTTTTGGTACTTATTAATATAGCCCATGGAAAAAAAGCATTTTTTAAACCTAACAGATCGCTACCTAACCAATCAAGCCAATACTCAGGAAATTCTCCTGGTAGAGGAATATTTACAAAGGATGGAGAAAAAAGGCAGATCTTTAGATGCACCAGATTTGGATGGGCGTTCACTGAAATCGGTTTTAATGAAAGCCATATCCAAGCCCGATGAAAAGCACGGTCACAGACTGAAATGGCTAATTGCAGCGGCATCAATTGTAATAATCTCAGCAATAGGATTATTTTTGCATACCCACAAAGCACCTTTTCCAAAAAACATTTCCAATCCTGGGGTTGCAAGCAAGGCTAAGATTAAGCCCGGAGGAAACAAGGCCATACTTACGCTAAGTAACGGATCAACTATAAATCTTGATGCGACGAGCAATGGCGTTATTTTAAAACAACATGGACTGGAAATTAAAAAAGACAAAGATGGACATTTGATTTACACCGCTTCTGCTCCAGATGCAAAAGCAATTATTGAAGAAATAACATACAACACAATAGAAACCCCAATGGGCGGGCAGTACCAGGTACACCTGCCCGATGGAACCAATGTATGGCTAAATGCTTCATCATCATTGAAATTTCCAACACAATTTAAGGGCAGGCAGCGAAATGTTGAACTTGCCGGGGAAGCTTACTTTGAAGTAACAAGAGATGAAGAGAAGCCTTTTAAGGTGATCACCAACAGACAGGTGATTGAGGTATTGGGCACCCATTTCAATGTAAATGCTTATGAGGATGAGGATTTTGCAAAAACTACACTACTTGAAGGCAGCGTGAAGGTAAGTAAACAAGATCGATCGGTCTTGTTGAAACCCGGTCAGCAATCTGTGATAAAGGGTAACTATATTGAAGTGAACGCTGTGAACGTCAATACTATTGTAGATTGGAAAAATGGACGCTTTATATTCAAGCAGGAAGATATTCGCGGGATCATGCGTAAACTAGCCCGCTGGTACAATATCGATGTTGAATATGCAGGTAAACTTGAAGGACTTAATTTTACAGGAAATGTATCGAGGAGTAAGAATCTTGATGAAATCTTGCGGGTATTGACCCTTACCGGAGATGTGAAATTTAAAACCGAAGGAAGGAGGATTACCGTCATGCCATAATATTTACTATAGCAGGTAACCTAACAAATTTCCAGAGGTGTGACAGCACCTCCGGAATAATAGTCATGGTTATGCTGGTCACCGACAACAATTGTAATCATTAACCAAATACGATGTATCTGATCTAATACGCTGAACATCAAAAAACCTAACTAACCAAATGTATGAAATTTTACGCTTTTAATTCCTACAGGGAGACCTGTGCGAAATATAAGATTTTGTTAAAAATGAGGCTTATTACCATTTTAATATTTATCGTTTCCCTACAGGTAAGTGCTTCGGGGCTCGCACAAAAAAAAATCACCTTATCTGAAAAAAATATATCACTCGAAGCAGTGTTGGAAAAAATCGGAAAGCAAAGCGGCTTCGGTATAATTTATAATTCTAACCTGATTAAAACAGCCAGGCCTATATCGATAGAAGTGAAAGATGGGCAGTTATTACAGATACTGGCGCATTGTTTCTATAATCAGCCCCTTGGTTATGCTATAGAGGCCTCCACAATAATTGTAAGTGATAAAAAAACTGTTGACATAATTGTAAACGGCACAGTGAAGGATAAAAGTGGCGAACCTATTCCAGGAGTATCAATTAGCGTCAGAGGTGATAAAGGAAGGGGAACATCAACAGATGCAACTGGTAAATTTGTGCTAAGCGTACCAGAAAAAGTCACTCTTGTCTTTTCTGCAATTGGTTATATAACCTTTGAGGCGGCTGTTGACGGTCGTAAAACCATAGATGTAGTACTTACCGAACAAAATACCGACTTAAATGAGGTGGTGGTTGTTGGATATGGAACAATTGACAAAAAAGACCTTACAAGTGCTGTATCTTCTATTAAACCCAAAGACTTTATTTCTGGCTCAGTTAATCCCTTGATGTCAATTCAAGGTAAGGTTCCAGGGCTCACGATATCCTCCTCTAATGGCACTGATCCAAATGCCGGCTTGTCTATACAGCTGCGTGGAATAAATTCAATCAATGCAGGCCAAGGTCCTTTGGTTGTAATTGACGGAGTACCGGGAGGCGACATCAACTCTGTTGCCAGAGAAGATATAGAATCGATCAATGTGTTGCGCGATGCTTCGGCAGCGGCGATTTATGGCACTAGAGCTTCAGGAGGGGTTATTTTAATCACCACCAAAAAAGCTAAAATAGGCACTGCGAATGTTACCTTTACAAGTGAGCTTTTTACTGAAACTATTAGAAAACGTCCTGAATCGCTAAGTGGTGATGAATTTGTAGCCAACGAATTGGGAACCGACTTTGGTCACCGCACCGACTGGTATAATGAGGTGACCAATAAAAACCCTTTCAGCCAGCGCTACGTTTTAAATGCCAATGGCGGTAGTGAAAATGCACAGGTTTATGCTACTGCCACCATGCGCGATGCAAAAGGTATCGCCATTGGCTCAGAAAGAAAGGAAATGGGTGGCAGGATCAATACCGCCATTGGCATTTAAAACGTAGCGCTGGCT
>JAPSHM010000348.1 GCA_031179845.1 Pedobacter sp.
GCCAAGGCAATAAATAAGTATATTCGCTCAATGTCTCCGCCGACACTCTTTCCGTTTACAAATTTTCCAAACAAGTGTTTATCTGACAGTTTAAATATAAAGGACTCTTCGTTTGAATCTTCGGCGTTCCTTTTAATTATACCTCTCATCTTGGAATTTATCAGAGATATATCTGCATGCTCATTTACGCGAACTAATGTCTGCCAATTAAAATTACCCCATTGAGGTTTTTTAACCCAAGGCTGAAGTGTTTCAAATAAAGACCAGGGCATTAAGAAGTCAAATCTATAGGAGACGTTGGTAGGTAGGTCCTTTATAATCCCCGTGACTTTTAGGTCTGCCTCATTATTATAACGCACAGATCCATTAAGAGCATCTCCATCTTTGAACAGCAACTTTGCCATCTTTTCGGTTAAAATAACAGATCTTGGGGTATTTAAGGCGGTTAAAGGATTACCTGCTATAAACTCATAATTATATATTTTTAATATGTCAGGATCGGCAAATTTAGCTTCCTTTTTAAAGCTGTTTTTTCCATTAGCAATTAAATGCAACCCAGCATTATTGAGGCGGCTTACTGCTTCAAGATCTGGTATTTCTAGTTTTATGACCTGTGCGATCGCATTACTGGTGACGTCACCAGTACCTTTGAGGTTACCTTTCTCATCCTGGAAGTTGGTCATCACCTGGTAAACATGCTCAGTACCTTTAAACTGCTTGTCAAAGCTCCATTCGTAGGCTACATAAAGCATCAGCAAGAGGCATGATGCGAGTCCAATTGCCAAACCGACAACGTTGATTATTGAGGAAGTTTTATGCCTCCAAAGGCTTCGAAGGGCAATTTTGAGGTTGAGTTTTAACATCGCTAGATCAATTCTTGTGTACGTCCCTTGTTGGTATTCTCTGAGATCACATGGCCGTCTTTGAGGTTAATAACTCTGTTGGAAAAACTAGCGTCATTTGAAGAGTGCGTAACCATTACAATCGTAGTCCCGGCTTCATTAAGTTCACACAGCAATTCCATCACTTCATTTCCGTGCAAGCTGTCGAGATTACCGGTTGGCTCATCAGCCAAGACCAATTTCGGCTTTGTCACCAGGGCTCTCGCTACCGCTACCCTTTGTTGTTGCCCCCCTGACAGTTGCTGAGGAAAATGACCGCTTCTATTCACAATGTTCATGCGTTCGATCATCTCATTCACCAATCGTTTTCGGTCTGTGGAAGTAACCTTGTTATAAATAAGTGGAAGTTCAATGTTTTCAAATACCGTAAGCTCGTCAATCAGGTTGAAGTTTTGGAATACAAAGCCCATATTAAGCTTCCGAAAGTTTGAACGTTCTCTGTCGTTCAGTTTGAGCAACTCAGTTCCGGCAAACTGGTAGCTTCCGTTTTCTGGCTTGTCAAGAAGTCCCATTACATTGAGTAACGTAGATTTACCACATCCGGAAGGGCCCATTATGGAGATAAATTCACCTGCATTTACCTCCAGATTAATGTCGTTTAATGCTGTGGTTTCTATTTCTTCAGTTTTATAAATCTTCTCCAGATTTTCAATTTTTATCATGGTGTATTTTATTTGTCGATTTCTATAATATCGTATTGATTGAATTGGTCATATGAGGATGTGATCACTTCTTCCCCTTTCTGAAGGCCTTCCAGTATCTCATAATAAAGATAGTTTTTGCGGCCAATTTTTACGTTTCTTTTTGTGGCTTTGCCATCTTTTACTATAAAGGCCCAGGATCCGCCGGTGCTTTGAAAGAACTGGCCCTGAGCTAGTAGCAGCGACCTGCTGTTATCGGAAAGTGTTAACTTTACCTGAATTGACAAGCCTCGTCTTAAATTCTCAGGGGATCTCCCTTCAAAGGTTAACTCGACTTGAAATTGTCCGGCAGTAACCTCAGGAATAACCTTCTTTACAATCAGCTGATAGGTCTTTCCGTTAAACTCGCAATTGGCAGCCTGGCCTTCTTTTACCCTGTTCACATAATATTCATCTACACCTGCCAGTAATTTATACCCCTGCAATACATCAATTTTCCCCAGCATTTCATTGGCACCGTACGACTTCCCAATCACGGGGTCATAGGAGGAAAGCCGACCGGCTACAGGGGCTTTGATGGTCATATTCGCTATGTTTTGCCCAATGGTTTCGAGACTTGCGTTCATCCTCGTTATGGAGAAGTCTATTTGCTGCAACTGCATCATGCGACTCTGATTTTCTTGTTTTATGGCTTCTTTTAAAATCTTTTTGCGCCCCTGGAAGTACTCATAGTCCTGGTTTGAGGTATTAAATTCCTGCAGTGTGATTACTTTTTTGGTATAAAGTGTACTGTCTATTTTGTATTTTCTGGTCGCCGTCCTGAGGCTGTTTTCAATTTCCATCATATCCTGGCTCATTACCCGTTGGTTCTGTTCCAGGTCTAGCCGCAGTTTACGCAGTTGATTGATCTGCTCGGTAATACTTGTTTCACTCGAAGTATAGCTGGACAAGGCGTTTGGATTTACGATACGCAGCAGCGGCGTACCCTTCTCCACACTTGCACCATTCTCAGTGAAGATTTCCGCTACAGTACCTCCCTCAGGTGAACTGACAATCACTGAGGTTAGCGGAACTACGCTTGCATTCAACAACACTACATCTTCAAAATCTCCATGGATCACCTTGCTCAAGGATAGCTTGTCAGCAGCTGCGCTATAAACCCTATTTAATGATAATTTGTAACCATAGGCTACAAGAACAACAAACAACACTGCTCCAACCATTAGCAGGATGGTTTTACTATTGAATCTCTTTTTCTTTATGATCTTATCCATATTGTACCGTTAAGATACTTGATACCCAACCCTGTGCCAATCGCATAATCGATTTTAATGAGTTAATAATCAGTTGGTTAATTTAAACATTCGCATTATGCCGTTCATTACCGAACACTTCCTGTACATGATCGTACACTTTCGTTATTTTTGAATAACCTAAGCTTAAAATTGGAATAATGATAGATGCAAATGTTTTGGTTATTGATGATGATGATGATATCTTGCTGAGTGCAAAACTATTCCTTAAGCAGCACTTCAGCCAGGTGCTGACTTGTAAGTCGCCCAAAGAACTTAACGTGTTGCTTAGCCGCAATGAGGTTGATATAGTCTTGCTCGACATGAACTATCAGAAAGGCGCCAGTGATGGGCGAGAAGGCCTCTATTGGCTGGAGCACATACTTTCTGTCGATAAAGATTATGTTGTGATCCTGATGACGGCTTACGGAAATGTGGAATTAGCCGTCCAGGCCATCAAGAAAGGAGCTAGTGACTTTATCCTTAAGCCTTGGGAAAATGACAAATTATTCGCAACATTATCAGCCGCATCCCGGCTGCGACAGTCCAACAAAAAGGTTAAGAAGCTAGAGAAGATCCATTCTTCACTCCAAAAAGACATTAACAGGCAATTTGAAAATATAGTAGGTAACTCAGAACCGATACTTAAGATACAAAACACGCTTATTAAGGTAGCTCCAACTGAAGCCAATGTGTTGATATTAGGGGAGAACGGAACCGGGAAACAAGTGTTTGCCTACGAACTGCATCGACTTTCGGCCAGGAAGAACCAGCTGTTCATGCATGTGGATCTAGGTTCTTTAAACGAGAATCTTTTTGAGAGCGAGCTGTTTGGCTATGCAAAGGGGGCTTTTACAGATGCAAAAGAAGATAAGCCAGGACGCTTTGAAATGGCTGAAGGTGGTACGATCTTCCTCGACGAAATAGGCAATCTTTCATTACCACTGCAAGCTAAATTGTTGAGTGTCCTGCAAAACCGAACAGTAACACGTCTTGGAGAAAGCAGGGAACGAAAAGTTAAT
>JAPSHM010000074.1 GCA_031179845.1 Pedobacter sp.
TACATTCTCGATATTGACCCCTCCAGCAACAGAAACAGGAACGCCTGCTCTTGCCGCCTCGTCAATCAAAACCTGAATAGAATATCCCGCAGTCCACTGTTCGTCTAATCCGGCATGTAGTTCCACAAACTCTACCCCTAGTTCAAACACCTCTTGCGCTCTTTTAACCCTGTCAGGATAACCTATTGTATCCACAACAACTCCTTTACCATGTGCTTTTGCAGCTTTCACTGCGCCAATGATCGTTGCATTTCCTGCAGCTCCCATAACTGTTACCAAATCAGCACCAGCTTTGAAAGCAATGTCTGCTTCTAATTCTCCTGCGTCCGCAGTCTTAAGATCAGCAAAAACTAATTTGTCCGGATGAGCATTTTTCATCGCGGTAATTACTGTCGATCCCATGTTTTTAATCAGTGGGGTTCCCAGTTCAATAATGTCAACATAGGGTGCTACTTTTGCCGCCAATGCCAATGCTTCTTCCGTTGTAATTAAGTCTATCGCTACTTGTAATTTTGCCATAATTTTATCTATATTATTATCTATTGTTATCAATATTTTTTATTCAAGGTTTGCATGCCGCTTCCAAAGCTCCGGCGCCGGGGTGCCATCAAGTTCCCATAGTGATTGAAAAACAGCGTCCATTAACAACGACAAGAACTGTTCAAACAAACTCCCCGCATACTGCTTCGACTTGCCACCTTCAAACTCTTCCTTTCCAGCTGCCGGTATAAAGACAGTATGATCAGCCAATTCTGCTAATGGTGACGATGGAGCTGTTGTCAGAGCAATAACTTTTGCACCTGATGAACTCGCTTTTTCCGCTGCCCTAACGATTAGCGAAGTTGTTCCAGAACCAGAAGCGGCAATAAGTAGGTCGTTCTTTCCAATCGCAGGCGTTGTCGTGTCACCTACAAAATATACGGTAAGCCCCAGGTGCATCAAGCGCATAGCCGATCCACGTAGTGCAAATCCGGATCTGCCTGTTGCGATCAGGAATATTCTTTCCGAAGTTTGAACAGCTTGAACAAGTGGATAGAGATTGTCAAAATTGATTTTCTTTGCCAACTGCAGGTTTTCTTCCAACACCAGGTCCAGGTTTGATTGCAGCATTTTTCCTAATTCCATAATATTCTTTAATAGGCCAAAGGTATACTCCCAAATGGCTTATCGCTTTACACAATTAGCGCATCCGATGGTACTATTAGGAAATCATCTAGATTCAAAGTCATATTCTTTCTGTTGAAAAGTAGCAAGTTCCGAATTGTCCTCCTTCCTCATCTGAAAATCCAATCATATCGTTTTTAATAGTTTATCTTTGTCTTATGAATACAGAACCAATTTTGGGTCTTGAAAAGGCGATGCTCTTCATCCGAAACCTCCACAATTGTCCACCAAGTTATTTAAACGACCCGGGCAGAAAGGACTTCTTTGAGATCGTTTGGTTGAAGAATGAAGATCCACTGCACGGAGTAGCTGATCCATCTTATGCCATCAAGGGAGATTGGATTTATCTTATCCCACCTTATCGCGTGCACCAGTTAAATAAAGCAGGAAAAAATGGAGAACTGATCTCTTTCAAGCGCTCGATGTTGGAAGAGGAAGACAAAGATTTCCTTTTGGACCTCTTTAGAATATTTAATGTGCAGGGCGAGTTCTCCTGCTTGCGTTTGGATGAGGATGCCGCAAAAGGACTTGGCGACATCTATAGAATCATGGAGCTGGAATACCAAAAAGAGAACAACTTTGTGATGATGAAAGCCCTGTTAAAGGTGCTGCTGCTGAAATTAATCTCTGTAAAGGAACTCGAATTTACGAGTCATGACATGTACCAGAAAAGGGTGTATGAATTTTTAATGTTGTTGGAAAGTAATTTCAATACCGTTACAAACATCGACTTCTATGCTGGAAAACTAGGCATCAGCTCAAAACGCCTTAACCAGATTCTTAAAGAAAAACTGGATAAAACCGGAACACAGATCATTCATGACAGGATCATCTTAGAAGCAAAGCGAAGGATGATTCATAGCGAGGTGACCATTAAGGAAATCGCGTATGATCTGGGTTTCAGTGATCGGCCTTATTTCAGCAGGTTCTTTAAAAAACAAACTGGCGAAACACCTGAGGAATTTCAAAAGAAGGCACGATCCCATATTGAATCAAAGTTTAATACCTTGGTGTAAAATATTTTACAAATACTTTCCCTGATTTAACCACACTAATCAACATGTCCGGAATTTACATCCATATCCCGTTTTGTAAAAAAGCCTGTACCTATTGCGACTTCCATTTCAGCACATCCCTCAAATATGTGGACGAAATGACCGATGCCATTTGCACCGAGATTATCAAAAAAAAAGACAGGATAACCGATCAGGTGGGTAGCATCTATTTTGGTGGCGGAACTCCATCCGTGCTATCCGCAAAAGGCTTCGAAAAAATATTCAATACTTTAACTCAGCATTTCTCCATCTCCTCTGATGCGGAAATTACTATAGAGGCAAACCCTGACGATCTGGATGCAAAGAAAATTGCAGCGTTAAGGCAGCTTCCTGTCAACAGGTTCAGCATAGGCATTCAATCTTTTTTTGAAGAAGACTTGATTTGGATGAATAGAGCTCACAATACAATAGAAGCGGAAGATTGCATCAAACGCAGTCAGGATGCCGGGTTTGAAAACCTAAGTATCGACCTGATCTACGGTTACCCCTCTTTAACAGACAGTAAATGGCTACGCAACATCAATAAAGCCATCGAATTTCAAATCCCGCATATCTCGGCCTATTCGTTAACCGTAGAGCCAAAGACAGCGCTGGCTAGCGCCATTAAAAAAGGACAGCAACCGCCTATCAACGACGAGCAAAGTGCGGCACAATTCAACATGCTGATCGCCCAGTTGGATACCAGAGGATTTGAACATTATGAAATATCTAATTTTAGTCTACCCGGGAAATATGCCGTACACAATACCAATTACTGGCGGGGCGTTCCTTACCTGGGCATTGGCCCCTCTGCACATGGCTTTGATGGAGAGAACCGTTATCTTAATATCGCTAATAATGCCCAATATCTTCAACAACTACAAGAAGGAAAGCTGGCGGAAACCGTAGAGCACTTGAATCAATACGATCGATTCAATGAATATATCATGACATCACTGCGTACGATGTGGGGAACGCAACTTCATAAAATAGAACGGGATTACGGAAAGGCTTTTCTGGCAGATACCCAAAAAGCAATAAAGCCATTTCTGGAAAGAGAATGGTTAATCGTGCGGGATGGCCATCTGATTCTGACACACGAAGGTAAATTATTTGCAGATTATATCGCATCTGAGCTATTTTTATTGGAAGATGATCATCTTTGAGCATCAATAACTAAGGCATGAAAAATAAAGTAGTATGGATCACCGGAGCATCTTCCGGAATTGGCGAGGCGCTGGTTTACGCCTACAGTGAGCTGGGTGCCAAATTGATTCTTTCTTCCCGGAACAAAGATGAACTTTACAGGGTTAAGGCCGCCTGTAAAAGTCCGGTGAACATTCACGTGCTACCTATAGATCTGGAAAACACGACTTCCCTGTCGGATAAAGCGCAGGAAGCAACCCGTATATATGGGCATGTTGATCTACTGATCAACGCCGGCGGTATCAGTCAACGTGGATTTGCCTTGGAAACAACATTAGAAACCGAACAACGAATCATGAACATCAACTTCTGGGGAACTGTTGCACTGAGCAAAGGAGTGTTGCCGGGAATGATTGAACATGGCGGCGGCAAAATAGTTTGCATCAGCAGCCTGGTTGGTAAATTTGGAACACGTTTCCGTTCTACCTATTCCGCTTCTAAACATGCATTACATGGTTATTTCGATTCCTTACGCTCAGAAGTATACGACAAGAATATTCAAATTACATTGATCTGCCCAGGCTTTGTCAAAACGAATGTCACCTTAAATGCACTCACAGGAGACGGCGGCATATACGGGATCATGGATGATGCACTCGCAAATGGAATATCACCAACAGATTGTGCCAAACAAATCGTGAAGGCCATTGCTGCCAACAAAGAGGAAGTTTACATAGGTGGAAAAGAAGTTAAAGCTGTTTGGCTTAAACGCTTTTTCCCACTACGTCTCTCCAAATATCTGAGAACCGCAAAAGTGAATTGAGAGACTCTTCCCATCGGAGAAACAGCAATTTGTCCTTATTGACATTTAAGGTCCGTGAACTAATCACTACGCGCTAACGATACCCGGTAATCGATTGTCAAGTTATTTTAATTTTTGACTGCAACATTACCGGCCGTTTTGTTGTTTACCTATTTTTGTTTTCTTCTTAACATTCAATTCATATGCAGTTTGAGCTAACACCTATAGACACCGTTAATGACATCAGCAAAGCAGATTTCGAAAAAAATTATCTGCATAAGCGTAAGCCTCTGATCATCAAAAACATGTCTAAATCCTGGCCAGCATATGACAAATGGAACCTCGATTATCTTAAAAAAGTTGTCGGCGATAAAACAGTTCCTTTGTACGATAGCTCCAAGGCTGATCCCTCCAAGCCAATCAATGCTGCTGCTGCCGAAATGAAATTCGAAGATTATATTGATTTGATTAAATCTACCCCAACTGATCTGCGTATTTTTCTTTTTGACCCGATCAAACAAGCCCCAAAGTTATTGGACGATTACAAGGCACCAAAAGAACTGATGGGCGGATTCCTGGACAGCTATCCAAATATGTTCTTTGGGGGAAAAGGTTCAATAACATTTCTGCATTATGATATCGATCTGGCCCATATATTTCATACACATTTCAATGGCCGCAAGCATGTGATCTTGTTTGAAAATAAGTGGAAAGAACGCTTATATCAGATTCCATATGCAACTTATGCACTGGAAGATTATGATGTTGAGCGGCCCGACTTCAAACAATTCCCCGCGTTAAAAGGTGTGAAGGGTGTTGAAGCTTTCTTAGAACATGGGGATACTTTGTTTATGCCAACGGGATACTGGCACTGGATGAAATACCTTGACGGATCTTTTTCAATCAGTTTGCGGGCATGGGATAAATCATGGGCCGTTAAAGCAAATAGCTTATACAACCTTACCTTGCAGCGTAAATTCG
Organism: Pedobacter sp.; assembly: GCA_031179845.1. Lineage (GTDB taxonomy): Bacteria > Bacteroidota > Bacteroidia > Sphingobacteriales > Sphingobacteriaceae > Pedobacter. The sequence goes on from JAPSHM010000074.1 coordinate 5,128, forward strand.
ACGATTTTATGAAAGCTCGGTTTAAAGAAAAGTATATGGCCTGGAAGGAAGCTTTGGCCATAAAAAGAGCAAATAAGGCGCTGTCCCGACAAAAACCTGCTTAACTACAATTCTTATTAACCAGTAATCAATATATTTTTTCCCAATGACATTATGGTGAGAAAGAAATTTTATATGTTTGTTGTTCATAAGATCCACAATTGGCATTAAGCAGTTCTCAGGTATCTTATCATAGAAAAGTATGAGCTTTATTTTGAAGCCTGTCGACACTGTCGAGCGTATCAGTCCTGCCGATTTTAAAAAGAATTACCTGGATGCACGACGCCCTCTGATCATTAAAGGATTAACTAAAACATGGCCGGCCAGAGAAAAATGGACCACAGATTATTTGAAAGAAATTGGCGGAGACATTAATGTAAGCTTGATGGACAATTCCAAAGCTGATCCAAGTAAACCCATTAATGCCTCGGTAGCGGAAATGCGTTTCGGAGATTACCTCGACCTCATCAAGTCAAAACCTACAGAACTCAGAATATTTTTCTTTAATCTATTTAAGCACGTACCCAATTTGGTTGATGACATTGTGATTCCAAAAGACCTGATGGGTGGCTTTATCGAAAGTATGCCCGCTATGTTCTTCGGCGGATCAAATTCTGTCACATTTTTACATTACGATATCGATCTCCCTCATCTTTTTCATACCCACTTTGGCGGTAGAAAGCACATCATACTTTTTGACAACAAATGGAAAGACCGCCTTTATTGCATCCCTAATGCAACTTACGCATTAGAAGATTACGATGTAGCCAATCCCGATTTCGAAAAGTTTCCAGCATTAAATGGAGTGGAAGGCTATGAAGTGTTCCTCGAACATGGAGATACCCTGTTCATGCCTACCGGTATGTGGCACTGGATGAAATATTTAGACGGTTCATTTTCATTAAGTCTTAGAGCATGGGATGCATCTATCACCAGAAAAGCACAGAGCATTTTCAACCTGGCGGTTAAAGGCGCGCTAGACAGTGTATTAAAAATGGCATTTAAGACGCCCTATTCAAAATGGAGAGAACGACTCGCCATAAAAAGAGCTGAAAAGGCTTTGGCAAAGGGGCTTCCTAAATAATGTCATTTCCAGTATTTTGACAACTGGATAACATTACTGATACCGCAAACTTTTACCTTCGATAATTCGTTTATAGGGAGTATATGAGAGGGTACTATTTTTCTGATTTTAAGCCGGATGACTTGCCTAAAGGCGGGTTCGAGGAATTGCTTAAGCTGTTTACACAGCTGCTCAATTACACTGCGGGGGATGCCGGGGAAACCCTGACATGGATGAATGAACTGGACAAGCAATATAAGCTGACCAGTAATGAATACGGTATGGGGAATTTTATTGACGACCTGAAAGAGAAGGGTTACTTAACAGAAAACCCTGCTAACGGCGACTTTAAAATTACAGGTAAAACTGAGCAAACCATTCGCCAATCAGCTCTCGAAGAGATTTTTGGCAAGTTGAAAAAGGCCGGAAAAGGAAATCACAACAGCAACATATCTGGTATCGGAGAGGAAAAGAACGCCGACCGTAGAGAATATACATTTGGCGACAGCCTCGACCAGATCGACATGACCGCCTCTATCCATAACGCACAGATCAACCACGGTATTGGGAACTTCACCCTTACCGAACGCGACCTGGAAGTAGAGGAAAAAGATTACAAGACCCTTACCTCTACCGTCCTGATGATCGACATCTCTCACTCCATGATCTTATATGGGGAAGATCGAATTACTCCCGCCAAGAAAGTAGCCATGGCCCTGGCCGAACTGATCAAAACCCGATATCCAAAAGACACCTTAGATATTGTTGTTTTCGGTAATGATGCCTGGCCGATTACAGTTAAAGACCTGCCCTATTTGCAGGTTGGCCCTTACCATACCAATACATTTGCTGGTCTGGAATTGGCTACTGACCTCCTGAGAAGACGTAAAACGCACAACAAGCAAATTTTTATGATCACAGACGGCAAGCCTACCTGCTTGAAAGAGAATGGCCGTTATTATAAAAACAGCATGGGTCTTGACAGAAAGGTGATCAGTAAAACTTTGAATATGGCTGCGCAATGTAAGCGCCTTCAAATTCCAATCACCACCTTCATGATCGCCCAGGATCCATATCTGCAGCAGTTTGTAAGGGAATTTACACAGATCAACGGCGGAAGGGCATTTTATAGTTCCCTATCCGGACTGGGAGAATACATATTTGAGGATTATATTAAAAACAGAAGAAAAACAGTGCGATAACATCGTATTAACTGCATCAACTACATGGATCACAACGCAATAAAAACGCTTGGCGAATTAAAAGCCTCAAAATATACATCATTATCTGTCAAAGATGAACTACGTAAAAATCTAATCGCTCAACTTAAAGACAAAAGTGCAGGGTTTGAAGGCATCCTGGGTTACGATGAAACCGTAATTCCAGAATTGCAGACCGCGATCTTGTCTCGTCATAACATACTTTTGCTCGGTTTACGTGGACAGGCGAAAACCAGAATTGCACGCCTGATGGTAAATCTTCTGGACGAATATATTCCCTTTGTTTCCGGCAGTGAGATTTTCGATGACCCACTCAATCCCATCTCATGGTATGCGAGTCACCAGGTGATGATCCATGGTGACAATACGCCAATCAGTTGGCAACACCGCTCTGAGCGCTATACAGAAAAATTGGCCACCCCAGATGTTACGGTCGCAGATCTAATTGGAGATGTTGACCCAATCAAAGCTGCAACATTAAAACTTACTTATAACGACGAACGCGTCATCCATTTTGGCCTGATACCAAGAGCGCACCGTAGCATATTTGTCATCAATGAACTTCCCGATCTGCAAGCCAGGATTCAAGTCGCGCTTTTCAATATGCTACAGGAAAAAGATATCCAGATCCGTGGATTTAAACTGAGGTTGCCGCTAGATGTACAATTCGTATTTACAGCAAATCCGGAAGATTATACCAATCGCGGATCAATCGTAACGCCATTGAAGGACAGGATCGAAAGTCAAATCCTTACCCATTATCCAAAGACCATAGAGATCTCTAGAAAAATTACCTTTCAGGAAGCCAGAATTACACCAGAGCAGCTGAAAAGCATTGAGGTTGACGGCCTGATCAAAGACCTCATTGAACAGGTGGCATTCGAAGCCCGTAAAAGTGAATTTATTGACCAGAAGTCTGGTGTTTCCGCAAGACTAACCATCTCCGCATACGAAAACCTGGTCAGCACCGCAGAACGAAGAATGCTCATCAAAGGAGAAAAAAGTACGGCTGTACGCTTGTCCGACCTTACAGGAATCATTCCAGCAGTAACTGGAAAGATTGAACTGGTATATGAAGGAGAATTGGAAGGCCCGGCAAAAGTGGCCAATACTCTTATTGGCAAAGCCATCAAAAGCTTGTTCACGCGCTATTTACCAGATCCGGAAAAAGCAAAGAAAAGTAAGACAGCCAATCCATACCTGGAAATTACCGAATGGTTTACAGAAGGCAATACTTTAAGCTTGTCCGACCACCTGAGTACCAGTCAGTACAAGAAAGAATTAATGAAAGTAGAGGGACTGCACGAACTGATCAGGGATTTTCATCCCAAGCTCAGCGAAACTCAGACCTTACTGCTTATGGAACTCGCTTTACATGGATTGGCTGAATACTCACAACTCAGCAAAAAATACCTCGAAGGTGGTTTTGGATTTTCTGATATGTTCGATAGCTTGTTTAACATTGACCTGCAGGACGAAGATTAGCCAAACTCACATTAAACAAACTCAAACACATTCATGGGCCGATTACCTGTATTAATTTTTCTATCCGTTTTTCTGTTAATATTCGACTACTATTGCTATCGAGCCATTCTATCTGTATTTAAAAACTGGAAACCACGCACCAAAAGAACATTCAGCACCCTTTGGTGGACCTACTCCATTGCACTTATCGTAGGTGTCTTTGCGGGGATCTTTTTAAACCTATTCCTTACGTTGAGGGCAGTAATTCTTGTCGCGTTCTTTTTAACCGTTGTCTGCAAAGCGGTCATGTTGCCCTTTTTGCTGATCGACGACCTGAGAAGAGGTTTCATCAAGCTAACAGGGACTAGAAAAGGACCAAAGTTAGAAAAATTACCCCAAGCTGAGAATTTTGCAACCAAAGGTGAACACATCAGCCGCTCAGCATTTTTGGTAAAAACGGGAATCATCACCGCAGCCATCCCCTTAGCTTCGCTAAGTTGGGGAATCGCTTCAGGAGCTTACGACTATAAGATCAGGCGCCGCAGCCTCGTATTGCCCAATTTGCCGAAGGCCTTCGACGGGATCAAAATGGCACAGATCACGGATGTGCATTCCGGGAGCTTTTATAATCCGAGGGCGGTTCTCGGTGGCGTAGAAATGCTACTGGCAGAAAAGCCCGACTTTGTATTTTTTACTGGCGATCTGGTCAACGATAAAGCCTCAGAAATGCGAAACTACCAGGATATTTTCTCCAAAATAAAAGCACCATTAGGGGTGTTTTCAACACTTGGAAATCATGATTACGGTGATTATCACTTTGGAAAAGCAGCTTCAGCCGCTAAAGCAAGAAACTTGCAGGACGTGATTAAAACTCATGAGCTCATGGGCTGGGACCTACTCATGAATGAAAACAGGAGGTTGACAGTTGATGGCGAAGAAATTGGAATCCTTGGTATAGAAAACTGGGGAATGGGTCGTTTCCCTAAGTATGGTCGCATGGATCTAGCGGTTAAGAATACGGACGACCTCCCGGTTAAGCTGTTGCTATCCCACGACCCATCTCACTGGCGCGGACAAGTTCTGGAAAATTATCCCCAGATCGATGCCATGTTCAGCGGCCACACCCATGGAATGCAGTTTGGCGTAAGAACAGAACAGTATCAATGGAGTCCCGTACAATACATCTATAAAGAATGGGCCGGACTTTACAAGGAGCAAAATCAACAATTATATGTTAACGTTGGTTACGGATTCCTTGGTTATCCAGGTCGCGTTGGAATCTTGCCGGAAATAACGATATTTGAGTTGAAACGCGCTTAACTTAAATTATCGATGCACATGATTAAAAAAGTGCTGGTATCAATACTCGACTTTTTGCTGTTTAGCAATTTATTTATTGCGATCTGCGCTGTTGCGCAGGGGTTGGTTACCTATCACCTGCTGAATGCCCGGCCCGACTGGTATATCCTGGCCATCCTGTTCTTTGGCACAATTGGCGTTTACAACTTCAGCATGCTGTTATCGAAACCCAAAAACCCAGAAAATGCTCAGTTCGCAAGAGTTAGATGGATCTTCTCTCATCACCGCCTGATCATATCTATTACACTGATCTCCGTACTTTGCCTGATTCCGCTTGGCCTGATCTATCTGAGCATTGAAGGCAAGTTACTCATGATCTTCACAGCACTTTTAGCCTTGTGCTATAACATTCCCTTTTTAACCCTCAACAATCAGAAGATAGGTCTGCGAAACATCCCTGGCATCAAGCTGTTCTTAATTGCTTTGGTTTGGTCCATAAGCTGTGTACTTCTGCCGGTGGTTGAACTGGAACAAAATCATCAGATCAATATCTCTACAGCGGAGACTCTGCTGCTGGTTGCAAAACGATTTATGTTCATTGCCGCAATTACAATTCCTTTTGACATCAGAGACCTGTTTCAAGACAAGTTATATGCACTAAAGACGATCCCCGTGATGCTCGGAGAAAGAAAAGCAATGATCTTCTGCCAAATTCTGCTAATCGGATATTTGGCTTTGTTGTTGTTGTTTAGCCAAACCATAAATGCCGATATCATTGCGTTGACCCTAACACTAATCCTTACAGGGTGGTTAATATTCAAGTCGAACCTTAAGAAGAACGAATATTACTACTTCCTTTACCTTGATGGCACGATGTTGCTGCAATATTTGCTGCTCCTTCTAGTGAGTGTCGCGTTCTAGGAAGGATTGAAACGGTACCCTATTCCTCTGACTGTTTGTAACAACTGAGGATTGTCCGGGTTCATTTCAATCTTTTTACGCAAACGCACGATGTGCATATCCAGCGTACGTGTATTCACATCAGAATTGTATCCCCAAACCACCAGCATCAGTTCATCCCTGTTGATCACCTTACTTGGATTTCTTAGGAAATAAAGCAGGATCCTGTTTTCTAAAATGGTCAACTCGATCTTCTTACCTTCTCTGAACAGCGTATGAATGTTTGGATGATGTTCCATATTCCCAAAACGGTGCACTTCAGAGCGGTCGTTGTTTAAGATGAATTTCACTTTACTATCCAGCATGGCCACCAGCACATCCATATTGAAAGGCTTGGTAACGTAATCTGAAACACCAAAGTTATACGCATCGATCTTATCTACATCCTGAGCCTTTGCAGTCATCATGATAATCAATTTATCGAAGCCCTGTTGGCGAACTTCCTCACAAACGGCCGCGCCCTGCTTACCCGGCAACATCCAATCCAACAAGACAATATCAGGCTGCTCAGTCATGATCATTCGCTGTGCAGCCTCTCCATCCCCAACTTCCAACACCTCATAACCTTCAGCTTTTAATCGATGAACGACTAAAAAACGCAGGTTTTCGTCATCTTCAACTATTAGTATTCTAATTCCTTTCGACATATGTTTTAATCATTATAGGGTAACACTATTTTAAATTCTGATCCTTTATCTTCCTTGCTTTTTACCGTGATCTCACCCCCCATAAAGTTAACCAGTTCCTTACAAAACGCAAGCCCCAGACCTACGCTTCCGTTTTGATTGTATTGGTTTTGTATCCGGAAAAACTTTTTAAATATATTATTTATTTCCGATGCCGGTATACCTATACCCTGATCTATAAACCGGAAAACTACCTTTCCTTTAATCAAATTGGCGCTGATGTGTAATCTCTTGCGCTCAGGTGGCGAGTATTTATAGGCATTCTCCGCAAGATTGTCAAACAAACTGCCCAGCAATACCGGATCGGTAACGAAAGTGCTGAAGCCGCTCACCTCGTAAGTAAAATCGAAATCAGGATGTTTCAACTTGTGAGACTCTACTGTACTCTCAATAAAATCTATGATTCTTACTGCGTCCCTGTTCAGCTGGATCGACCTGTTCTCTATCTGGGTAAAAGCCAGCAGCTTATTCATCAGCCCGTTTAACTTGTCGGCCTCTTCGTCCAAAATCCTTCCGTATAATTTAAGTTCTTTCTCAGATAGCATCGTGGCACTCTTAATGTTGTTGCCAGCGATCTTTATGACACTTACAGGGGTCTTGAACTCATGTGTCAGGTTATTGATGAAGTCGTATTGAAGCTTAAACATCTTCTGATTGATATTTAGGTTCCTATAGATTAATACTGCTACTAATATTAAGATCGCATAAAAGAAAAAGATGGCTAACGCAATCGGAAGGAAGTAGCTGAACACTTCTTTATCGATAAATGATTTTGAAGAAATAAAGTACAGCTTATAATCAGAGAACGGACCAGGCAAAGTGATCTCTGTACTCAAATATAACGCAGAGGTGTCAAGAGGATCGTAAGTAAGGGGCTCGATCTTAATATACTGATAGAGGAGTGGCCTCGTATTGATGATCTTTATTTTATACGGATCTAAATGAAATGACAACATATCCTGTTGATAAACAGGATTTGCAGGCAGGTCTTTGCGCATCATTTCTTTATAAGCCTTCAAGTCCTCAAGCCTGGGAATATTCAGATAGGTGATCTTATTGGATCGTACGTTACTGAAATTACTGAACAGCTCGTCCTGAGTAGGTATGCGTGTCGTATCCAAACTTTCAATATAGGATACTACTTTTAGGGCAAGTGCATTGAAGTCATCGCCAACAATAAAATTGCGCGTATCATTCCTTGAAAACAGGCGCACAGAATCCAAAGGCACAAGGCTTCCGAACTGATAGATATTTTTGGGACCAAACGAGAACTTACCAATATTTAAACCATCATTTACAGGCGTATTGCGAACCTCCGAGTCGTAAAATATAACTTTTGATACAAAAGGATATTCCAGCAAAACTGTATCTACGAAAGTCGCCGCCGTGGCGGAATCAAGGTATCCGTTATAAAACGAAACTTCTGGAAGCTTCTTCTGGAAAAAGTCATTATACTTTACTATACTCTGCTCGAGCACATTTACCTTTTCGGATACAAATTCATTCTCAATGTACTTGGTGCTAAACCGGTAGGCCAGTCCTAAAGAAAGCAAAAACAAGACAGACATCAGAATGATGAAAGTAAGGATCAATGAAAAATTCTTACGGTAACCGTCTTGTTTGTCTGAGGCCATAGGATCGAATTTACCTCCTTTTCAGGTTAAATTCTAAAAAATCATCGAGAGAGTTGTAGAACTGAAGTCTCCCTGCTTCATTTTTACCCGCAAATATGTTGCCTTGATTTTCAAGATAAGTAACGTTTACAGTGCGTTTCGTTAAATTACGCACAAACTGTCTGGCTTCTCCCGAATTGTTACTGGAATCTTTGATATCCTGCGCTAAAAGAACGGGTGCATTTATCTTATCTGTTTGAAATAAAGGCGATGCGGTTCGCATATCATCAATCCCTGTCAGCGGGTTGCCGATAATTTCATAATACATCTGTAAGATCGGCTTCTGGTATGGCGGAATAGATTTAAAATACGTGAACAGGTTGATTACACCCGAGTTAGATGCTGCACAGGCATATATTTCAGGGCTTAGATACAGGCTACTTAAAGCAATAAATCCGCCAAACCCGGTTCCATACACTCCAACTCTTTTCGGATCCGCAATTTTATGGTCCACCATCCATTTCACTCCATCATCAATATCGTCCTGGATCTTATTCCCCCATTGTTTGAACCCTGCAGCCACAAAGGATTTCCCATATCCCGAAGAGCCTCTGTAATTGACCTGAAAAACGGCGTAACCTCTGTTAGCCAGAAACTGTACTTCTGGATTATATCCCCATAAATTCCTCCCTACCGGCCCATCATGTGGCTACCCCAC
>JAPSHM010000349.1 GCA_031179845.1 Pedobacter sp.
TCAGATTGGAACTTAGCTATTCAAAAGCTGATATCATCCGCTTATATGCTTCCAATGCGCCCTTTGGCGGCAATGTTGTGGGATTGGAAGCAGCTTCATGGCGTTATTTTGGACGCAGCCCGGAGACGCTTTCCTGGGGTGAGATGGCAACACTCGCAGTCTTACCAAACAGTCCATCCCTGGTACATCCAGGAAAAAATTCTTTCCGGTTAATTCAAAAAAGAAACGATCTTCTAGATAAAATGGCCCGGTTGGAGGTCATTGATGCTGCATCGGCTAATCTAGCTAAATTTGAGTCGATTCCCGGGAAGCCACAGCCTTTGCCACAACACGCCCCTCACCTGCTCAACCGTTTTAAAACTGAAAATGTTGGGCAGACCAGGATCACCTCTACTATAGATTTTGAGTTACAATTGAAAGTAAATGCACTTCTTAAAAGGTACAATAATCGGTATCGGGCCAATGACATCAATAACATTGCCACATTGATCCTTAATGTAAAGCAGGGAACAGTAGCCGTTTATGCAGGTAACATTTATCAGCCTGAAAATAAGGAACTTGAAAGCCATGTGGACATGATCAGGGCGCCACGCAGTCCAGGGAGCACATTGAAGCCTTTGCTATATGCCAGTATGCTGAGTGATGGCTTGATCCTGCCCAGAACACTGATTCCTGATATTCCAATGCAGATCGGAGGTTATTCGCCGCAAAATTATGATTTGGGCTATGATGGTGCCATCCCGGCAGATCAGGCCCTCAGCAGGTCACTGAATATCCCTGCTGTTAAAATGCTGCAAACTTATAAATATCAGCGATTTTATGATCAATTGAAGAAAATAGGTTTCAGTACCTTGAACAAATCAGCTGATCATTATGGTCTTTCGCTGATCCTTGGAGGAAGTGAAGTAACGATGTGGGATCTCGCCAAAACTTATATGGGAATGGCGCGGACCTTAAGCCATTTCAATGATTACCGGGGAAAATATAACCCGCATGATTACGATGCGCCAAGTTACAATAAGCTGGAGAAACGGGATCTGCGTTATGATGCTAATGAAACGCAAATCAATTCTACACTGGACCATGGTTCCATCTGGGCCAGTTTCAACGCGATGGAAGAGCTGATGCGCCCCGGTGAAGAAGGTTTGTGGCAACAATTCAGTTCTTCGCAAAGGCTTGCATGGAAAACAGGAACAAGTTTTGGCTTTAGGGATGCCTGGGCTGTTGGACTAAATCCCGGATATGTGGTGGTGGTATGGGTTGGAAATGCTGACGGCGAAGGCAGACCCGGTTTAACGGGCATTGACGTAGCCGCACCGGTACTTTTTGATATTTTTAAATCCCTGCCCCATGTTAAATGGTTCCAGCCACCGAAAAACAAATTGAAGAAAATGCGGGTATGCCGACAAAGCGGCTATAAAGCTGGAGATCATTGTAGGGATGCTTTAATAGAATTGGTATCACCATCGGGGGAAAAGACAGTCATCTGTCCCTTCCATAAATTGATCCATTTAGATAGAAAAGGCAGGTACAGAGTTACTGATGCCTGCGAGTCACCCGCAGCTATGCAGCATCAGCCTTGGTTTATTTTGCCACCGGCTATGGAATATTATTACAAAATTAAAAATAGCGATTATAAGCTGCTTCCTCCGTTTAACCCAGGATGTAAGGAGGATGGTGATCTTGTGATGGAAATGATCTACCCTAAAAACAATGCAAACGTGTATATACCTGTGGAGCTGAACGGAAATCTTGGGAAACTAGTCTTAAACGCCACCCACCGCAGTGCAGATGCTAAGGTCTATTGGCACATCGACGGAGAATATGTTGCCACCACGCAAAACTATCATCAGTTGGCTGTTAGTCCTCCACCTGGGAGACATACCCTAACTTTAGTAGATCATAATGGCGAAAGGTTGGTACAAACCTTCGTCATACTAGACAAGGAAATGAATTGACAGGTTAGCTGGTATGAACCAATTTCCGTTCTATAGCGCCCATTGTAATTAAGTATTGGGCGATTGCATAACTTGCGAAGAGCCAGGTAGTAGCATGGCCAATTGGTTGAACAAACAAATGCATAGAAAGGACGGAACCAGAGAGCAGAAACAAGATGGCGCCGAAAAGGATCAGGTTGAAACTTCTCGTATTGACGCGCTGATTGCGAAAACAGGCCATAAGTGTTAAGAAGCTGCCCAATAGGATGCAAATCATCACCGGGAGTTTCATGGCCCCAACGTGTGGCCGGAGGTAAAAGTAAAAAGCGATGGCCAATAACGCACAAACCGAAATTGCGATCCTTGCTCCTCTTTTATCCAATTCAGGAGCTGACCTGAAATCCAAATAAAAGGCCCTGGTATAAAAAATAACGCAAACCAGAATGGCAGCTAAACTATACCGATAGAAAGATTGGTCTTGTGGGGCCTGAATAAGGAGTAGGTCGGCCAGGGAAGCACATACCAGTCCGGTAAAAATTCGCTTATGGAAACGCCCTGATAACCGGGTTTTTACGACAAGAAAGATGGCGAGAAACAAGATCAGAAACAGTCTTAAGAAATCAACTACATCAATTCCCAGGAAAGCAACAGCCGGACTGTTCCCTAAATAAGACATCAAAACCTGCACGAGTAGAATTAGCGCAAATAGACCATTAAACGCCCGATATTCTTTCATGATTGAGCAAAGTTCTCTATATTAAAAACAGCAGTTATGATATAAGCCACAACTGCTGCCCTATATAGATTGATACTATGAAATAGAATCTGTAAAAACCGAAAAAGCTTAGTAGCTTTTTTCAGTACGGTTGTTGCGTCTGAAACCACCAGCTCCACCGCCACCACCAGCGCCGCCGGTATTCGGTTTTTCCTGTGCTTCCGCAACCTTGATACGATTACCGTTGTAATCTCCACCGTTCATGCGTTTGATTGCTTCTTTTGCCTCTTCTTCAACAGGCATTTCCACAAAACCAAATCCACGGCTTTGACCAGTATCACGGTCTTTAATTATCCTAAGTGATTTTACTTGACCGAAATCACCAAATACGGCTGTTAATTCATCTTCCCCTACTTCTAACGGAAGGCCTGTAATAAATATCTTCATTAATGTTTAAAAATTTGTACAAAAATAAGCATTATTTCGCTTAAAATTCATGTTTAGTGTCAGTTATAAGTATAATTATCTAACAAACCTATAAACATCAAGCTCTTAATATTGTTTTTCTTTAAGTAATATTTATTTCAGATTAGCCGAAAAATCGGGCTGATTTGACTTTGAAAATAGATATTGCTAATCTTTAAAGAATCGTCCAATCCTTTTTCTGGAGCTGGCTTGTCCTTTTTATTTTATCTTCGACATGAATATTGGCAAGCATTTTGGGTGATGTTTGTAAAGTGTTCTAATTTTTAATGGGAATTGTCGGATCAGATTAGAATAAATTATAAGAAAAATGTAAATTTTGTTTTAAAAAGTAATATATTCAAACTTGGTTGACTTTCAAGTTTTGTTTTCTGTGTTTATGATCTTAGCTTTGGGAACTTTTACGAATTGACGTTTTCGTTAATTTAGTCAGTTATAAAAATGAGGTTTTGTTAAAGGCAGGACAAATGATTCCTCATGGTGAAACAATGTTATCAACTAAAAGTTCTGTGATCTAAACATACAAGTACCAGCATGCGCAAAAAATTATACGATAGGATAGCAGCTTTCAAAGACGCTACGGCGATTAAGGAGAAGGGTTTATACCCCTATTTCCGTGCAATTGAATCAGGCCAGGATACAGAAGTAGTGATAGATGGGAAGAAGGTGCTGATGTTTGGCTCTAACTCCTATCT
>JAPSHM010000350.1 GCA_031179845.1 Pedobacter sp.
TGTTCACCTCCGGTAGCATCGATAACATTATACCAGCATATTTGAATTACCGGAATTATAAAAAGTATGCGAAAAATAGCTCAGTTCGTCATTATAAGGAGTTTCCAGGCCGTAATCACTTTGTACTGAGACAACCAGGCTGGGAGCGCAAGGCAGCATTCATATTAAACTGGCTCAGGGTCACCTGAGACTTGTGTATTGTAAATATTTTCGTACTTGTAAAGTATTCCTCGTAGCGGATACTTACATTTGCAGCGAAATGTTACTGAAACCAATTTCCATACTGCTTTTGTTTAGTTTGCTGACTGCAAACTTTGGGAATCTGTTCGTCTTTACAGGGTTTGAGCTTAACCGGAAGTATATTGCAGCAGAACTTTGCGTCAATAAAAACAAACCAGAGCTGAACTGTAATGGTAAGTGTTATCTGATGAAAAAGTTAAAACAGGCTCAGGATAAGGAAGAAAAGCAAGAACGTCAATCCCGGAAGCCACAGGTTCAGGAAGCATTGGCAGTAACACCGTTTTTGTTTAAACAGTATGTATTTACAGAAATGAAACTTCATATTCCCGCTTCTATGGGAAAGCCGCAGGATAATCAGAATTCTGTATTTCAACCACCGAAAAAATCAGCCGTTCTCCTCGGAGGCTGGAATCTTTTGTCCTGAAAAAGGACAAAATTTCCTAGGCCTCGTCAGAGAAGGCAAATTTTTAAATCATCAACATTGCAGGTGGGTTAGGCAGAATGTTTATATAGCAGATTGGTTAATCAGAATGTTTGCATTGCACGTAGGATAGGCAGGATGTGTATAAAGCAGATCGGTTTATCAGATTGTTTGCATACCAGATTGGGTAATCAGATTGCTTGGATAGCCATAAGCGCCTGCTCAAATGATCTGAAGATTTTGCGTAATAGTTTTTAATCTATTTTTTCATTCCTGCATGTGATTGTAGCTAGTATTTATATTGGTAAGGTGGGCTCTCCATAGCGTCACAGGCGGTAACAAACATCAAATTTTAATGAAGAACATAATTGGAATAATATTCATGGCAATCTTTTCAGTTGCCTGTAACCAACAACAAAAACAAGAGCGGGATTATAAGACAGTACGGGATGAAGTCATGCAGTTTCATGACCTCGTGATGGCCAACCATGGTGTAATTGTAAAGAACCAGATGAGGCTGGATACGCTCTTGAAAGACTTGAAAGGATTGAAGGCGAAGTATCCTGAGATAGATACGGTAAAAGAAAAAGGAGAGATGATTGCTTTGATTAAGAGGCTGTCGGACGCGGAAAACAAGATGAATGACTGGATGCACGAATTTGAACCAGATGTAACTGGCAAATCAAATGAGGTTGCTGTACAGTATTTCGATCAAGAAAAAGCTAAAATTGCTGATGTCGACACACGCTATCAAAACGATATCCGCTTGTCTAATGTTTACCTTGAAAAATTCAAAAAATAATGAAGATCTCAGTATTAGGTTTGTTTTTTCTTAGTGTCTTTTTTTTTAGCTGCAACGAAAAGACTAGACGGTTGCCTTTTTTACAAATGGAAACCAATGAACGGGTAGTAGGAGGTGAAACCGTAACTGATACTTCCTTTCGGACCATACCGGCATTTAAACTATTAAATCAGGATAGTGCAGTGGTGACAGCGGATAATTTCAATGGAACGATTTACGTCGCAGATTTTTTCTTTACTTCCTGTCCGACTATTTGTCCTGTGATGCACAGAAATCTTTTAAAGGTCTACCAAAAGTACAAAGGTAACCCTGAAGTAAAGCTGGCGTCACATACCATTGATGTGAAATACGATGTTCCCTCAAGAATGAAAGCATATGCCACAAAATTAGGAGTCGAGGGTACACAATGGGAATACCTTTGGGGAACAAGAGACGAAATCTATGCCCTGGCTGAACGCAATTATCTGGTAGCTGCTCAGGAAGATAAAAATGCTCCGGGAGGTTTCGTACACCAGGGGTATCTGGTGCTGATTGATAAGGAAAAGCGCATCAGAGGTGCGTATGATGGCACGCAGGACAAGGAGGTGACTCAACTATTGGGGGATATGGATATTTTATTAGCAGAATATAACTAGGCATGAGCATTCGACAAATCCTTATATTTTTTGGCCTGGTGATTTCCTATGTGAATACTCATGCCCAAACACAAGCCGTTAAAGGCTATATTTATGACTCTCAAAGTCGTCAGCCCCTGGCTGGCGTAATTATAACGGACATTCACTCCAGGCAGCTTACCAGGTCTGATGCGAAAGGCGCTTTCGAAGTGGATGCCAATCAGCCCGGCGATAAAATAATTGCTGAACTAGGAGGTTATAGAAAATTGTACATCAGCCTTGATCGATACCAAATTCAACTTAACGTTCAGATGGAAGCTGACGGCGTAAACTTAAATGAGGTACGCGTGACTGGGTTCAATGGCAACAAAACAAGCAAAGAAACCGCAGGTGCAATTGCCTTAATCAGCGCTAAAGACATCAATAGGGGAAATGGAATGTCCCTACAGTCTGCATTGAATGCAATCCCCGGTGTGCGTATGGATCAAAGCACACTTTCCGAAGCCAGGATCTCCATTCGCGGAAATGGCGTACGTTCGTCCTTCGGTATTCGCAACATTAAGATCTACGTCAATGAAATTCCCGTGACGGAAGCTGATGGTACGACCAGGCTCGAATCAATTGATGTGAACGGGATTGGAATGGCTGAAGTAATCAAAGGGCCAGCATCAAGTATTTATGGTGCAGGTACAGGTGGCGTAATAAACTTCAAACTACAACGTGCTCCCTATCAGGAGCAAAGTCTCGAAGCTTCCGCCTTAATTGGTTCCTTTGGTCTGCGCCGCCTGGCTACGAGTTACCGCAACGGAGGAGATAAAGTCAACAGCTATGTTTCTTATGGTTGGCAGGAATATGGAGGGTATCGGCAGCACAGTAACGACATGCGCAGGTTCCTGACTGGAAACTTTCAACTATTTCCAAGCAACAAACGCATCATAACCTTGATGTTGAACAGAACAACACAGCATTCGCAGATTCCCGGCTCGCTTACCGCCGATCAGATGACAGCAGATCCTAGACAGGCCAATACTTCCAATCTGGACAAGCAGGCAGGCCGTTATCAAAATTGGACCAGGATCGGTCTGGGTCAGCAGTACACTTTCAATGATCAGTTTTCAAATCATACCAGTGTGTTCACCTATTTTTACGATCTGGACCATCCGCTTGCCTATGCCTATCTACGAAATTTTCATCAAAGTCTGGGCGGAAGAACTCGTTTTAGTTACAATCCCCAATTCTCTTTATTTGCCACCCGATTTGATTTCGGCGCAGAATTTATTGAGGGACTTACCAAAGGGACCCAATTTGTGAACAACAAGGGGCATGAAGGTGCAGTTAATTCAACCATAGATTACCGGAATACGCAATACGTTTTGTTCTATCAGTCGGAAACCGCATTAGGGCCGCAAACTGCTTTAACAGTGGGGTTGAGTTACAACAATCTTAAGTACAAGGTAAATGACTATTTGAAGCCGCAGCAAAGTGGAACAAAGAAGTTTGATCCACAGGCGAGTCCCAGAGTAGCCATTAGTCATAACTTTAGTAAGGCATTGAGTTTGCATGCAAGTGTAAGTTCGGGTTTTTCGCCCCCCTCCAGTTCCGAGATTAAACAGATTGACGGATCCATTAATCCTGTTTTGCAAGCCGAAAAAGCGCTTAATTATGAACTGAATGCCAAAGGGAACCTGTTTAGATCCAAGCTGGCCTATGATTTGGCACTGTTTAAAATGGATATGAAGGGAGAG
>JAPSHM010000351.1 GCA_031179845.1 Pedobacter sp.
GTTCATTGTCCATCCGTTCAAAAAGCTCCGTGCATTTATTGATTATGGTTTTACGCTGTCCCCAAGCTAAAATTGCCGCAAAAAATGCGGCAATCTCAATATCTTGCTTTTTGAAAAATCGATGTGTGATACAGATTGGATCGTTCTGAATAAAATCGGGTCTGTTATATTGGTCGACCTTAACATCCAAAAAGTTCTTAAGCGCTAAAAATTCCAAATTCTTTTACTTTAATGCTTGTTCCAAATCAGCGATCAGATCTTCAATATCCTCCACCCCTACGCTTAAGCGTAAAAGATTATCGGTCACTCCTACTTTTTCCCGCTCTTCTTTCGGTATCGAGCCATGGGTCATGGAAACCGGGTGGTTAATCAAAGATTCAACTCCGCCTAAAGATTCGGCAAGGGTGAATACCTTGAATGAAGCCGCCACCTTGAAGGTATCCTGCAAGTCTGCGTCTTTCAAAGTGAAAGATACCATTCCTCCAAAATCACGCATCTGCTTTTTCGCAATGTCATGATTGGGATGGTCTTCAAACCCAGGCCAGTAGATCTTGTCAACTCTTGGATGCTTTTTAAGAAAATGAGCAACTGTAGCGCCATTTTCACAATGGGCCTTCATGCGGAGATGCAAAGTCTTAATACCACGAAGTACTAAAAATGCGTCTTGCGGACCCGGTGTGGCACCGCAGGCGTTGTATATAAACCACAAGTTTTTATAGAGTTGAGCATCATTTACAAGCAGTGCGCCCATGATTACATCCGAGTGGCCAGCTATATATTTAGTTACCGAGTGCATCACAATGTCTGCTCCCAGATCCATAGGACTTTGCAAATAAGGCGAAGCAAAGGTATTGTCTACCGCCAACAGCAAATTACGTTCCTTGGTGATCTTTCCGACTCCTTCTATATCAACGATCTGCATCGTTGGGTTTGTAGGTGTCTCGATCCAGACCAGCTTTGTTTTATCGTTGATATAAGGCAGAATGTTTTCTGGCTTAGAAAGATCTATGAAATGAAACTTGATGCCATATTTCGCATATACTTTTGTGAATATCCGATAAGAACCTCCATAAAGATCATTCCCGGTAATCACCTCATCTCCTGGAGCCAATAACTTCATTACTGCATCCGTAGCACCCATGCCACTTGAAAATGCCAGGCCATGATTCGCATTTTCCAGCGCTGCCATGCAGGCTTCCAATGCGACACGCGTTGGGTTAGTGCCTCTTGAATATTCAAAACCTTTATGATCTCCCGGCGATTTCTGCCAATAGGTTGAGGTTTGGTAAATCGGGGTCATCACCGCACCTGTCGTAGGGTCAGGCTCCTGTCCCGCATGTATTGCCTTCGTTGCAAACTTCATATTTCGTTATTTTGCTCTAATTCTACGCTAAACTGATAGCCCAAACTTTTACTTGTAGGGTAGCCACTGGCTGCCAGCATACTCTGTTTTTGATTTAAAGTTACGTCTTTTATCGCTGAAAATGGTGGTAGGATAAGGTCCGAATTTAAACAGTATAAAATGGAACGTTCAATGATGTCCGTCAAGACTTCTTCTGTCACAACATTTTCCGCCATATCCTGATATAGAAAATCAAGTGCGCCATCGCCTTCGACGATAAAATGCATATCTCTGTTGACCAGGATTCGGGCGATCAATGATCCCTGATCTGCAAGCCGGTTATACTTGACGGAATCCGCAAGGAAATTGTGGATATAGATCGCTCCACAATAGGCTAGTGATTCATCTTCTTTGATATATTTAGTCTGATTAATTGAAGAAGATTGATCAAAGGCAAAAACATTGCTGTGCATGGATACCATTAACATGTCTCCTGAAAACTTCAATTCCGCTTCAAATTTGCTGTTTTCTTTGAAGTGTACTTCCACAGAAGGATCCTTAGTGGTATAGTCACTTTGAAGTTTCGCCGCTACTTTAAATAGTTGCTTTTTTAGTAATCCGAAGACCACCGTTGTATTTCTATAGATCGCCTGCTTCAAAGAAGCTTTGCTTTCAAACTCGGCTAAAATCTTACCGTAATTGTCCTGCTCCATAATCACCTAGTAAGCTCTTGCAAATAACACACGCTGACTGGATGGCTTGCCTGAGTAGATACAGATCCCCTCCTCCAGTTTATTATTTAATGGTACGCACCTGATCGTCGCTTTTGTCTCTTCTTTTATTTTCTGTTCTGTTTCCGGAGTGCCGTCCCAATGTGCTGAAATAAATCCTGTTTTGTTATCCAGTAATTCTTTCAATTCATCGTACGAATTGGCCTCAGTGATGTGCTCATCCCTGAAATTCAAGGCCTTATTGTAGATGTTTTGTTGAATTTCTTCCAACAACTGCACGATATAGATGTCCAGTCCGTCCTGCAATACCGTTTGTTTTTCCCTGGTATCTCTGCGGGCAAGTTCAACAGTAGCATTCTCCATATCTCTACCACCGATGGCTAAACGCACCGGAACTCCTTTGAGTTCATATTCCGCAAATTTGAAGCCTGGACGTTGTGTATCGCGATTATCATACTTAACCGCAACACCCATGCGCTTTAATTTTGCACTTAACTCATCTACAAACACCGTGATCTTTTGTAATTCTTCATCATTTTTATAGATAGGAATTATTACAACCTGGATTGGCGCTAACTTTGGAGGCAATACCAATCCTGCATCATCGCTATGAGCCATGATCAGCGCACCGATAAGACGTGTGGAAACGCCCCATGAACTGGCCCAAACGTGTTCAATTTTCCCTTCCTTGTTTGTGAATTTCACATCGAAAGCCTTGGCAAAATTTTGTCCGAGAAAATGGGAGGTTCCAGCCTGAAGTGCTTTACCATCTTGCATCAGAGCTTCAATACAATAGGTATCCAAAGCACCTGCAAATCGTTCATTTGGTGTTTTTACGCCTTTAACTACTGGCAATCCCATCCAGTTTTCAGCGAAGTCGGCATAGACATCCAGCATCTGCCTGGTTTCGGCAACAGCTTCTTCGGAAGTTGCATGTGCCGTATGCCCCTCCTGCCATAAAAATTCCGTGGTGCGAAGAAACAAGCGGGTACGCATTTCCCAACGCACTACGTTGGCCCATTGATTGACTAATATTGGTAGATCACGGTAGGATTGTATCCAACCTTTATACGTGTTCCAAATGATGGTCTCTGAGGTTGGCCTTACAATCAACTCCTCTTCTAACTTTGCAGTTTCATCAACGATTATATTTCCATTTCCATCGTTCTTTAAACGATAATGTGTCACAACGGCACACTCTGTGGCAAATCCTTCAACGTGCGAAGCTTCCTTTGAAAAATATGACTTCGGGATGAATAAAGGAAAGTAGGCATTACTATGACCTGTATCTTTAAACTTCTGGTCTAAAACCGCTTGCATCTTCTCCCAAATGGAATAGCCATACGGTTTAATGACCATACAACCCTTAACAGAGGAGTGCTCCGCCAGGTCGGCCTTTATAACAATGTCGTTATACCACTGGGAATAATCTTCGTTTTTACTAGTAATACCTTTGCTCATAGCTGTTTGGAACGTTTTTTGTGTTAAATGACTTGTATAGTAGGCTACAAATTTATAAATTTATACCTACAAAACACACAACACACAAATAACGAACATAGTTATGAAATCACATTATTTTTTCACCGGCATAATGGCGTTGACAACGTTGGTTGTCATGTCATGTTCTGCGCCTCGGATGGCACAGCAAAATACCAATGATGATGTTTATAATTCAGTAGCCCAAGCGAAGGAATATAGTCAGCAAGTACCCATTAGACAACAGGCACCTGTAAC
>JAPSHM010000352.1 GCA_031179845.1 Pedobacter sp.
CATTTCGGTAATCGTTATTTCCTTTTAACTTTTCAAAAATCTCATAAGCGGTTTTTCGATCATCGCCTAACATAAACTGTCCATACGTATCATAACCTAGCCTGCTTCGTTGACTCAGCAGAATGTAAAACTGTGTCCTCACCATAACAAAAAAATTGTGTTCCGGAATATGATTTTAACTAGAACTTTGCACTGAGTTGGTTTGTTCAACTGAAATGCCAAACTTGTCTTTTAATTAAAGGTTCTGAAAAAAATTCAGGCAGCTGATAATTTTTCAGTGTCTGAATGACAGTTTCGGAGGCAATTTGCGACTTTGATACAGATCAGCTACATTAGCATCTAATTACAAAGCCATGAGACACATATCCATATTGTTACCCTTTGAAGCGGTGCCATCCGCTATTGTAGATCCAAGGTATATGTTTACTGCGATAAATCAATTTTTGATCAGCGCAGGTAAGTCGCCCGCCTTTGAGGTTCAGCTGGTCGGTTTAACCGAACAGGTAACGCTTGGCAACGGAACTTTTTCAGTAAATGCAGATGTACTGATTTCAGCAGTCGAAAAAACTGACCTGATCATCATCCCCGCATTGTCCGTAGATTTTAAAGCAACAATCGAAAAGAATGAAGCATTTATTCCCTGGATCGCACAGCAATACAAAAATGGAGCAGAAGTAGCGTCCTTATGTGTGGGTGCGTTTCTACTCGGAGCAACCGGATTATTAAATGGCAAGTCCTGCTCTACCCACTGGCTGTTCGCTGATGAATTTAGGGCAATGTTTCCTGAAGTTACCTTAACGGAAGGAAGCATCATCACAGAAATTGACGGTCTGTATTCTAGTGGCGGTGCGAGTTCTTACTGGAACCTGCTGCTTCATTTGGTCGAGAAACTCGCCGGAAGGGAAATGTCTATCATGGCAGCAAAGTATTTTGCAATTGAGATCGACCGTAAAAGTCAGTCACCATTTGTCATGTTCAACGGACAAAAGAAACATGAAGATGAACCGATCAAGCAAGCGCAGGAATTCATTGAAGAAAATTACACTGAAAAATTGTCAGTAGATACCCTGGCGGATAAGTTTGCGATAGGCCGACGCCACTTTGAGCGAAGGTTTAAGAAGGCGACCAACAATTCGCCGGCAGCATATATTCAAAGAGTAAAGATTGAAGCAGCGAAAAAGCATCTGGAAAATTCAGCAAAGAACATCAGTGAGGTCATGTATACTGTTGGCTATTCCGATATCAAAGCCTTCCGCACTGCGTTCAAAAAAATAACTGGCTTGTCACCAGTTGATTACAAACATAAATATAATAGGGAAGCTGCCGCATAAATAGAGATCACCTGTAGATCAATGGGTTTCGTCATCCGTTGGACTGAGGTTGAGTAGGTCATCGCCCTGGTTTGCATTTTTGATGTTGAGGGCCTTCCCAAGTTCCATGGCCAATTCCCGATGTATCTTAACCGCTGGCAGTGTCTTCTCTGCAAATGCTTTTAGCTGGGGGTTTGTTAGCCGGACGCCTGTATTATAAATGCTAAGCATTTTGTTATGTTCCTCTACCATCATCTTAACATACTGAACATCAAATGGCCGATCAGATATTTCCTTCAGGTTATCCAGTTGTTTAACTTGTTCTTCCGGTAAGAACGACGGCAAACTAATACCTTTAGCCTTTGCAATGATTGCCAATTCTTTGTTTGCCAAACCATGGTCTCTGACCATCCTGGTGGCAAAATCTTTTACGGCTTCATTTTTAGTCTTTTGTAAGGCAACATTAGCTGCTTCAACTTCCAACATTCCTCCATTCGCAGCTCTCAAAACAAACTCCTTTTCATCTACTTTTAAATCAGGGGCGGCAGCTGCCGTGCGGGCTTTAGTAGCGCTATCTCTAATGGAGTCCACCGTAGAAGTGGAGACTTTGTTACCTTCGTTCTTACCAGGACCGGAACAGGAACAAACGACCAGTATAGTAAGTAAAGTAGCTATAGGTTTTGCAGGGATTTTCATAAGCGATTCGATTAAAGAATGCGTAATATGGGTCTGTTAACTGTCCGTGGGATGTGACCTCGAGCCGGGATTCGTACCGTCCCGGTCAACATCTAAACTATCCGGCTCATCTGAGAGACGGTCATCATCCTCCTTTTTCACGATTACGGATTTTCCAGTATGCACCGGTCGGTTCGACCCTGTTCTGTCGGTTCGGGGTTGATGTAAAAATTCCAGCCCTTCCGGCGTTAAAGATGCCGAATGCTGCACATCATGTCTGTTGATCGTTACATATC
Source organism: Pedobacter sp. (assembly GCA_031179845.1). Classification (GTDB taxonomy): domain Bacteria; phylum Bacteroidota; class Bacteroidia; order Sphingobacteriales; family Sphingobacteriaceae; genus Pedobacter. The sequence goes on from JAPSHM010000352.1 coordinate 2,282, forward strand.
CTAATCGTTCAAGTTCTTCAAACTTCTCTTCCATTCCCCCCAAAATTGCAGAACTTATTTCCTGATCTATAACTTCAAGCATCGATCGGATTTCTTGATTTTCCATAACATTATATAATTAATTGATTGCTCTATGATGAATAAATGATTTCTCTATTTAAACTAACAAAATGGTTGGCAATTGGTTTGTATCCGCTTCAAACAAGTACCTGATTTCCCGGGGAGCTTTCCCTATAGCACCGAATAATTTAATTTAAAAACCAAATACTTAGGCTACTGTTAAAATAGCTGAATACGATAAAATGGATCAGATAAACCAGAAAAAATCTTTTAATTATGAGCACATCAAATCAAACGCACAACCACCAGACCATAAAAGAATGGGCAGAGCTAAGAGGTGGTGTTCCCGCCAGGGTCAAGGGAACAGGGGACGATGACCAGGGAGTTTTAAGAATTCATTTTCCGGAATACAGTAAAAGTGTTGAACTGGAGGAGATTAGCTGGGACGATTTCTTTACGGATTTTGAAAAAGATAACCTGGATCTGCTTTACCAGGATAAAAAAGAAAATGGCGATACCAGCACATTTCACAAGCTGGTAAAAAGGGTTGGATAGATTCTAAACGAGTATTATGCTGCGTAATATACGCATTGTTAGGTTGTGAAAAACAGTAGTAAGCACTTCAACAAAGCTGTTTTTAGCGTGTTAAAAGATGTACAAGCTCATTAGGCAACGGCACATCAGATTAGGGGGTTAATAAAAAGGGCCTTTTTGCATAATGAGCTTGCATTGTTTTAAATAAACGTATAGATCTAAGCTATGGCAAATCAACAATTCGCACTGGTTACAGGTGCATCGGAGGGTATAGGACTTGAACTCACCCGGCTCTTAGCCGCAGATGGATATAATCTCGTTATCGTTTCCCGGAGACAAAATGAGTTGGATCTCCTCGCAGATCAATTCAAGCAAGAATATGGGATTGAAGTTATACCGATTGCAAAAGATCTTTTCCTGAAGGAAAGTCCATTTGAGCTTTACGAGGAGACTAAAAATCGCGGGATTAATATTGACATCCTGATCAACAATGCGGGCCAGGGTCAGTACGGTGAATTCATTGAAACAGATATTTATCGGGAACTGGACATCATTCAACTTAATATTTGCAGTTACGTAGTGCTTACGAAGTTTTATTTAAAGGATATGGTAGCCAGAAATGAAGGCAGGATTCTCAATGTATCATCGATCGGCGGAGAGATGCCTGGTCCCCTGCAAGCCGTATATCATGCGACAAAGGCTTTTGTCACATCCTTTTCAGAAGCAGTACGGAACGAAGTAAAAGATACAAAGGTCACGATCACACTGTTGGAACCAGGGGTAACAGATACTGATTTCTTCAGGAAAGCCGATCAGCAGGAGGCTAAAATGGTAAAAGAGGGTTCGCGGGCAGAGCCGGCTGAAGTCGCAAAAGACGGGTATGAGGCGATGATGTCCGGCAGGGA
>JAPSHM010000353.1 GCA_031179845.1 Pedobacter sp.
TTCCCGATGGTGACAACGAAGAAATTACATTTGAAATCCATTATTCATGAATTGATCTGGTTTCTAAGTGGAGATACAAATATCAAATATTTGAAAGATAACGGCGTAAGGATCTGGGACGAATGGGCCGATGAAAATGGCGACCTTGGTCCAGTTTACGGTTCGCAGTGGCGGTCCTGGCCCAAACCAAATGGCGGCCATATCGATCAGATCGCTCAAATCATAGGCAGCATCAAAAACAATCCCGATTCAAGGAGAATAATAGTATCCGCATGGAATGTCGCTGAAGTAGAGCACATGGCACTTCCACCCTGCCACGCTTTCTTCCAATTCTATGTAGCTGATGGCAAATTAAGTTGTCAGCTGTACCAGCGCAGTGCAGATATATTTTTGGGGGTCCCTTTCAATATTGCATCTTATGCGCTGCTTACGATGATGGTTGCCCAGGTCTGCGGCCTCGCTTATGGAGACTTCGTCCATACGCTTGGAGATGCGCATCTATACAATAACCATATAGAACAAGCTAAACTGCAGCTCAGTCGTGATGCTAAAAAATTGCCAGTGATGCAGATCAACCCAGACGTAAAAGACATCTTCAGTTTTAAATTTGAGGATTTTAAGCTATCTGAATACGATGCTCACCCACACATTAAAGGAGCAGTAGCCGTATGACCGTATCAATAGTAGTAGCCATTGCCGAAAATAACGCAATAGGTAAAGACAATCAACTGCTCTGGCATTTACCTGCCGATTTAAAGCATTTCAAAGCTATTACATCTGGTCACTGCATCATTATGGGTCGAAAAACTTTTGAATCCATTGGTAAGCCTTTGCCAAACAGGCGGAACATTGTCATCAGCAGAACGGATGGTCTAGAAATTTCTGGTGCTGAAGTCAAAAGTAGCATTCAGGATGCACTTCAACTTTGCCGGGATGAGAATGAGGTGTTTATCATAGGTGGTGCAGAGGTTTATCGATCGGCCATGGAACTGGTAAACCGGATCTATTTGACAAGGGTTCATGAGCACTACTCCGGGGATACCTTTTTTCCTGAAATAGATTTCAACAATTGGGAAGAAACTAAAGTAGAAAAACATCTTCCAGATGAAAAAAATCGCGTAGCTTACACCTTTTCGACGCTTTTACGTAAATAGTTGAGCGCCTTTAATAAAAAATCAATAAGGTGGTTTATTAATTAAAAAAATAATTAGATTTGCCGACTTGTTGAAAAATATATAGCATAATAGACTAATAATTACAAACAAATGCAGGGTAAAGGTTTAATTAAATTTATGGCAATACTTTTAGGTATTGTCTGTGTGTATTCTCTCTCATTCAACTTTGTCACCGCCAAGGTTGAAAAAGACGCAAAAGCTTACGCTAAAGGAGATGTTGAAAAGGAAAAAGCTTATTTAGACTCGATGGCCACCGTACCGGTTTATCCGCTTTTCGGTTTTAATTATCAGTTTTGTAAAGCAAAAGAAATTAACCTTGGGCTAGACCTCAAAGGTGGTATGAACGTAACGATGGAAATATCGTTAGGTGAACTGGTTAAATCATTGGCTGGAGATACCGACGATCCTAATTTCAACAAAGCGTTGTCAACTGCACAGCAGAGATTGAATGCTGGTGGTAAAGATTTCATCAGTTTGTTCGTGAATGAATATGAGAAACTTGAGCCGAACAAACCGCTCGCAGATTTTTTCTCGAACCAGGATAATGCACAATTACTGAAACCAAATGCCAGCAATGCCGAAGTAAAAAACTTTTTATCAAAAGAAGCAACGAGTGCAATTGACCGTTCATTCATTATTATCAGAAGCCGTATTGATGGTTTTGGTGTGGTAAGTCCTAATATGCAAAAACAAGAAGGTACAAATCGTATTCTGATTGAGATGCCAGGTGTACAGGATAAGGAACGTGTACATAAATTATTACAAGGTTCGGCTGAATTGCAATTTTGGCAGGTATACCAAAACGAGGAAGTTTATCCTGTTTTGGAGAACATCAATAAGACTCTTGCTGCGACTCAGAAAGATGCTAAGATAGACACGACTTCAGTTACAGGAGCGGCCACAGATACTGCTGCTAAAAGCGGAAGTAAACTTGCAAACTTGACAAAGGCCAAAGATGCTAAGGATTCTACCAGCTTGAAAAATCTGGAGCTTTCTAAATCCAACCCTTTATTTGCGGTATTGAGTATCCCTACTTATCAAGGGGAAAACGGACAGCAAGCGTTGCGCCCAGGACCGGTTGTAGGTTGGGTTGCTCAAAAAGATACGGCTAAGGTGAATTCTTTTTTCAAAAGACCTGAGATTGCATCGATAATTCCTCAGAACTACAAATTCATGTGGAGTGCAAAACCAGCAGATCTTGGTACACAAACTTCAAGTAAAATCTTTGAACTATATGCAATCAAAGTTTCCTCGTTAGATGGAAAGCCAGATCTCGGAGGCGAAGCGATCAGCGATGCCCGTTCTGACTTCGATGAAAAGGGAAGACCTGAAGTTACGATGTACATGACAGGTGATGGTGCTGCAAAATGGAAAAAGATTACTGCTGAAGCAGCTGCAGATCCTAATAATAAAAAGTCTATCGCTATCGTATTAGATAACACTGTTTACTCTGCCCCTACTGTACAGAACGAAATTCCTAACGGGATCTCTTCTATCAGTGGAAACTTTACACAGAATGACACTCAGGATTTAGCAAATATATTAAAGGCCGGTAAATTACCTGCCCCCGCGAGAATTGTAGGTGAGTTCGTAGTTGGACCGTCATTAGGTGAAGAAGCTATCAACAATGGCTTGCTTTCATTCGTACTGGCTTTTATAGTAATTCTGATTTTCATGGCAGTTTATTATAACAAAGCAGGATGGGTAGCTAACCTTGCCTTGGTGATCAACTTGTTCTTCATTATGGGAATATTAGTCTCACTGGGCGCTGTGCTTACTCTACCTGGTATTGCCGGTATCGTATTGGTTATTGGTCTGTCAGTAGACGCGAACATCCTGATATTTGAGCGGGTACGGGAAGAGCTTACTTTAGGTAAACCTACCCCTGTAGCCATCAAGGAGGGTTTTAAACATGCGATGTCTTCTATCATCGACTCAAACGTTACTGTACTCGTATTAGGTATTATCCTTTATGTGTTCGGAAGTGGCCCGGTTCAAGGTTTTGCTACAACGCTTTGTATCGGTATCCTTTCTTCTTTATTCTGTGCGGTATTGATCTCACGTTTGGTGTTCGACACCTTGTTGGAGAAAAAGGTTGACATTACCTTCGGTAATAAACACACCATCCACGCATTTAAAAATATTGCTTTTAACTTCGTAGGACATAGAAAACTTTATTATTCTATCTCTGCTGTCATTATCCTATTGGGCTTGATCTTTTATTTTAAAAATGGAGGATTGAATCTAGGTATCGACTTCAAAGGTGGTAGAACTTACATTGTTCACTTTGATAAGGGGATGCAAACAGAGGATGTTAAAGCGAAGTTGGCTGACGCTTTCCCTGAATCAGAAACCATAGTTAAAACTGCTGGTGCTGATAATGAATTGAAAATCACTACAACTTACCACATTACTGATTCAGATATTCAGGCTGATAAGATGGTTGAGAACGCATTGAAGTCGGGCTTGGCCAAGACTGGTGTGAACTTCGATATTGTAAGTAATGAAAAAGTTGGTCCGATCATCGCGAGCGACATTCTTTATAGCGCCTACGGTGCCATCTTATTCTCGTGTTTAGTGATGTTTCTTTACATTGTTGTAAG
>JAPSHM010000075.1 GCA_031179845.1 Pedobacter sp.
TATGGCGCTATTGCTGGAAATAACGCAACGACGGGAAGTTAATCGGCGTATAATTTTTATCTTTCGGCAATAGAGTTTCGTATGAACGTCTCCATTTAGCTGCATTTCGGTCGTAAATTTTATCTGCTGCCAGGTAAGTCCTTTTCGCGTTAGCATTGTACGTGAATTTTCCACAGTTCCAGTCTCTTCGTAAGTCCCCATTTCCATACAATCGGTATAGATATTCTGTTACACGAAGGTTTCCATAACAATAGCCGGTATCCACAAAATTATTTCCTGTAAAGCGAATACCAATATTGTTGCCTATTCGTCCATTTGAAACATAACCGTCGGTGCGGTTTCCTTTTTGTTCTGATTCCCACATAGATTCCCGAACATCATATTTATCCTGAGCGTGGTTAACAAATACCTGGCTATAGCCACTATTGTTGTCGCCATCTGGGTTGCCGACAAATTCAGTAACTAAAGTATGTTCTCCCGAATCTTTCACCTTTTTTGCCCAGTTCAGTGCTTCCTTGTACTTAGCTTGATCTTGAACTGGAAAGCCAGCCATGTGAAGACATACTCTGGCCAGAAGACCCTGCACTGTAGTTTTACTCACCCTACTTGCGTGTCCGAAGTATTTAGAGGTATGCACTTTCCCCTCTGCTTCGGTCATATCTTTTATAATCTGTGCATATACCTCTTTGTCTGTAGCTCGAGCAATAGAGATGACGTTAATATTAGTGGTCGGCTCAAGTTTCAGTGGTACGCCACCATAATAGCTAACCAACATAAAATAATAGTAAGATCTTAAAAATAGTGCTTCCCCATATATTGCTTGTCTTTTGCTTTCGTCCATCGCTGGAATATTGATGTTGGCGATCAGGCTGTTTGCTCTTTCTATACCGATGTAGCACTGCTGCCAAAGATTATTTATTTCAGCGCTTGTATAGTCAAAGTTATTGACCCATACACCGGTTGTACTTGAAACTGCCGAACGGAAATGTTCGTCAGTTCCTGCTCCGATTTGGTTGAAAAGCGCATCACCATACATTGCTGCGGTAGAAAGGGGAGCATATACCCCCGAAAGCACTTTGAGTAAGTTCTCCTCGGAATTATAATAATCCTCAGTAGTCAGGAAGTCGGTCGGTTTAGTGTCCAAAAATTTACTGCAGCCACCGCAAAGTAGCAGCACCGCAATCAATAAGTAAGAAAATTGTAGTTTCATCACTAATCTATCTATGTATGAATTAAAAAGTTAAGTTTAGGCCTAGCACCATGGTCCTGGCCCTAGGGTAAGAAGAAAAATCAAATCCGGGTGTTAACACTGAATTATAGGTGTTTACTTCAGGATCGGAGCCTGTATACTTGGTCCAGGTCAGCACATTCTGTGCAGAGGCATATAGTCTAAGATTGGAAATCTTCAACGCATTAGTCACAAATTTAGGCATTGTATAGCCTAGTGCAAGCGTCTTCAAACGCAGATAGGAGCCATCCTCTACAGTTCTGGACGAGTAACCTCCTCCAAAAAATCCATTGGTGCGGTAATTTTCGCTTCCCGTATTTTCAGGAGTCCAGCGGTCTGTATAAGAGGCTAGTTGGTTAAGGTAAGGCTTGTTGAACGCATTTCCTTCAAAAACCAATCGGTTGGTATTCTGAATATCGTTGCCATATGACCACTGGAAGAAGACGTTTAAATCAAAGTTGCCATACTTGAACGTATTGTTGAAACCTCCTGTATGAATGGGTAAACCGCGACCAATTACTGTATAATCAGATGCATTAACTACCCCATCGTTGTTTAGATCCCTGTATTTGATATCACCCGGCTGGATCCGATCTGCGGTATTTCCGTTTGTAGCGATGCCACTTTTTAGTGTATAATTACCATTGATATCCCGATCAAAGTCATTCAGCTGATAAACACCATCCCAAATGAAACCAAGCATATTTCCAACTGGCTGACCAACTTCAGAGATGTAAGCTGGAAGCGTTTGCCAATTGTTGTCCCAACCAATTGCTGTACTGATCGATTGTTGTCCTTCAGTTAGTTCCAATACTTTGTTCCGGTTAAATGAAATATTGATGCTGGAGTTCCAGCTGAAGTTGCGGGTACTAACCGGAGTTCCGGCGATAGTGATTTCAAGACCTTCGTTTTTCATACTGCCAATGTTTTTGACCCCATAGTCATAACCTGAGGAAAACGGTAATCTGGCATTTAACAACAGATCATAGGTCGTCTTGCTGTAAACGTCGGCCGTAAGCGACAATCTGTCTTTGAAGAAACCTAAGTCTAAACCCATGTCAAACTGACGAGTAGTTTCCCATTTCAGGTCATCATTTCCTGGAAATAGAGGAATGATAGCGCTTTGGTATTCGTTATTAAATGTATAAGTATGGTGAATAGGTAGACCGTAAGACTGCAGATAGGCAAAGTCACCAACCCGGTTATTTCCCGTAAGACCAAAACTGGCGCGTAATTTTGCGTTAGAGATCATGCTGATATCTTTCATGAAATCTTCGTTTATGATTCTCCAGGAAAGCGCAGTAGAGGGGAAATAAGCCCAACGGTTATTTGGCGGAAATTTTGATGACCCATCAGCACGGAAACTAACAGTGGCATAATACTTTGACTGATAGTTATAATTAAGTCTGCCCAGATATGACATTAGTCGCCAATTGGAGCTGTTCGCTTGCGTTCGCACCGGTAACAATTTACCCTCTTCCAGGCCACTCAAACCAAGGGCTTCATTGGGTAAGTTGGACGCACCGAATTGATAGCCAGCTGTTTTTCCTCCCTGCTCCGTTACTCCCGCCAATACATTGAAATTGTGGTTTCCAGCAATGGTCTTGTTCCAGGTTAGTGTGTTTTCATTGATCCAGGAATTATTTTCACGGTGTCGTACATAGCCATTTACCCCGTAAGTAGCACCCCAAACAGTTTTCACATTGCCGTACAAAGTTTTAGAATTATTGAAAGCATCATGTTGTTCCTGGTTACTGGTGATTCCTCCGGTTACGCGTAATATCAACTCTGGAAGTATAGCATAATCAGCATAGGCGTTTACCAAAAGGTTCCTGCTCGTTGTATTTCTCACCAGGTTTTGCTGATTGATAACAGGGTTGATCCTGTAATCAGAGGTTAAATCGACAGAGGGGTCAAACAGTTCATCTTCAATCCCAGACGCTTTGCCAGGAGCATTAACTGGCCGCGAACCATAAAGGCTATACAGCAGGGTGGTGGCTACATTACCACCAGATTCGGATGGACTGATTCCACTTCGTTGCAAATAGGCATAATTGGCGTTCAATCCAACTTTCAATTTTGAGTTCACCGTTTGATCTATTGCTGCGCGACCCTGGTAGCGTTTATGAAGAGAATTGATGATCACCCCATCCTGGTCATTTATAGAACCGGAAAGTAAATATCTGGTTTGCTGACTGCCGCCATTCAGGGACATGGAATAATTTTGAAAGGCGGCATCGCGTAACATCATGTCCTGCCAGTCTATACCTTTTTCTGCCCGGTAATCGTCTAGTGTTCGTCCGTTTAGGTACAGTGCTGAGGGAGCTAGGGTGTCTGTCAGGCTCGGATATCGTTCAATCTGATAGTTGACAAATTCATATGGATTCATCAACTCTAATTGTTTGATCGTTCGTTGTGTTCCGTAATAAGTATTGAAATTAAGCACTGGAGCACCTACCTTTCCTTTTTTAGTCGTCACCATCATCACACCGTTTGCACCTCTTGATCCGTAGATCGCAGTGGCGGAAGCATCTTTCAATATTTCAATAGATTCAATATCATCCGGATTGATCATGTTTAAGTCTGGATTTTCCGTGGGAAAACCATCAATCACGATCAATGGAGAGTTGTCCTGTGTGATGGAGTTGTTACCTCGGATAACAATATTTACCGGTGAGCCTGGCTGACCGTCTACGGAACTTACCTGCAAACCGGCTACGCGTCCTGCTAAAAATTCATCGAACGACCTTACCGGTGCTTTTTGAGCATCTGATAGATCTACTTTTCCAACCGAACCAGTAACGTCGCCTTTTTTAACGATGCCATAACCGACTACCACAACGTCCTGTAAGTCTGACACGCTACTTTTTAGGCGAACATTGATTGTTGTCTGGCCGTTGACCACTACTTCCTGACTTACAAAGCCAATATAATTGAAAGTCAAGGTGGCATTTGCATCAGTTCGCAAACGAAAAGCTCCATTTTGATCAGTGACCGTTCCGGTGGATCTATTTTTGACTACTACAGATACTCCCGGAAGCGCTTCTCCCATGGTATCGGTCACGGTACCGCTGATCTGAATTTCAGCTGCTACTTGCTGAAGTTCACTTGCCAGATTCAATGAATTTCCTTGCTTGGTTATTACGATGACATTGTCTACCAGGAAATATGTGAGTTTATACGGTTTCAACAGTTTCGCCAAAACCACTTTCAACTTTTCACCAGTCGAAGCTTGATTAACCAAAACCGGCCGTTCCACTAAACGCTGACGGTAGGCAATCTTTACTCCTAATTGGTCCGACAATTGGTCAAGGGCAGTTTCCAGATTGACCTGGTTGAAACGGATACTGACTGTTTTATCCACAACACCCTGACTGTAAGTTGATTTTGCCAGGGAAAGTGTGCAGAAACAGAAAGTTATACTGGCGATCACAAAACCGTATTTCATAAATAGTAAGCAATAAGGTACCACTCTATGGAAGGATAGAGATTTTTTCATAATTTTATCTAAGTTTAAAATGTTTGGGGGATGGTTTCGTCGATTCTCAGGTCTACCGGAACACATCCATTCTTTCTTTAAATATCCGTTCTGCACTTTGCAGGACGGATTTGTTTGTTTGGGTTACTTTTTTTTCATATCTATTTTAATGTGTGTCGATTTTATTATTGACATTGGACGCTTGTAAGCTGGTAATGCCCATCATGGTATTTGATATCGCCATTTACCAGCTTTGGAAGAATGCGCATTACGCTTTGCAACGTTTCATTTTTGAAGTTCACTGTGACCGGACAATTGATCGTGGAATCGATTTCAATACGAATGGCGTACCGACGTTCCAGGCGTCGAATAACCTCAGGCAACTCCGTGTCTTTGAAGATAAGATTTCCCTCTTTCCAGGCGACCGAATTGATCGATTTAACATCTTTCTTACTTAAGTTGGAAGTCTTTTGATTTTTATCGTAAACACCTTGTTGATTGGCGGTTAAATAAAGGCGCTGCGGTAGTTTCTCTCCATCAGCAGGCTTTTTATAGATCGCTACTTTACCTGTCAACACCGTTACTTTAATTTGATTTTCGTCAGGATAGGAGCTAATGTTGAAACTGGTCCCCAAGACTTTAGTAACTATACCCTGGGTATGAATCAGGAATGGTTTTTTTTCATTGCGCTTAACTTTAAAGTACGCCTCTCCTTCGAGGCTTACTTCCCTTTTATCTTGGGCGAATCGATCGGGATAGCTGATTTTACTATCAGCATTCAGCCAGATCTCGGTGCTATCAGGCAAAGTTATTTTAGTTAAGGTTCCTGGTGCGGCTGTCTTAACTTGCATAGACGTTTGATTCAAAAAGAGTACAGCAGCAGCTATGCTGAGTACCAATACTGCCGCAACAGCAGCAGCTTTAAAACGCCAGACAGCATAGTGCTCAGCCCTGTCGGTTCTGCCGATACTTTTCGATATACGATTGTAAGTTTCAGTACTTTCGAAGTCAGGTTTCTCTTTTGATTCGTTGACTTCTTGAGCTTCATCGAAATATTTAATGATTTTTCTTTCAAGTTCTGGGCTCAATTTCTTTTTGAAGCTGTTCATTTTCCTATGTCTTGCCTGTATAATGCAAAAACAGTGGGTACCCCCCAAAAGAATAAATGGTTTTTATGAAGTAAAGTACTTTAAGAGCAAAAGAATGGTCGTATAATCTTTCAGTGCGGGACGCAGGCGCCTCAGCGCAATAGTAATTTGGTTTTCAACTGTCTTGATCGTAATTCCTTTAAGGAGGGCGATTTCTTTATGCGAACGTTGCTCCAAACGGCTCAGTTGGTAAATTTCCCGGCATTTTTTAGGTAGTTTGGAAATTTCACGTCCCGATATTTGTATGATTTCTTTTTCGGATAGTTGCCGTTCGGGTGACAGTCCTTGATCTGGCATTTCAAGTATAGAAATGTCAATAGCAGTTTTTGTCGACCTTAAATGCATCAGCACCCGGTTTCTAATGGCCACGAACAGGTAAGGTTTAAGAACCGTTATGTTATGAGCGGATCTTTTCACCCAGAGATCAACAAACAGGTCATGAATCAAATCTTCACATACTTCCTTATTGCGAAGCAAATTAAATGCCGCGTGATAAAGCTCAGGGGCATACTTCTTGTATATCCATTCGAACACTTCGGTATCAGCAGATTGAAGCTTAGACACCAGATATTGATCTGAAAATTGGTTTGTTTGTTTACTCATCGCCTCGATGATCAGGTCCACAAACCTACGGAAGCCAGGTTTCCGAAGTGTTAGGTTCGTGTTAAGTTATCAGAAGCTGAAAAACGCGTCATTTCGCGAAAAGAGACATTCACTACCAATTGGAAGGATTGACTAAAAAGAAGTATATTAAGAACAAACTTTCAGTTGAAAAGACATATTATGATAAACAAAATATATCCTTGCTTATGGTTTGATGGACAGGCCAAAGCAGCAGCAGACTACTACTGTGGCATTTTTCCAAATTCAAAAATTATATCAGAAAATCCGATGGTCGTCAATTTTGAGTTGAATGGAAGCAGATTTATGGGATTGAATGGCGGACCTCAATACAAGTTTTCTCCCGCAAATTCCTATGTGATCACCTGTGATACACAAGAGGAAATAGATCATTTCTGGGATAGTCTGGGCGAAGAGGGCGTTTACAACCAATGCGGCTGGCTTGATGATAAATACGGAGTTTCCTGGCAAATTGTGCCCACCGTATTAGAAACATTGATGACCGATCCCAACAGAGCTCCGAGAGTTGTAGAAGCATTTATGAAGATGACGAAGTTTGATATTGAAACTTTGGTTAACGCTTAAGCCGAGAACAACCAATTGATTCAACCTACTGTCGTGCAAGAATCAGAAAGTGCAGGGTAATCAATATAACCGATATCGCCTCCGCTGTAAAAGTATTCCTCTTTGGGCTGAGTTAAAGGAGTATTATTATTAAAACGTTCAACAAGGTCTGGATTGGCAATAAATGGGCGTCCGAAAGCAATCATATCAGCGAGGTTTGCCTTCAAGGCTGCTTCCGCTGATTCGGCAGTGTAACTACCGGCAAGGATGATCACATTTTTGAAGCGTTTACGAACTTCCGCCAGGTAATCCTGCGGAATTATTCGAACGCCATCAATTAGTCGATTCGACAGGTGAATATACATGATATCCAGTTTATTCAGTTCATCTGTTAGATACCGATGTGTCTCGAGTTCTTCATCATACAGCGGAAGATCATTGATTTTATAATAGGGTGATAGTCGAATTCCTGTGCGATCTTTTCCAATCGCCGCTGCCACGCCTTCCACAATTTCCAATAAAAACCTGGAGCGGTTGACAACATTGCCTCCATATTGGTCAGTACGATGATTGGTGTGCGGATGAAGAAATTGTTCCAGTAAAAAGCCATGTGCACCATGGATTTCGACTCCGTCCATGCCGGCTGTGATTGCCCGCTTTGCAGCTTCAATGTGAATCTGTACTAATTCCTGCACCTCCTTGGTGGTTAAAGCTATTGGTTGAGAAGCAGGTAAATGTCCTTTTTCAGCAATGCGAATATCAATTTGCGCAGTAACAACGGAAGGAGCTACTAATGACGAGTTATCTTCGTTATTTTCTTCATGTCCAATTCGCCCGGCGTGCACTAGTTGCATAAATATCTTTCCATCATGTCTGTGCACTTCATCTGCTATCTTCTTCCATGATGCTCTTTGCGCTTCATTGTAAATCCCTGGCGTTAACAAGTAACCTTTCCCATTAGGCGTAATAGCGGTATTGTCAGTTATGATTAACCCGGCAGATGCGCGTTGTCCAAAATAAATAATGGAAGAGGGGCCAGGTATTCCACCTTCAGCTCGTCTTCTGTTCATAGGTGCCATCACCACGCGATTTTTGAAGGATAATTGTGGACTATTTAATGGGGTCAGCAGTTCCAATTTTGTGCTCATTTTTATTTGTCTTTTGTCTGATCAAAATTACAGCGCTAATAGGTAAACGATTTGTATCCACACAGGTTAATTATGTAAATTTGGAGGAATGATTGCGCAACCACATTTTTATCCTTTCGAAGTCCATACAGAGCTAATGAATTCATGGGATCTATCTCCCAAGGTTTTTAACTTTTTTGAGATCATCCAAATCTTAGATGGTAAAGGAGACCGTTACTTTAACCACATGCGACTTCCTTATCACGCTGGGCAATTGTTGATCTACACTCCGCAGGATTGTCGTTCGTTCATTATTGAAGAACCAACCCGGTTTTTATTCATACGTTTTTCAGACGTGCTGTTTGCTAACTGTGAAACGAACGAGGAGCGTCAGCGCCTATTGGAATGGATGAAAAATTTAGAGTACTTATTTTTAAATCATAACAATGCAGATAATGATTTGGTGAAGAACCAGTTAGATTGTGATCTGGTTAAAAGTCTGATGTCTACTATTGCTATTGAAGCGCAGAATCCTCAGTTGTATTCCAGAAGTAACATTCAGCATTCGTTGCAGATGCTCCTTAATATCTTTGCCCGCAATGTTCTCCCTGAGGTAACTCCTCCACAGACGTCTGCTGTTCAAGAACCATTGATCAACAAACTGGTTGGATATATAAGGAAACACATCCATGAAACGGATAAATTGCGAGTAGAGAACCTCGCTTTGGTTGCGAGCTTGTCACAGAATTATGTGGGAGAATGGTTCAAAATTCAAACCGGTCAAAGTTTACAGCAATATATTCTTCAATACCGCCTTCACTTAGTTAAGATAAGACTGCAGTATAGCGACCTTACAATTTTTGAGATCGCTCATGAATTCGGTTTTGTTGATGAAAGTCATTTAAGTAAGCTATTCAAAAAATATTTCAAAGATAGTCCTACTGTATTTCGCAAAAAAAGCAGCCTTCTGGAAAAGTAGCTTTTAACGACCTATCTGCTTAGGTCTTTTATTGTCACTTCCCTTGCTCTACACGTTCCAAATCTTCATTATGCCTTTTTCTGAATTGGAAATTCTGGAAATCTTTAGTCGTTGGTGCTTCTAACTCAAAACTTTTCAATTCGGCGATTTCGACTTTTAGGTTCTGACCCTTGAAGCCTAAAACATGTCCGCCTTGTTTAGTGTCGGCAGAAAGAAAATGTAGATGAAAACCACTGATTTGTATTCCGTTCAGAAATTCGGGAAGATGATAACCAACCAATGTTCCTGCGGTGTTTTGGATATCGAAAAACTGTTGCCTGTCTAAAATCGTGGATAGTACGGGAAAAGGTTCTTCTTTCACTGGTGGAAAGGCTCTTGTTCTCACATTGTTGAAATCGCCCGTAATTTTAATGGCATACATTGCATTTCTGTTTGTCAATCTGTTTTCTATGGCTTCCAATAAATTTTTTTGTTCGATAGCATTATTTACATAAAATACAGTGTCCGATTTGAAAAAGGTAACTGATGAAAAAGAGGTCTTGTGGTCGTTGTCCAATACAACCGTTTCACCCGTAGATTTTGTTTGATAGGCTTTTCCGTCAAGCATTGTCAATTCGCCGTCCAACATATCGGGAGCACCAAGTCCAAAATCTCCTTTTGATTTTAACACCTTTATAGGCAATGAACCCCTATAAAGACCTCCGACAAAAGCTTCGATAATACCGTAATTGTACAATATATTGTGCTTCGCCTGTGTAGTAGCTGTTATCTCGTTCTCATCTGCAATGATTACTTCATTGCGTCCTTTCGGAGAATTCAAAACATCTTTTTGCGATAAAAATTTCAGTTCGATTAGTTTTCCATCTTCGCAAATTTCACTGATAAAACCATCCCCGTCTTTACTGAAAACATCCTGACCCTGATTAGATACAAAGAAGCGTTTGCCATTTGACGTTACGCTTTCGGGCAATGAAAATCCATTGATGGTTTGTTGTGAAAAGCTGTTTAGACCAATGCAGATAAACACTGCGGTCAATATATTTCTTGATTTCATTGTGCTCATTGTATTAGAATTTAATTAGATTTTACCGAAAGCGTTTACCCGATTTCAATTTTCGAAATGCTTCCTGCGGTATTGAAGTGAAACGGCTGTGGTTCTGACCAAAACTTGGTTTTCGGCCCATTACGGGCATTGGCACTTCGGCTATTTTCAGATGCTCTATGCCATAGTTTTCTAATAGTATTGCTTGCATAATCTTTGATCTTTTATTACGGTACAAAGTTCAGACCCTTAGCTGTTTAAAAATTATGCAATTCAAACGAATTGTTATGAAATTTAACTATCGCTGTTCTTCAAATGTCCAGTTTCGTTCCCAATTCCACAAACCAAAGCCCATCGCCACAAGTACAAGAAACACACCTATCCACGGTGTCGCCTTTGATGTAAGCGAACTTTCAATAACCAGACCGCCGGTGGACGAGCCGGAAACGGCACCGATATTGAACGCCGAAACACTTAATGCCGAAGCAATACCACTGCTTCCCTGTAACTTACACTCTGAAAATTTTACCGTCAATAACTGTAAGGCAAGAACGTTACTGTAACAAAAGGTCAAACAGTAGCAGGATAAGGATAATAATCACTTTCCTCGTCAGCACGAACGATAAGATGAATAACCATTATGGCATGGAAAAGAAACAGGTAAACCAATTTTTATTGAAAAAACACACAGTGTGTCGTTCCCGTAATATAGAGCGTTTATTCTACTGGTTGGAAATTACTTGCCCCAATTTCTTTTCGGAATTGTAACGGGGTGATGTCAGTTTGCTTTTTGAAGAAAGTGATAAAGTTTGACGAATGTTCAAAACCCAAGCTGTACGCTACTTCTGCAATATCCCAGTTGCTGAACTGCAATAATGCCTTAGCCTCTTTGGTCATTCTCTCGGCAATCCATTCCGTTGTGGTTTTTCCCGTACTTTCTTTCAAAGCCCTGTTTAGCGTATTCGTATGTACATTAAGTTGTACCGCAAATTCGTTGGCTGTTTTCAGTTTCATTATTTGGCTTGGGGCATCAATAGGAAATTGTCGCTCCAACAGTTCTAAAAACAATGTAGTGGTACGCTCGGAGGCATTGACAGGCTGATAAAATGTTTCGGGCGGTTGCATTTTCATCGCCTCGTGTATAATGATTTGTACGTAACTTCTCAACAAGTCGTACTTGTTGGTATATTCAGATTTGATTTCACGAAACATACTCTCAAATACGTTCTTCAAAAGTTTCAAACTCTCGTCACTTGGAAAAAATACTTGGTTGCCACCGACTTTAAACAATGGTGACTGTGAAAGGCTTTCATTTTTCAATGCTGTTTTTACAAAGTCTTCTGTAAAAAGACAGAAATAACCAGCTTGGTCTTCCGAGTTCGGTTCCCACGAATAAGGGATCAGAGGATTAAGAAAAGTAATGGACGGTCTGTCAATCTTTATAGCTTTGTCCGCATAGCTTATTATTCCCGTTCCTTTGGTAATCATTGAAATTTTATAAAAATCTCTGCGGTTAGGCGGTAGCGAAGTGCTATCACAAGCAAATTCTTCCCTGCGGTATATATTGAATTGTCCAGCTTTTGGGTATTCCTTTCCGTGGTTAGCGTAAAACTCGTTGATTGTTTCCTTACGTTTCATTCTACTAAGTTATAATTATCAAACAACCGTATTCACAATCTCCTCCGTTTCTTCTTTCTCTTATTCATTCGTTTGGCAAACTGTTCTTCTTCGTAATCCACGCTTTGTGCTTCGGGTAACGGGCTGAACAATCCCATATGTTCGTTCCACGGTATGATGGTATGGATTCTGTAAAAACATATTTTAATCCTGATACTTTAGAATTTTATTTTCATAATTTTCGGTAAAAATGGTTTTGTGTATGAACAAAAAGTTTAATATCACTCAATCGAATGCTAATAACGGATGAATAGTTCAATGCCTGCTTTGAAAATCGGCCTATGTATGCAACTGATTTTTATTTTTTTCGCCAATTAGGTGGTTGCACAGTACAAAGAGATTTTTTTAATGACTTCTCAAACACCAGATAAGGGGCAAAAAAAATTGATCATTAAGAATCAAGCCGACACAGCTTTCCTGTCGATAGGATATCAAGGAGACATGGGTCATATATACGGCGTACATTATGAATTTAGAAAAAATTTGCCAGATGGCGATTATCATATATTCATTGACAGTGTATTGCGTGAAAGCGCAACATTTTTGAATGGTGTGAGAAACGGCAGTAGCAAAAAGTATTATCCAAATGATGAATATCTAATAACACCTTATGTGAATGGCAAAATTGAAGGTGCAGTACTTAGGTATATGAGCAAAACCTTATTTTCAGAAGCTTTTTTTGTTGAAAGTAAGTGCCTGGTAAGAATAGTTTATAACCGCGACGGGACTGTTAGCAATAATGAGTTTTACATCAATAGAATGCTTGTCCGTGAGGAGTCTTTGGATAGTAATTCGAAAATTAAAAAGATTGTAGATTATAAAATTTAACAGGAAACTCCGAATTTGGGTTAAAAGGCAGCGAGTTAAACGGAGAAGAAAAATACAGCTACAAAGAAGGAACCTTTATCGTATTATACCAGAAAAATAAGATCATTCGTTGGAAATGGCTACAGAATGAACAAAATGCGCCTGTCGTTTTTTACCGTAAGATGGTTTGCCTCTATGGTAATATAGGAACGATAGTATAAAACTTACCAATGAGCTAGAAAGGTATGTTGACCAGATAACCATATTCAGGCAAGAGCAAAGCAGTTTTCCTAATATTTACATCAATTCTAATTCTACCACTAAAAATGGAAACGTGTTACAGGCCCAGGTATTATTACTTGGAAGTACGGACAGGAAAGAAATGAGAATCGCAAAATAGAGAAGTAGTTTTTGACATACGAAAATTGCTTCAAAAGAAAGGAAAGGTTTATTATCTTTGATGATGAAATTAACTGCACTTGCGCTCTTCGGATTAGCTTGCCTGGCTTTCACACAAACTGCCATGGCACAAAAGGAATATATTGTTACCTTAAAGCGGGATACTTTATGGGGTGAGGTCTCGAAAACAATTTTTGGGAAACCCAGGTTTGCAGAAGCAGGGCAATCGAAAACAATTGCCATTAACGTAAAAAATACCAAGGCTTATCATAGAATCATCAGCCTTAAAAAATCGGAGACTTTTGTAGCAAGGATTTTGCCCGAGAAATCGAAACCGATTTTTTTGCAGCTGCATGAGCAAGGTGATATCCAACTCTACGAAATGGAAAGGACCAGCGGCACAATGTACGGTTCTGTTACCGTTACTTCATGGTTTGCGAGCAAAGGTGACGGCCCGCTAATTTATTTAAAGACAAGCGGACTTTCATTTGCACGTGCGGAAAAGGAAAACAATTTTGAGCAGTTGCTGGGAGATAGTCCTGCATTATGGGCAAAGTTTAAAGCTGAAAAAAGTTTTAGTTTTAGCATGCTTAGGAATTACATCAAGTTGTATAATCAGGAGAAGAAAACCATGACTACCAGTAAATAACAAAGGATTGATTAAATCTTTTTATAATTATAGCCATTGCATTTCAAGATGTTTAGTCTTTAAACATGTTCAATAACAAGTCGTTATGCGCTATTCGGTGAGTCATTTCAATTTTTCAATTTACTCACCGAATCACTCACCTATAGGATCGGAATTCGTGCGAAAATTGGTACTTCTCAAAAACAA
>JAPSHM010000076.1 GCA_031179845.1 Pedobacter sp.
GGACACGTCCGCTGAGATCCGTCACGGCGACTGTCAGGGATCGTATCTGAAGTTGGAACTGATTTATGGACTTCACCCACAAATTCCGTAAGTATCAGACAGGTGATGGCCTATGAAGAGTTTACCAACAATTATAACCTGGTAACCAACACTTGGGATTATGCCTGGAGTTCAATCAAAGATTGTAATAAGACCATCCAGATCGCTCCACTGATAAAAGACGGAAATGCTGCTGATATTAAAACGCTGGTAGCAGAGGCACAGATGATGAGGGCTTATTATTATTCCGTATTGGTCGCCCAATTTGGTCCGATTCCATTGGTCATAACTGATGATCCTGTTAAAAACTTAAATCCTGTGCGTAACAGCGTTGCCGAGATTTATTCCCAGATCATTGCTGATTTAACAACTGCTGCTCAAAATTTGCCGGTAACACCTTATCAGAACAATCCTCAGCGCGTTACCAAAAAAGCTGCACTCGGGTTGCTTGCCCGAGCTTATGCGCAAGGAGGGGGCGAAGGATTAATGGAGGGAACAAAAAGTTATTGGTTGAGGGCAAAAGAAGTTGCGGA
Organism: Pedobacter sp.; assembly: GCA_031179845.1. Taxonomy (GTDB): domain Bacteria; phylum Bacteroidota; class Bacteroidia; order Sphingobacteriales; family Sphingobacteriaceae; genus Pedobacter. The sequence goes on from JAPSHM010000076.1 coordinate 573, forward strand.
AGACCTGATTCTAAATATGGGATCGTATGGTGCCAGCATGTACCCTGATTTTGCCCAGGTTTTTGCCTCCGCTAACAATAGAAATAATACTGAAGCTTTGTTTACTGCATATGGGTTAAATCCTTATAGCCCGTCATATGAGGTGGCTACCTCCAATAATAAGCCCAATCTTTATATACATTATTATCCATCACTTGACAATGCATTTGGGGCAGGTACAGATCTTTTTAGGAGGGCTGCTGGTTCAAATACATCGAATGCTTATTATGGACGCTTGAACCAGTCATTTATTGCGCCTACCAAATACCTGATCAATTGCTTCAATGCAACTTATGACAAGAGATGGGAAAATTCATTCGTTACGGCATTTACAAACTACTCGGGGGTACAGGCTAAAAATAATCTGCCAAGTCCGCCAAATCCTGCAAATGTGACTTATACCGACGCAACGGTTACGCTCACAGCGGCAATGTGTAGCAAATACAGTATCAATCCCGCATTTATTGGTCAAAAAATTTATCCTTATGCAGATGTGGATGCCAAAAATGCTTCGGCAAATGCGACCTGGCAGTACATTCCAAAAGTATGGCCGAAAGGGGTAACCACTGGGACTACTTCAGCTTTGCTCACTGTGGCAAATGCCAATGTGCATCCATATCCACTGGATGTTGATGAAGACAGGTTTTTCGCATTTTTAAGTAAAGATCAGCTCAGTCCGGCAGATAAAGCACTTCGCAAATATGCAGTAATTAATATTAACGACCTCTTTGATCCGTCAGATCCAACAGGAGCCAAATACAAAAACCCTGCAGGTAATGGATTGACACCGGTGAGTATGGCAAACCTTTTCCCGGCCTTAAGTAAGTTTAATCATAATTTCGATGGCGGCTGGCTGGGTGGTAACTTCCAGCAAAAACTAGGTAATATTATGATCATGCGTATGGCAGAAGTTTATTTGCTTGCAGCGGAAGCTACGATTAAAACTGGTGGAAGTGGAAGTCTGGCTGCAGGATATTTAAATGAGTTGCGCAAACGTGCATGCCGCAACCCTAATGACTTCAATGCAGGAACGGGAATGATGTTAAATTCAGCAACAATGAACGATGTTTTTGATGAGTATGCCAGAGAGCTTTGTGGTGAATTTACCCGATGGGCGCTTTTGAAACGTCATAGAGCATTTGAGACGCGCCTTGCGCAATATAATCGCAGAGCTTCATCAAGCTTTAATCCAACCAAACATTACAATAGACCTATTCCTTTTTCTTTCCTGAATAGCATTAATTCTGGAGATGGATTTGGAAATAATGGTTACTAGTTGAGTGCCATTTTGAAAAAAAAGGCTGGTTCACATCAGTTTGTCTAATTAAAAGCGGGTTCTTTTTTAGACCCCGCTTTTATTAGATTATTTATCGCGATCAATTGCATTAATCGATCCGGATGCTTTCAATCCCCTTTTCCAGGGCATATTCTTTTATACCCGGAACCTTAACACCTTCCGCTCTGAATACGGTCAGGTCCGTCATGCCTAAAAACCCAAGAAACGATTTCAGGTAAGGCGCTACAAAATCGTTTTCCTTACCCGGACCTTCGGAATAGACGCCGCCAGACGACATGGCGACATAGACTTTCTTGCCATTTACCATGCCTATAGGTCCATTTTCTCCGTAACCAAACGTAATTCCTGCTCGTGTAACATGATCGATCCAGGATTTCAATGTGGAGGGAATTGTATAGTTGATCAGCGGAGCACCGATCACAATAATGTCTGAGGCCATCAACTGCTGTACTGCATCATTCGAGTAGCGCAATAACTCCCGGGCTTCGGTAGTTAATTTATCACCAGGAGTGAACATGTATTGTAGCAAAGCAGGGTTTAAATGCGGAATCTCCAAGTCGTTCAGATTCACCTCCTCAACGGTGCTGCCTGGATATTTTTGAATGGCTTTTTCGACGATGGCATTACCCAGCTTGATGCTGTAGGATTCATTGCCCTGAATGCTGGAAATTAAATGAAGGATACGTTTCATAAAAATGTGGATTAAAAGTTGTCGACTACTGCATCTTGCCTTGCAATTGTCGCCAGCAAAAGTAGCTGTACCAACTATCAAAAAGATACTACTTACCCAAAGGAAAGCGCTTACTTTTAGGAAAGTGCGTATCTTTGAGACATGATAGCGACCAATGAAAATTCCATTCCGAACAAAGTTGAATGTGCCAATTCACTCAAAAATGTAGTTGACGCTTTGTATGTACTTAACGGCAAATGGAAGCTGCCCATGATCCTCAATCTCATGCAGTCCCCAAAGCGCTTTAATGAGATCCAGACAGAACTCCAGGGAATATCACCAAAGGTTTTAGCCAATGAATTGAAAGACCTGGAATTAAACGGTTTCATCACAAGAAATGTGTATGCCAGTACACCGGTGACGATCATATATGAAGCGACCGATTACAGCAAGACCTTGAAAATGGTGCTCCATGAACTGAGTGCCTGGGGTGCCCAACACCGGGAAAAGATTAAGGAGAGTATGCGCCGTTAAAAATGGGGCCTAGTCGGTGCAACCGGTTACGCTTTGTTCAGCAAGCTTAACGCCTCTTTGATGTGTGTCAGTCCCTCAGGAGTATAGTTTAAACCCAAAGCGAATTGATGACCTGTTCCATCCATCTTTAACAATGACTTTCGGAGGATATTAACCACCTTTTCCGCAGAATGAAGTTGATGAAATTCTTCATATTGAAAAGCTAAAAAGACCAGACATAGCGCATTTTCCATGGTTTGAACGTCACTGTCCAACTTTAATCGCTTCTTCAGTATAATTTCCTGCACCCTGGCGATCTCTTCTTCGGAATAGCCAGAATCCATGAGGATCTCTGCTGTTTTCTGAGCATGATAATGCGCGAGATCCCGCCTCCATTTAAGGTAAGGTTCCCGTCCCGGAGCATAACTGTCGCGTGGAATTTCCCATCTACCGATGTGCTGACTTCTGGATGCCAGCAATAGCGCCTCACTTGCTTCAGGATTGATCCTTAGGATCCATTCATGTAATTTCAAGGCCAGGAAATATTCCCTGGGATGAGTGGTGCCTTCCCATACGATCGAATTAGGATCCTTCTGATTGTAGGCATCAAACTTTTCAAAAGCTACGGCTTGTCTGTTTATTTCTTCCATGTGATTTTACTGCTAAAGGTGGCCCTTACATTGGCCAGGAAATTACGGCTTGAAATTAGCAATAAATTTGGGATATAAAGATAAAGCCCCTGCATTTGCAGAGGCTTTATCTAACACTTAGATATTTACAATGACCAGTTAATTCCTAACCAGTGCTTTGACTACTTTGCCATTCGGTGCATTAAATTTGATACCCAACAGGGCTGCGGCCGTAGGAGCAACGTCTTCCAGACCCATGCTTTCTACCACCAGACCTTTGCCGATTCCCGGACCCACAGCGATAAAGCCGGTTTGAATTTCAGGGATATCCGGGAAGTAACCATGTGCGCCACCTTTTGTCGGGCTTACTAGAGGACCAGAACTATTGTCCTTGATGTACACTCCTTTTACCGGAGCCAATGCAAAGCTGGCGTGTGGATCAGCACCGATCTGGTCTAATTCAGCACGTTCCACAATGCGGAACAGTGACTTGTAGAGCTCAGGGAGCTCAGCCAACTTTTTACGGACCTTAGCTAGCAAACTGGTGTTCTTCTGATCCTTTAGATGGAAGAAGGCCGCACCACCTGCGGATTGAAATTTAGCTACCGGCTCTTCCAATCCAACTTTGCTGTCTATACCCATTTCTGTCAGCCATATATTCGGTGCAAGCACTTTATTGATGTCTACAAAGCCATGGTCACCCGTAACGATTACCGTAGTACTGTCCTTAATACCAGCTTTGATCAGCGCATCCATGATGTTGGCCACTGCATGATCTGCAGAAGCAAGGGCTTTTAACACACCTTCACCAGTACGGCCTTCTTTGTGCTGGGCACCATCAACTCCCACAATGTGAATGCTCAGAAATTCAGGCTTATATTTGCGGATCAGGTAAGCCGCCATGCGGCTGTTGTTCTCATCCATGGTCAGATACTGAAGATTTAGGTCGTTGATCTCCGCTTTACCAATGGCGTACTCTTCCATTTCTTCGAATAAGCCTTTGGGCGTCGCGAGTTCACGAATCGCCGATCTGCGGTCCGACATATTTGTTTTAGACCAGATCTCCGGTAAATTATAATCGATTTCAGCACCCACCGATATAGGCCATGAAACAGACGCTGATTTCATGCCGGCTTTTCTAACCGCCTGCCAAAGCGTTTCCGATTTGATCTTTCTGCTATCTGTGGTCCACTCGTACACCCGATCCTCGTTCGGCATCGTATTGTAAGTAATTCCATGATGCATGGGGAAAGCCCCTGTGATCAAGGTGGTATGCGAAGGGTAGGTTACACTAGGAAAGATACACCTTACGCCTTTACTATGCGCACCAGCGCTCATCATGGCTTGTAGATTTGGAGCGGGCCAGCTTTTATCCAGATAAAAATCAGGCCTAAAGCCATCGATACTGATGAGTATAACATGTTTAGACGTTTGTGAAATAGCAGGCAGGGCCATTACGATCAAGCTTATGCATCCCACGAAACCCGCCCGTAACAGTCGTTCTGTTAATTTGAAACTCATTATAGTTCTTTAGCTTCTTCGATTCTGTAACTGCTTTCCTGAGTATGGGTACGTCCGTAGCGATCTGTTGCGCGTACTTCAATTTTATGGGTGCCTAATGGCAGGTCAGTAGCAATAGCAGTTCTCCATAAATGTCGACTGTCCGATGCATTTGAAGGTCTTCTTCCTGGTAGCAATTCTTCAGAAGTATCCCAGGGATGCAATTCAGCCAGATAGGCCGGATCAGCAGCCTTAACCGGAGCCATTTTACGCCATGTACCGTTGTCGATCCTGCATTCTACTACGTCAGTATGATGACCCATGAAAAAATTTGCATAGATGCCCGCGCGGGTTGATTTTCCTTTACCCACTACCTTAGGGTGAAATACTTCAATCTGATAAGATTTATCCTTCCCGGCCGCCTTGTAGTCGATCACGTATTGATTTCCTTTGAAATGGATAAAAGCATATCCTTTTGGCGTACCATCACGCATAGTCGAGGAAGGAACACCCTGCTCATTCAGCTGACCGGAATACCAATCGCCGGACGTCGTCCCTGCATTGTATTCATGATGCGGCTTTTCCTGGCGCCATCCGTCCTTTTTGTCATAAAATATTTGCGATTGGGTGTGCATATGTGCTGAAAGCGATAAAGTGTTTGGAAAATCCTTCAGGAGATCAAACAAGCGTTGGCGATCCTCCGGACGAAATACATTTCCGTCCTCATGTTCCAATGGAATGTGGAATGCCAATACCACTAACTGATCTTTATCTACAAATTTTAGATCATTCTCTACAAAGTCCAGCTGCGCTTTACGGAAACCGCCAAGATAACCTTTTCCTGTACGTGGATTAGGATACAACACGTCATCCAGTACAATGTAGTGCACCTTGCCATAATTGAACGCGTAGTTTGCCGGTCCGAAATTCGCTTCATAGGTCTCATCTGATAAAGAATCCGCCTTCACGTCGAAATTCATATCGTGGTTACCGAGCAGGTTGTACCAGGGCAAACCTACTTTTTTTACCGCCTTAATGTAAGGTGGGTGCAGGTCGAGGTCATTTCCAACAAGGTCGCCAAGGCTCAGACCGAAAGCAACATTTTTGATTCCGGCAACTTCAGCTACCACTCCATTTTCAAAGTATTCCATCTCACGGGCAGTATAGGCCTGGGGATCACCAAAAATCAGGGCAGTAAACTCCTCTTTTTCTTGTTGCGGTACCAAAGCAAAATCTATTGATTTTGGAAGTGGGCCAGTTGGAGACACCCCTTTATATTTCAATGCAGTTGGAGAACCATTAGGTTTGTGCAGGTAATAAAATTTTGGGAGCAGGTTTTCATTTAAGGGTACTTTATAACCCCTTGGTTTGATTACAAAAATGGCGTCATCATTTCCTACCGGAAGTTCATAACGACCTTTTGCATCCGTAAGCGTTACCTGAACGCCATTGCTAACCGCCACCCGCGCGATTCCTGCTTCCTTTCGGTCTTGCTTCCCGTTGCCATTCGCATCGTTGAATACAATACCTTTTGCCTTGTCCTGTGCATATAACCCTGTACTGAATACAGTGGCTAATGCCATTAATTTTAAACTTTTCATGATTTAATATGCTGATGTTATAATTGTTAGTTAATGAACGGCATGATCTCTGGTGCTGTTTTATTTTGGATCAGCACCTTATTCATGTCGTGTTTCATGGTCACGATGCCAGTTGTGGCATTGATGTCAAAGTCGTCCATTTCCATGTTCTTAGGGATGAAAGCTGGTAAAATGGCTTTGGTGTGTTCAGCTTTCACATTCGTGTTTCCAAGTTGTTCGCGCTGCGAAACAGGGAAGCGAATCCCCAGATCTGTCATTCGTCGACCTTCACCGATAAAAATCTCTTGTCTTAACAAGTATACCAAGTATAATAAAGCATCCTGAGTATTCGCTGCATCGATCTCTGCTGCTGTCACTTTGGTCCCTGAAACTAAAGAAGCGTTAATGTTACCTGCTTGTCTGTCATAGATGTAGCCATCTTTTTCGGGAGATGCGGCATCAAACTTCACTTTCATCGCTGTCAAAGGATATTTACGATTACCTCCATCGCGCGTTTCTGCCTTGTCGTTTAAGCTTACAACGGTTCTTTTGGATACACAGTCTGCCAGCATCGCTTTAAGCGTCGACTTAGCCGTAGACAATTCATTGGCTGATACCATCGCTTCAGCGATGATCAAGTAAGCCTCTTCAGCTTTAGCGATAGCAATTGGTTTTTGGTCGTTTGCAGCTACCGGGTCCACGTTGAAGTACTTAGGGTCTAGGAAGTCCAGTCTTGGCAGAGGTGCAAATGGATTTACACCGGTTGTTGTGTAAATATTTCCTTGAAAACTATTATTCAGGCCAGAATTCTGGCCATACATCACTTGCCTCAATAACAGTGGGTTTTGCAATACGGAAGTTGCTTCGGTGCGGGCTTCCGATGCTTTACCTAAACCATAATAAGCACGGGCCTTTAATAAGGCACAAACCAAACGGTCATTTGTCTCGGTGAACAAAGGTTGCGCTTCAATTAGTAATGTAATGGCCGCATTTCGGTGCGCCTCTGGCGAAAGAACCTCACCTAATGGTTTGGCGGGCATTCCAACAAAAAGATCAGCGCTCACGATATGACCATAGGCCTTGTACATAGTGATCTCGGCTTTTTGTTGTAACGTTGATTCCTGATCAGCAGGCAAAACTTTAGTCAACCCGTAATCACACATTTCCATCAGCCGGTTAATTCCCGCCTGTATGTTAGCCACATCCTGGTCAAAGAAATTAATTTGTGGAATGTCGAACACTTTACTGCTTGAGGTATAATTGTTGAAATAGTTATCAGATACTAATTCAGTAAAGACGGTGTTTGAAGCGACAACGAGACTCATATCCCGGCGCATACCATTAGTCCATTCAACAGATGAATTTTTTGCGCCAAGAAATCGGTCTTCAATGAGGTTGGGATTTTCTACCTCAACCAGTTCGCAACTGCTCAGCATTAAACCAATTGCCAACGCAGGATATATTATATATTTTTTCATGACGGTCATTAAAAATTAACTTTAAAAGAACACAAAAATTGACGGGGAGCGGAATAAGTAGCATATGAAATTCCACCTGTAGTTGCGCGACCCTGACCCTGGGCACTACCACTGGTGGTGGCTTCAGGATCGAATGAAGAACTGGCAAAGTTTAAAGGGTTTGCTACGCTCAGACCAACAGTTAGATTTTTGATCGCTTTGCCTAGTTTCGGCCCTCTTAATAAATAGCTGGCTCCAATCGTCCGCACTTTGATAAAATCCGTTTTCTCAACGAACATGTTGGTAAAGTTTAACCAATTTTTTCTCTGATTTTGATCAATTTCTCCCTGTGGGATACCCGCATTGCTTGCACTATAGTTAAAACGAAATTGCTTATCCCAATTACTGGCATATGCACCACTCTGATAATCCGCGTTGGCAAAGAAGTTGAGGTCTTTGAACTGTAGATTGATACCCATACTGCCAAAAAGGTCAGGGATGGTTGATCCCAGGTTTTGTAGGGGTGTTGTGGAGTTCATTACTCCATCCTCACCAAAGGTCCCGTAACTTCCACGTATGAAACCAACTGGGAAGCCTTCCTGTACAACGGTTTGGATAGTACGCTCACTGAAGCCATTTAAATTAAAGGCTGCACTTCCCCTTGAGTCCAGTACTCTATTGTATACCGTGTTAGCCGATAAATTGACCGACAGCGAAATATCTTTGGTTTTAACTGGCGTTGCATTCAGGCTAAATTCTAATCCTCTATTTAAAATTTTACCAACATTTCTGACTGCGGCGATTTCGCCTGTAGACGGCGTAGATGGAACCTGGAACAAGGCGTCATTTGTAACCGCATGATAGAAACCAGCTGTAAAGACAATCCGATCTTTTAAAATACCAAGGTCTATAGCTGCCTCCAAAGTCGCCGTTTTCTCAGGCTTCACGTCGACTCCTGGAGTACCGAAAAATCCACCAAGCGCACCCAGGTAGGATCCGAAGCTAATTGTCCTGAGGTTCAAAAACGGTGGAGGGAAGTTTCCTGCAAGACCGTAACTGGCTCTTAGCTTTGCCGATGAAACGACAGGGAGCGCAGCCTGGACCCATGACTCTGCTGTTGGAATATAAGAAAATCCAATTTTCGGATAGTATTGAACACCTACATCTTTTCCAAAAGCAGAGTTGCCATCACCCCGAAGGCCCAGATCGATGAACAGTTTGTTTTTAAACCCAAGGTTTTCTTGCAGATAAACGCCGTAGTTCACAATCTCTGTAAAGAATTCATTGGAAGTGGTAGCCCCAACCGATCTGATATCCCTCATTCCATCCCGTACGTTCGTACCATTGTAGGCAACCTGACGGTCTTCATTTCTGAAAAGTTGTCCGCCAAATGTTGTAATAAACGAGAAATCTCCAACGTCAGCTTTATGCTGACCATTAAGCTCCAGGGTTAAGCCCCAATATTTACGGTCTGCATTGGCGATGCTTCCTCCTGCCAAACTTTCTTTTCCGGAGGTATGACTAATGTATTCGTTAGTGGTAATGACCTTATTCCGCATTACTCTGTAATCAATTCCTCCAACAGCCTTTAATACTAAGTTTTCAATTGGCCGGTAATTGAAAGTTTGGGAAGTGTGAAATCTGTTCACCACGATCTCATTATCCTGTAAACGTTCTGATTCCGTTACCCAATCCTTCAGTATTCCAAAATCCTCTTCACTCAGGTCGTCCAATAATGGGTTTTTAAGCGGGCCACTAAGTATTGACGCACCACTTTCTGCAAACCAAAGAGCAGTATAGCCACCCTGGTTACCGTTTCTATTTCGTTTATAACGATTGTTTACAAAGCTAAAGCTACTTTCGTAAGTCACTTTATCACCAATATTTGCTTTAAAGCCCGAGCGCATATCAATACGCTGGTTCGTGTTCTGCTTTTCAATCTGAACACCGGAGCTGTTCAGGTATCCACCGGTAAAGCTGTAGCCAATGCCGTTCTTACTGCCATTAATTCCAACATTGTATTTTTGAAAGGTACCGGTTTTGAAAAGAAGGTCTTTTGTACGTTCGAAATGTAGAAAATCGTTCGTTGACGCTTCGGTACCAGCTTCCACATTCAACGAAATTGCAGTACGATCGGAACCTCCTTTTTTCGTGATGATCTGGATTACCCCATTTGCGGCATCTGAGCCATATAGTGTGGTGGCTGCACCGCCGTTGATGTATTCAATCTTTTCAATGTTGTCCATTGGAATATCGGCTAAGGAGCTTATTGCTGCGCCAGAGGCTGCACCTCCTCCCAATGTAGAAGCCGTATTTAAATTGTCCATACGTACACCATCTACATAAATGACAGGTGTGGAATTCATGAAGGCGGAAACCACACCGCGCGCCCTGATGATTGATGTGGCCCCGGCCTGACCGCCCGTAAGTCTGATCTGCGCATTTGGCAATTTAGCTTGCAAAAGTTGATCAATACGACTACCTGGTGTTTTTTCTATCTCTGCACCGCTAATGCTCACCACATTTGTAGAAAGACGGCGCTTGCTCACATCGATACCCTGGCCAGTTACTACAACCTCATCAAGACCCAAACGATCCTCTTCCAGTTGCACATTTCGATTAATGTTAGACGCCGAGCGATTGATGCTGAACTCCTGCGATTTGTAGCCAATATAAGAAACCACTAAAATAAATGTTTCTTTGTCATCTTTTACAGAAAGACTATAAGTACCGTCAACATCTGTTTGGGTACCAAGAATTGTCCCTTTTACCTTGATGCTGGCTCCGGGAATGGTCTGACCAGTTCTTTTGTCGGTTATTATTCCAGAAATTACAGTAGGGGCGACAAATTTCTTAGGGTTGATGATAATATATTTATCACTGATCTGTGTCACTTCAACGCTGTAGGGGGCCATCACCTCATTCAAGATCGCTGCAACGGATTTTCCTTTTGCATCGATAGTGATTTTTTTGCCTTTCATGGTTTCCATTGTCTTGTAGCCGACTACAAATGGACTCTGCTTTTCGATTAAGCCAATCACTTCTTTAAGCGGCATGTCTTTGGCCGACAGGTTGATTTTCAACTGGTGCATCGACTGCCCGGAAATCGGACCAGCGTAGATGAGTAAGTTTGAAAAAAAGAGTAATGCTAGTGTTAACTTCATTTTTAGGTTAAAAAGTGTGCCCATCGGGTATTTGCAACCCGGGTAAAATTTCTGCATATTTGATTTGTTTTTAATGTTTTACGAATTCATTGAATACTGGAGCGCTGCTGCAGTGCTCCATCTAAAACCGGAATGTTAGCGCATATCCGGTTTTTTTACTTTCTCTGTTTACTTCATTTTCTGTTTAATGTTGATTTGGTGGTTTGTATAAATGAATTCCCGACTGGTCAGCCGGCTTAATATCTGTAATACTCCATTCATGGATTCCTGATTGAAACGGATGGTATAGCGGTCTGTATGCCTGTCTTCGATCAGGTTATTCACTTCCATGTGGTAATAGCCATTTAGTAGTTCAGCTATATCTTGTATAGAAGCATTGTCTATGTAGAGCTTATTGTCGCGCCAGGAAGTGATTAGTTTTGCATCTTCTTTATTCAATTCAGATTTCCCTGTTTTTCGAAAGAAGCTAATGGTTTCATTTGCAGTCATCTGGTTGGCCAATATTTTTTCTGATTTTCCTGTTGATTGTGATACGCTTACACGGCCTGACAGTACGGAAACTTTCATTCGGTCCCGGTCAGGATACGCGCTGATGTTAAAAGCAGTCCCTAATACCGTTGTGCTCAGTTGGCCTGATTGTATGATAAAAGGTATTTCGGCGTTTTTTGCTACTTTGAAGTAAGCTTCGCCTTTCAATACTACCCGACGTTGGTTGACGCCAAAATTGCCTTTAACCAGCAGCTCCGAACCCGTATTCAGTATAACCTCGGTGCCATCAGAAAGGGTAATCTCTTTCCGTTCGGTTTGTGCCGACCTGATGATGGTGTCTTCAATGGAAGAAGTAGCCGTTTTGTTAATGAACCAAAAAGTTGAAAAAGCTACGAGTATTAGGGATGCTGCCGCAGCCCAGAACAGGTGCTTTCGGAATGGCTTTAAAGTTGTAACTTCTACCTGTTCCACATCGATGGAGCGCTTGTCTTTGGATGATTCATAACCTAGTGTATCATACCAACGGTCGACCGCCTCTGATTCAGACACCGTAGCTTCATTGTTAACGTACCTTTTGAGGACCTCTTTAAGTTCCTTTTGTTTATTCTTATTTGACATCGCTACAATAACTATCACATCAACTGCCTGTAGGTACTTTACGGCAATGTTATCAAAACGTTAATTCGCTAACTCAGCAGATTAATCGCAGCTATGATTAAAATAATGGTTGGATCAGAGTTGTATTGACCAATCCGGACCCGGATCCGCTGAAGTGCAGCAGAAAGGTTGTTTTTGACGGTTTGTTCTGAGATAGATAGGTTCGCTGCAATTTCCTTAATGGACATATTTTGTTCCCGGCTTAGCCGGTATGGAGCAATCAGGCGATCAGGTAATTCGCTCAATTCTGCATCCACCACCCTGTGTAATTCTTTTAAAAGGATCTGCTCGTCAGCTTTTATGGTCGTAGGGTAGGAAAGCATGTGATCCAACACATCCAAACCAGCAATGGTAATGCCTGGCCGGCTGAAATAATTAATGGCGGCATATTTAGCAGCTTTGAAAAGGTAAGAGGAAAGACGACCCTGATCATCGCAATGTATATTGTTCCGGTTTTTCCAAAGGCTCAGGAAAATTTCCTGTACAATGTCTTTAGCATCTTCGGTATTTTTTATTTTGAGACTTACGTGCGTGTATAGCTCCTCCCAATACCGCCGCGTAAGTTTAGAAAAAGCTTTATGATCATCTAATTTGAGGAGCGCTAACAAATCCCTGTCAAACAATTCTTTCATCATAATCTGATGGCAAATGTATCAGCAGTTTATGAACTCTATATTAAGCATGGATTATATCCAGCAGAATATAACCGGCCCCGCTACTTTTTTTTCCTGAAGAGCTGTGCTCGATTTGCCGCATGCCTGCATGGGTAGTTAAGTGTGCTTTAGTCAAACTTTGCCAGGGCCTTGCCAGGGCGTTCGTTCGGCTGTGGCCCTAGCAAGGCCCTAGCAAGGCCCTAGCAACCCCCTGGCAAAGCCCTCAAAACCAAGAACTGTCCTATACTGGAATAAGTTTACAATAAAAGGTTGTCACGTCCTACTCTGGCTATACACCATTTGATTGATAATCCTGGGTTTGGTATGCACCTTGTGCATTTAGTCCGATGTTAACTATACACTATATTTTTATAGTCCTGAAATCACTTTACATTCGGATATTCTGGTAAAATAGTTAATTTTCTTTTCGCTTTCTATGTACTGTTCATTTATATTATTTTAGTTGACATTAGCCTTCGGCGACTTCAGCGAATGTAGGGACCGAAGAGGTTCCTACATTCGCTGAAGTGCTATTTATGATACTTTCTTGTTTTTTACGTTCCCAGTTGATTTTTCTGTAGTTTTTCCAGTTTTTACCCAGTATTCCAGTTCTTAAGTGTGCTTGTTCGGGAGTAAGCGATT
>JAPSHM010000354.1 GCA_031179845.1 Pedobacter sp.
AGCATGGAAGAGCTTGCCGACCGCTACAATCGAGAAATTATAGAGAATGATCCGGTAGGTCCATATGCACTTGCAGGGTATTCATTTGGTGGATTACTTGCTTATGAAATGGCAAAAAGGTTAATCGCCATGGGTAAAGAAGTTAAAATGTTGGGTATATTAGATACGTACGCAGGCGGAAAAGACATTCATGAACACATTGCCCAAAAAATATACAAAAAAATGATCAGACAGTTTAAAAAGGTTGTTTTCATTAGTAAATTATTAATCGATAGTCCAAAGGAAACAATAGATTATCAGCTGTTGGTTTTACGAAGAAAAATAAGTCGACTTTTTGGTGCTAAAATTGTATCCTACGAAGAAGTCTTTCTTTATGACGATGAAATTTATAAAAGCTACGATATGGCCTGGAAAAATTACCTAATGCAGCCATTTGATATTCATGTAGATGTTTTCAGAACTAAAAAACGAATATATTTTCTGGATGATATGGTTTACTTGGGCTGGCGGGAATATGCGAAAAAAGGTGTCAGCATCCATGACGTTCCAGGGGATCATAAAACCTTTCTATTCTCTCCAAACGATAAAGAATTTGCTAAAATTTTGCAGGATGTATTGGATAGTAAACCTTAGGTCAGATGATTAGAGAAATCGCATTAGATAAGGCTGAATGGAATAGCTATCATGATAAACTTGATTTTAACCAGAATGCTGTTCATATTTTTAAAATCGAGGCTGATAAGTATTATAATAGCATCCAGTTTAATTATAGTGCCATTTTATCAGACAGTGAACTGATGAAAGCAGATCGCTTCTATACGAAAAAAAATAGAGAAAGATTTATTGCCAGGAAACATTCACTTCGTTCCATTTTATCAAAATTTGTTTTTATTCAGCCCGCGCAGCTTCAATTTCATCTTTCAGTCAATAAAAAGCCTGCAATTAATAAAATAGAATTTAACAGCACACATAGTGAGAACTTTATTCTTATAGCACTAAACTCATCAGCAATTGGAATAGATATTGAGTTTGTAAATTCAGATTTTGACTTTGAAACTTTGTTACCCTCATGCTTCAATAGGGAGGAACAGGTTTTCATAAATTCACCAACTACCTTTTATATGCTTTGGACGAGAAAAGAGGCAATACTGAAAGCTTCCGGAGAAGGGTTAATTGAGGAAATGCAGGAGATAAATTGTTTAAATAACGATGTTCTAAGAAAAAATATACGGTATGAAGTCAAAACCTATTCAATATATCAATACATTTTCAGTATTGCCGTTATTCCTCAAAATCAACAGATATATTTTTGGAGTGTTTACTGAAAAGATTATTATCTTCAAGTAAATCTTATTTCTAACCGCGTCAAGTACAAATCTTTTTACTTGCTTTTTTGAATTTCTAGCACCAATCCAATCCTCATACTACAAAAAGAAATTTTCGGCCGTCATACAAACGGCCTCCAGATCTGCTTTGCGACACATCATTGCCGCGCTATGGCAGTATCCAGTTTCTCTACTGTCCATCTTAAACTGTCCTTTGTCCATTTCTATCTTTCCTATCCCTTGATTCCTACAGGTAAGTTAATTCATGGATGTAAATCCAGTTGATCCGCCTATACTGATATGTTTTCACTGGAATCGTTGCATCGTTTTTATCTTTATTCGGGTCATTGTGATTTGCGAAAAAGCTTTGACGGACTATGCGGACTGATCAGTACTGCAATGCAGCGCATCCCCACCAGCGGGGAAGTGCAAATCCTTTTGCAACTGCAGTCAGTTTGGTTGCCGGGTCGGCCAGATAAATTGCGACCACGTGAGCTTTGTTTTAAAACCGAGTATCTGTAATACTAATGCTAAAATTAACATATCTGGTGCTCTGCCAGTTGAAACCAGCAGGGGATCACCAAGTCGGTTAATTTTGTAATGACAGAATCTTTTTTAATGTTGTCTTTTGGACATGATGCAGTTAAAATGGCTAGTCCTAAGGTGAGGATAAATAGTTTTTAATTCAAATGAAGATATTGGTGAACATGCAATGCTTAGTTTTTATATGTGCGGAAGAATAGAAAGGGTTAGATGCACATTCCATTAGAAATTTTGGTGAGATACCCAATTAATGATCGAGACATAGAAATACTTTTAATGTCCAAAAATTTTGAAATCAAAAATGGCTCCAATTTTGAGACCATTTTTGATATTACTTGATTAGGCTAAGCGCTATAAACAAAACAGCAAAATTCCAAGAGTCAATTGACAATTATTTAAGGCCTCTTGCAGTTTTTTTCCAAATTCAATTACATTTGGTTGATGTAGCATGGTCTCGTGGTCTCCTGGCACATCAAAGACCTTTACACCTTTTGTAGCATATTTTTGCCAGCCTAGATACTTAAAGTCATCAACAAAGTAAATGCGTTTCTTTGCTTTAAACAGGTACACATGGTTATTGAAGGGTTGTATGTTGTAGCTTTTCAAAGCTAGATGTTGTTTTTCATTAATTTCTTTAATCTGGTCGTAAATCGCATCTGTCTTAGGTTCTTCAACTACGCCAATACGCTTGCCAAACTGATGAAGCTTTTTTACAAATAATTGGTATTGATATTCAATCGTATCAGCAGGATTTTTAATAAGTGATTTGCTTATCCAGATCATTTTAGGAAATTGCCGTATAATTTTCTTTAGTATGGTTACCTTGAATGATTTATTGTAGAAGTTGTTTTCAGCATTGGTATCAAATATTCCCAGCATCTTTACTTCTTTACCCATTTCGGTTAGCTGTTTTTCCATTTCAACAGCAACATATCCACCAAAAGAGTAACCTGCTATGGCATATGGTCCATTGGGGTTGTGCTCTAGTATTTCGCTAATGTAATGCCCCGCTAGATCTGCTAGCGTAGTCATTGTTATTTCAGCATCATTTAATTCGGCAGGCTGTAAACCAAATAATGGTTGTTCCTTATCTACATAATTTGCCAACTCCTTAAAATTTAGCACGTAAAGTCCAGAGCCATGCACAATATATAACGGTATTTTATTACCTGTTGATTTGATAGGAACCAGTGATTTCCAATTCGGGCTGGTACTATCTGTTTTTGCTACAGGGGCTAACATGGATGAAATGGTTGGGTTTCTAAACAATGTTGCAGGTGAAAGCTTTTTTCCCGTCTGCTTTTCAAAACGTGACATGATTTGAAGTGCCATAAGAGAATGACCGCCCAGCTCAAAGAAATTCTCATGGATCCCGATCTTGTCCATACCAAATACTTCTTGCCAGATATTTGCCATTACTTTCTCATTGTCGGTTAAAGGTGGGGAATATGGTCTGCTAATTTGTTCAGGAATAGCCTGATCTGTCAAAGCCTTCCTATCAATTTTACCATTGATATTTAAAGGTAGGTTTTGCATTTCTACCCACAATGTAGGTACCATATATTCCGGTAGCTTAGCTTTAAGATACTCAGTAACGGTTTCTTTGTCAAAAGTGTTTTTAGCCACAACATAACCTATCAACATCTTTTTACCATTCTTATCATCTTTTGCTAATACAACGGCACTTTCTAGCTGATTACATTGGCCGAGTACATGTTCAATTTCACCAAGTTCTACCCTAAAACCGTTTATTTTTACCTGGTTATCCTTTCGGCCTATAAACTCCATGTTCAAGTCCGGAAGCATTCGTCCCAAATCTCCTGTACGATACATTATTCCACCGTATTCCGTATTAAATGGATCGGCTATAAATTATGATGCT
>JAPSHM010000355.1 GCA_031179845.1 Pedobacter sp.
GCGTCCCGGAAGCAACGATGCTGGCTGAAGATCATCACTTGTTAACGTACTTCAATGAGGCCTTACCTTTTATAAATAACATAAAAAGCTTGGTAAACTGGCTTTCCGGACCGATCAGGTCTTTGTTAAATGAAAAGAACATTGCTATCGCTGATTTTAGAGTTATTCCGGAACAGCTGGCCGATGTGATCAATTTGGTGGATGATAAGAAGATAAGTCAGCAGGTTGCCCTGCAGCAATTGTTGCCGGAGTTACTCAAAGCGCCGGCAGATCATGTGATGGAATTGGCCAGTCGATTGAATTTGTTAATCGAAGAAAATCAGGGAGAATTGACAGACCACATTAACGAAGTGCTTATTAAGTACCCTCAACAGGTTGAAGCTTATAAAAAAGGTAAAAAGGGAGTGCTTGGGCTTTTCGTTGGAGAAGTAATGAAATCGGCAAAAGGAAAAGCCGATCCGCAAAAAATAAATGAACTCTTACTAGAAAAATTAAAATAATGAAGACTATACTAAAAAAAATAGGCTATATATTATTGCTGTGTGTTGTGATAACAGCATGTAAGGACCAAGGCACTTTTGTAATAGAAGGGCAGTTTAAAAATGCAACTGCCGGGAGCAAAGTTTACCTGTTTGGTTTGCAAAAAGATCGGGAAAAAGCACTGGACTCTACTGTTTTCTCTGAAAACGGAGAGTTTAAGTTTTCTCATGGGTCACCAGCAGTTAATTTTTTCAGAATTTCTTCCGGAAACAATGAATATATGATCATTGCTAAGAATGGCGATCACATCAAAATCACAGCTGATCTGGCAGATAAGAATTTGGCATATAGCATTTCTGGGGCTATGGAAGCAGATAAATTGGAAGAATTGAACAAAGTAAAACACCAGCATATGGTGAAGATCTCAGAGATCCAAAATCAATTTGATGAAGCAGTAGCGGCGCAGCCTGAGAACAGAACGGCTATTATGGAGCAGATTCGGCCAGCATATTCCAGGGAGCTTGATGGTTTGAATAAAGCTGTGTTGAAGTTTGCACAGGAAAATACGACTTCTTTGGCAGGTTTTTACGCGATCAATCTTTTAAACCCAACTGAGTACGAAAAGGAACTGGTTAGCTATGCGGATAAAGTAAAAACTCAGTTCAATGACAATGAGGCTGTCACAGATTTTGTGGTTAGAATGGCAAAACTAAAATCGGTGCAGGTTGGACAGCAGGCACCTGATTTTACCATTAAGGATGTTGATCGGGAGAAGATTAAGCTTTCCGACTTTAAGGGGAAGTATGTGATGCTCGACTTCTGGGCATCCTGGTGTATGCCATGCAGACAGGAAAATCCTAACGTGGTCAAAGCTTACAACACTTATAAGGATAAAAATTTTACTGTTTTGGGAATCTCACTCGATAAAGATCCTGTTGCGTGGAAAAAAGCAATTGCCGCAGATCAACTGACATGGGCGCATGGTAGTGATTTAAAAGATTTTGACAGCCCTGTAGCAAGACAGTATGCAATCGAAGCAATTCCAAGTTCTTACATTTTGGATCCGGCTGGAAAAATAGTGGCTAAAAACCTTCGCGGTGAAGATCTGGAAGTGTTTTTGAGAGAAACTTTACGCTAACCCTAAATTCATGTTAAAAAATAGGCGGCTATTAACAATATGTTAACTTTACTTTAACCCTATATTGTAATTGATTACCTAATTTCGTAACAAATAATTAAAGCTATGAGTACCGTAAAACAAAAGATTCTTATTGTTGATGATGAACCAGATATATTAGAACTGATAGAATACAATTTAAAAAAAGAGGGATATCAGGTCTATTTGGCAGGAAACGGACAAGAAGGAATCACGATTGCAAAAAAGGTGCATCCGGACTTAATTATTCTTGACATTATGATGCCTAAAATGGATGGCATTGAAGCGTGCAGGCTGATGCGTGCAATTCCTGAATTCAAAAATACATTTATGGTATTCCTTACAGCAAGAAGTGAAGAATACTCTGAAATTGCTGGTTTTAACGTTGGCGCTGATGATTATATCGCCAAACCAATCAAACCTAGGGCACTGGTTAGTCGGATTAATGCCATATTAAGGCGAAATTCCAGCGCAGATGAGGTTTCTGATAATAAGGTGGAGATCGGCGACCTGGTGATCGATAGAGAGGCATACCTGGTCTACCAGAACGGAAATAAAGTAGTTCTGGCTAAAAAAGAATTTGAATTGCTTTACCTACTGGCCTCAAAACCGGGAAAAGTGTATACAAGAGAATCCATTCTTAAAAATATCTGGGAAGACTCAGTAGTGGTGACTAACCGTACAATTGATGTCCATATTCGGAAGTTGCGCGAGAAACTTGGAGAAACTTATGTAGCTACTGTCAAAGGAGTGGGTTATAAATTCGAACTTTCTTAGTACTTTTGCAACTAAGAAACTCCTAATATATTGAAATATCCTTCTTTTAAAGACCTTATCCTTTTTGAAAACGATGATTATATCGTAATAAATAAGCCGCCGTTCGTAGCCTCATTGGATGAACGCGGTGGTTCAGGCGAAGTGAATATACTTCGTCTGGCCAAACAATATTCATCGGATGCCCAGGTGTGTCACCGCTTGGATAAAGAAACCTCCGGAGCAATTATCATTGCAAAGACACCTGATGCTTATCGTTCTGTCGCCATTCAATTTGAAAAGCGTAAAATAAATAAAACCTATCATGCTGTTGTTGACGGACAGTTTACATTTAAGGAGCTTTTTATTGATCTGCCAATATTAAATGACGGTAATAAAAGCGTAACGATCGACCGTAAGGAAGGCAAGCGTGCTGAAACCATTTTCAATACCCTGAAACATTATAGACATTATACTCTGGTGGAATGTAAGCCGATCACCGGACGTATGCACCAGATCAGGATCCACCTCGCTACACAACGTGCTGCAATTTCCGGTGATGAAATGTACAGAGGAAAACCTGTATTTTTGTCTAGCTTAAAGAAAGGCTACCGACTCACAAAAGATGAGGAAGAACAGCCAATCATGAAACGTTTCGCGTTGCATGCAAAGCATGTTATATTTAAAGGATTGGATGGACAGGACATCGAGGTCGAAGCGCCTTATCCAAAGGACTTTGCTACACTAATTAAATTACTGGATAAGTTCGACGCCTAAATCAAAAAAAACAAATGTACGTCAGGTTAGTAAACTATGTAGACGCAATAAATCAGTACAGGAAGACAAAAATATCCAATAGAAATTTCCTGGTTATTGCAGCGCTAATTGTTGGGATACTTGCAGGGTTGGCAGCATCACTACTCAAGTCGATAACCCATCAAATAGAAGACTTTCTGCAAACCGGCTTTCATTGGCAGTATAAATATTACCTGTTCTTCATTTTTCCATTTATAGGGATATTATTATCAGTACTTTATGTACGCCGTTTTATCAAAAAGGGAAAATATGAAACGGGACTGACTCCGTTGCTCTATACGATTTCTAAAAAGTCAAGCAAGGTCGAATCTCATAATATCTATTCGCAAATGATCACCGCCGCATTAACTGTTGGATTTGGTGGTTCGACGGGACTGGAAGCGCCAATCGTGACCAGTGGTGCCGGAATTGGCTCTGTAGTTGGCCGTTTCCTAGGTCTGTCGTATCGGGAAACTACCTTGTTATTGGCTTGTGGGGCAGCAGCCGGTATTGCAGGTGCTTTCAATAGCCCTATCGCTGGAAT
>JAPSHM010000077.1 GCA_031179845.1 Pedobacter sp.
TGCTGTATCATGCAATCAGGGGTCAGAAACCAATAAATTCACATTAAACCGTGTCACAGTAAGCAGTAAGAATCGATTTTCTGATCAAACTATATCCTGTATTATTCCTTGTTATAATTACGGGCATTTTCTGGCAGAGGCTATCGAATCTGTTCTCCGCCAAACGATTCCGGCAGACGAAATAATCATTGCTGATGACTGCTCTACTGATATGACAGAGGAGATCGCCGTTTTCTTTCAAAAGAAATATCCGAATCAAATTAAATATGTCAAAAACCCTAAAAATCTCGGAATCATCGGGAACTTTAACAAAGCCGTTAATCTATCTACGGGTTCATATATTGTTTTTTTAGGGGCAGATAACCGCTTTCAATCAAATTATATAGAAGAATGTGTCGGAATACTCAACCAACATAAGCATGTTGGAATCGCTTACACAGATTTTTTATTTTTTGGCAGTAGAGCAAAAAAGATGTATACCGATTTTAAGACAGCCTATCAGTCTACCGTAGACAATGGCTTTTATAGAATAAGGTTCCCAGAAGCAGAAGATATAAATGTAACCGAAACACTTAAAACTGAAAACTTTATTCATGGTTCTTCGATGTTTCGACGCATTTGCTTTGAACAAGTTGGAGGCTACCAGCTAAACCCAACAAAACCGGAAGATTACAACCTTTTCCTAAGAATAGTTCAAAGCGGTTATAAAATAAAGAAAGCAAATAAAACCATTTTACATTATAGACAACATTCCCTTGATCAGGCGAATCACGCTTTTGGTGCCCAGATTTTAGTTAACCTATACATGGTCAAGATTAAAGAGCTTGAAAAGGAATTACAATTCTTAAGAAGATATAAAATAGTTCAGGCCATTTCATTTATCTTCCGGATGAAGAACAATATTGGAAAAGTAGTTCGTCATTCAACTCAACATGGTTTGAACAAGACGCTACAAAAAATATTCAGCAAACTATTTTGATCTCTATAATAATTATAAACTTCAATACCTTTCAGCTAACATCTGACTGTATAAGATCCATTGTGGACAACACGGTTAGTAACTATGAAATTATAATTGTCGATAATGCTTCAAGCGAATGTGATCCCAGTCGATTCAAAGACCTTTTCCCCTTTATCAAGCTCATTATAAATCCTCAAAATTACGGCTTTTCCAAGGGTAATAACATCGGTATAAACGAGGCATCAGGTGATCATATTTTACTTTTAAATAGTGATACCGTGCTTATAAATAACGCGATTGACCTGGCGTACAAGAAAATACTTTCGGATAAGACCATTGGAGCATTGAGTGTACAACTTGTCAGCACAGACGGTAGCCTACAACAATGCAGTCATTACTGGTCGGATTTGGGCAGATTGATAGGATGCAGTTTCCGATTACATCACATCTTTAAATATTTCAAAAATATCCAACCAGACCTAAAAAAAGAAGGCTATTGTCAATATCTCTGGGGCACATTTTTTCTTTTGCCAAAAAGCGTCTTGAAGATCTTCGAAAATGAAAGACTACCTGAAACCTTCTTTATGTATGGAGAAGATACCGAATGGAGTCATTACATTAGAACTGCAGGATATAATTTATACTATTTCCCCGATGCAAAGATTTTGCACTATGGAGCTGCAAGCCCGGGACACAATAAAGCTGATAAGTGGGTACATGGGTTTCATAATGAATACCTCTTGCATCTCATTATAAAAGGACGGTTATATACTTTGATTTACTATTCTTTCCTCGCCTTCTTATATTTTTCAGGATTCAAAAAAGAAAGTTTCCGTCGGGGTAGGTTTATCCTGTTTTATGTTTACAAAAATGCATTTAAACCTCAAAGCTATTTTCTAAAGGCATGAAGATCTTTTTATCGTTTTTACAAGGTCCCGAAAATTATCCGATACCAGCCTACTCGTTTTGGCAATATTACATCAAAAATGGCATTGAGGAGTCGGGCGACCAATGGGACGAATGTCCGGATGCCGACTGGGCTAAAGGCCTAACGGCGATGTCAAAAATGGAACTTGATGAATGGAAGGCTAAAACGTGGGAGAAGACCGTCTATCATATCAAAAAAACCCAACCGGATCTTTTCTTAAGCTACTTATATCCACATCAAATTGATCGTAATGCAATTGATTTGATTAAAAGATCTGGTGTTATATGTGTCAACTTCTTTTGCGACAACTATCGTGAGTTTGAACGGATACCGAATGAATTTGGTTCATTTGACCTTAATTGGGTACCAGAATTCGGAAGCTTAGCTGCATATAAGTCTGCCGGATTCAAACACCTGCACTTACCAATGCCAATGTGGGTTGATCCTATTTACAGAAATACAAGCGATACCGAATCTCAGCAAGTCACATTTATAGGATCCGCAGATCAGCAACGCGTTGCCCTATTTAATGAAACAGCAGCAAAGATAAACACTTTAAAAATTTATGGAAAAGGCTGGATTGCTGAAGAAGGACAAGTGGTACCACAAAGTTCAGTTATTACCAAGGGAATAAATCAACTTCGTTTTATCAAAACTCATGGTATGAAGGCCTTTTACCAAAAGTTAATTCACCACAATTCAAATATCTATATCAATGAGCACCTTGCCTTCAAGGTGAATAAAAATTTGAGTTTCAAGGAATATATTCATCATACAAGGGACAGCATAATCACCTTAGGCGTTAATCGCTTCCCTTCATTTCGGTTTCCTTTTGAGCGTCCCGGAAAGTATTCAAGGCTGCGTGACATAGAAGCTCCAATGCTTGGCGCGTGCTATCTTACAGAATGGTCTGAAGGTCTAGACTTATTATACGATACTGACGAAGAAATAGCCAGTTATTCAAGTTCAGATGAATTAATCTATCAAATAGAAAGACTCAGTAAAGATAAACCATTTAGAGATAGGCTTCGAAAGAAAGGACAGCAACGTGCACTGTTTGAACATTCCGTTCCAAATACACTAAAGCTAATTAAAGCGAGCTTATGATTAGACATTTATTCAACAAGCGTTTTGCACCTTCGGTAAGTGTTGATATGAAATTCGATTCTCAGCTGGAAGGTTTGCGTGGATTCGCAGCATTGGGTGTCTTTTTAGCGCATGGTTTAGGACAAAACTGGTTAGATCCAATATTTAAAGCTTCCGGCATCATTTCCTATTTAACGGTTGGCGGACTTGCTGTTTATATCTTTTTTATGTTGTCCGGATATGTTATTGGCCTCAGCATCATGAAAAATAAAATATTCAGTGTCAGCACTTTTTATAAGAAAAGATTAGTCCGCCTCTACCCGATTTATCTATTTGCTTTTATGTTTTTGTTCATTCTGGGTACTAATAATTCGATTTTGGAAACCATAGGAAATCTATTGATGCTTCAAAACAGCTTTCCTTACCTGAACATTAAAATTCCGGTTGAGTTTAATCTTGCACCAATTTGGAGTATCAATTATGAAATGATATATTATCTAATCTTTCCATTGATTCTCTTAACGAAGCCGAAAATTTTTGTCACGGCAATCCTACTAGGCATTATCTCTATTGTTGGTTATTATAATTCTTCAATACCAACATTCATCACAGATTACACTATCGGATATACTTTCTGGCTTTGTGGTTTAGGAATATGCTGGTTTTTCCCAGTCAGCAGAACAATTAAGGTTAGTTTTTTGAGCTATCTGTTCCTCATTGTTGCTTATCACCATTTTGCAATCGGTCTGGTTTTCTTGAAAGGACTCAATTTGGAAAGTAAGATCAATCACGGATTGGGTCTGGAAATTCTCTGGTACCTTCCGCTCTGTATCTTGGTAATCTCGGATATTGCCGGGAGAAAGCTGCCTTACCGACTATATTTCCAAACAATAACATATTTGATGCCTATAGTTTTGATCTTTTACCTGGTGATTACAGAAAGACTAATGGAGGATACACGTTGGATCTCGTCTACTATATTTTATCTTCTATCTCTTGTTCTATTTGCAGAGAAATCATGCTCTGCAATAGTATTAAAAAGTCTAAGTTTCATCGGTAGTATATCCTATGCTATATATATATATCACTGGCCTTTGATGCTTATTGTCAATAAATATTATCCATATTCCGGAACAATGTCTGCATACGTTCAGAAGTTTATCTTATGGACAATACTTACATTTTTGCTATCGTACTTTATGGAAAAGATCATTCAGCCTCGTGTAAATGCATTCTTTTTTAAACCTGCAACAATGCCACCACTTCGCCTGTCAGCAATTGCACATGAAAAACCACTTCCATGATTAAAAGTCAGCTCTGTATTTATTATAAAGAAGAGCCCGAAAGAGATCGCTTCATTAAATGGGACCGATACATACGCCCTTTTATAAGAAGGCTGATCAGGGGTCGGAGAACAAGTGGTACTGAAAAGGTGTTCTTAAATCTGTGTAAAGGGTTTGATATTTTGAAAACGGATTATGTTATCAATAAACCCTTCGCTCAGTTGAATCCGAATGACAAAGTGATTGTATTGGGAAAAGGTCGGTATGCGTTGGAGGGATATAAAAAGCCTAATTTAATCATCGCTGGTATAAGTCTGATGACACATCCAAGTGAATGGCCAGACCTTTGTATCAAATATCCCATAGCAAAGTACCTTCAGCATTCGGAATGGGCAAACAACGTTTATTTACCTTATTTTGGTTCTGAAATATGCGAAATATGGCCCACAGGTATCGATACTGAAAAGTGGAAACCAAGTAAAAGACAAAAGGAAGTAGATTTTTTAATCTACGACAAGATTTACTGGAACGTTGAATCGACAAATGAATTGTTAAAAAAGCCGATAATTGACTATTTGGAGAAAAATGGTTATTCCTTCTTAGAAATTAAATACGGAAAGTATAAAGAAGACGACTATTATAAGCTTCTAGATAAAAGCAGGGCAATGATCTTCTTATCTGGGCATGAAAGCCAAGGTTTTGCTTGCTGTGAGGCCATGTCGATGAACGTCCCGGTTTTTGCATGGGATATCGGGTTATGTTTGGATCCGCAACGTTTTAAATGGGGCCAACCAATAATTCCGGCAACATCTGTTCCTTTTTTCAATGACAAATGTGGGGCTAAATTTAAAGATATAGATTCTTTTTATAATGCTTTTGAACCGTTTTGCGCCAACGTTGTATCCAAAAGTTATGACCCTAGAAATTACATTATTGAAAACCTCAGCTTGAGGAAAAGTGCTGAACACATGCTCCAAATCGTAAATGCTGTATACTAAATGAAAATTGCTATTCTTGTTAATCCATTGATCCCCGTACCACCAGAACAATATGGTGGGATCGAACGCATTGTATATCTACTGATAAAACAACTTCAGGCAAAAGGACACGATATTACGCTGTTTGCAAACAAAGACTCCAAAGCCGGCTGTAAGTTAATAGTCTACGAGGAAGCAAAACAATATGGAATAAAAGATTTCATAAAGATTAATGTATTAACAGCAAAAATTGCTTTTCAGGATTTCGATATCGTCCATACTTTTGGACGCATGAACAACATCGCGCTGTTGTTATTGACCCGGTTGCCAAAGGTCGTATCCTATCAATTACCCCCTACCCTTTCGCAGGTAAAAAAAGCTACAAAGATTACCTTTAATAACAACCTCTATTTTACAGCTTGCAGCAACTACATTGCTAAACAAATTAAAGAATTTGCGCAGGTCTCTACAATTTACAATGGGGTAGACGTAAACGAATATATATTCAATGAGGAAGTTCCAACAGATGCCCCGCTTGTATTTTTAGGGAGGATTCAAAAAGAAAAAGGTACAGCAATCGCAATACAAATTGCAAAGTCTACGAATCGGAGATTAATAATTGCTGGTAACATCCCAGCGGAGGAAACACATCAACACTATTTTAATAACGAAGTTAAACCTTATATAGATGACGAACAGATTAGATATATCGGGCCAGTAAACAATGTTCAAAAGAACGAATTGCTTAGGAATTGTCTTGCCATGTTAATGCCGGTGACCTGGGACGAGCCTTTTGGTATTGTGATGGCGGAGGCTTTGGCTTGCGGAACCCCAGTTATTGGTTTCAATAGGGGCGCAATACCTGAAGTGGTTAACAACGGCGTAAATGGATTCGTTTGCGATACAATCGCGGATATGATTACAGCAGTTGATCGCATTACCTCTATTAGCCGGTCAGATTGTCGCCGAACTGTTGAAGAAAAATTTAGTGCAACAGTTCTTGGTAACCAATATGAAACTCTTTATAGAAATGCCATAGCCAAGCGGTGAAAAAGATCACTTTTATAACAACCGGACAGCCTACTACCAATCCGAGACTGGTAAAAGAAGCAGAGACTCTGCTTCAGCTTGGTTACCAGGTAAAGGTCATTTGCTGTTTTTATCAATCTTGGGCTTTAGAATTTGATAGAGAAATCACAGACAGAAATCCGGGCATGTACATTTACTGTGGAGGAGACGTTAAGCGCAATAAAAAGATGTATATATTCAGCAGGCTTCGTCAGAAACTCTGCATGCTACTCTTTAGCCATATAAAATTATCGGGTATCGCCGAAAATGCCATTAGTCGGACACACGCAGAAGCGCTTTGCACTGCTAAAAAAATAAAAACGGACGTCTATATCGCCCATAACCTAGGGGCTTTGCCAGCGGCAGTAATCGCTGCAAAAAAAACAAAAGCTAAGGTTGGGTACGACGCAGAAGACATGCACTCAGGGCAATTTACATCCAAGGAGGATGAAATGTACTTACTGAACAAATACATTGAAACCAAATACTTTGGGCAGACAGATTATTTTACCGCAGCTAGTCCTCTTATTGCCTCCTTATACAGGCAGGAATATCCTGCATTACAGCCTATAGTCATCCATAATGTTTTCCCAAAAACCAATCTTAACCTGAAACGAAATCATCAAAAAGGAGAGTGCTTGAAGCTGTTTTGGTTTTCCCAGACAGTTGGCGAAAACCGGGGCCTTGAACTAGTTATCGAAGCAATGACTTCTACAGGTGATTATGTCGAGCTTAATTTACTGGGTCACTGCCCACTTCAATATAAACTAAAAATTCAGAATCTTTTGCACTATCATAAACTTCGCAAAGATCAAGTTAAGTTTCATGATCCAATTCCAGCTGATGAGCTCTTTCGATTTGCTACTCAATTCGATCTCGGATTGGCCTCAGAAACTGATATTTCATTAAACAGGGATATTTGTCTTACAAATAAGATATATACCTACATCCAATGCGGACTTGCCCTTATTGCGAGCGACACACAAGCCCAAAAGCAGTTTCTGGAACAATATCCTTCGACAGGAAAACTATATGACAAAAGTAATGCGAATTCCCTATCCGATTGTATAAATGCCTACGCTAATGACCCGGAGTCTTTGTACCAAACAAGATTGAGGAACTATCAGTTGGGCCAATCAGAACTAAACTGGGAGACCGAAAGTATTAAGTTTATTAAAGTAATTGAAACAATTAACTCTTGAAGCGTAAACTACTAATTATATCACCTTATTTTTCCCCATCTAACGCGGCTGATATGCATCGAATAAGGATGAGTTTACCTTATTTCAAACAATGCGGGTGGGAAGCAGAGTTGGTAGCTGTTGACCCAAAGTACTCAAATACTTTAAAAGATGAGTTATTGATGGAGAGCATTCCTCCGAACACTAAAATTCATTATGTTAACGCATTAGATCAAAAGTGGACTTCAAAAATTGGGTTGGGTAGCCTCGCTTTACGATCAATCTGGTTTTATTGGAAAAAGGTCAATCAATTGCTTTTGAAAGAAAAGTTTGACCTCATCTACTTTTCCACTACCCAGTTTCCCATTTGCATATTAGGAGCCTACTGGAAAAATCGTTTCAAAGTCCCCTATGTAATTGATATGCAGGACCCATGGCATTCCGACTACTATCAAAATAAACCAAAAACACAGCAGCCGCCTAAATACTGGTTTTCCTATCGACTTAACAAGTGGTTGGAGCCAATTGCAATTACACATGTAGATGGTCTAATTAGTGTGTCTGGTGATTATATCGAAACATTGAAAGTCCGCTATCCGCAGATCAAAGCTATCCCCACTTCAATAATTACTTTTGGCGCATTTCAAGAAGATCTTGAAATCGCCAAAAACAATCAGCACCTGTTTACTTCTATCCTTCCGAAGAATTCGATAAATGTAGTATATGTTGGTCGGGGAGGCTACGATATGCATGATGCGATAAAGCCACTGTTTCAAGCCTTGAAAAATGGGATTGAAGAAAACCATCCGAATTTTGAAAAGATTCGTTTATATTTCATTGGCACCAGTTATGCCCAGGCAGGTCAAGGTGAAGCAACAATATCCCCATTAGCAAAGCAATATGGCATTGAACCCTATGTGATTGAAATTACTGATAGAATTAGTTTTTATCACACGCTGCTAACTTTGAAAAATGCCGATGCTTTGTTTATTCCCGGCTCCGACGATCCAAAATACACCGCATCGAAAATATATCCTTATCTAACTACTCAAAAAAATATGTTGGTTATATTGAATAAGGATAGTCCTGCAGTTCAGGTTTTGCAAGAGTACGACGTAAAGCACATCTACAGTTATGATGAACTGAACCTCACAAATAAAATTCATACTTTTTTTAGTGAAATCACCCATGAACAGGCGCCCGAAATCAAATACAATAAAGAAGCCATTAATAAATATTCAGCAATGAACATGACATATAGACAATGTTTACTGTTCAATACTGTGGTTAATAAAGAATAAACATGCGTTTTGCAATTGTTACAACTCATCCAATTCAATATTATGCTCCAGTTTTTAAACTGTTAGCTGGCTGTTGTGAGATGAAAGTGTTTTACACCTGGGGAGAAGAAAGCATTAAGCCTAAATTCGACCCTGGATTTGGTAAGACAATTGAGTGGGACATACCTCTATTGGACGGTTATGATTATGAGTTTTTAACCAACGTATCAAGTCAACCTGGATCTCATCATTTCAAAGGAATCAAAAACCCTGATGTAATTCAAAAGATTGATGCCTTTCAGCCACATGTGATTTTAGTCTATGGCTGGGCATACCAAAGCCACCTAAAAATCCTAAGACATTTTAAGGGTAAAATCCCCACTTGGTTCAGGGGAGATTCCAACCTTATCGATAAAAGTTCAACTTGGAAATCACTACTTAAAAGAATTTTTTTGCAATGGGTCTATAGCCACGTAGATAAAGCTTTCTATGTGGGCACAGCAAATGAGGCTTACTTTCACAGATACGGAATGAAAGCCAGTCAGCTTGTGTTTGCACCACATGCCATTGATATTGGCCGATTCGCTGAGGATAGGTCGGAAGAAGTATTGACCCTCCGCAAAAGTCTGCATATAGAAGAAACTGACATACTGATCCTTTTCGCAGGAAAACTGGATTTTATAAAAAACCCCGAGATTTTAATAAATGCCTATGCTCAATTAGGTCAAAAAAATGTACACCTGCTATTTGTCGGAAACGGAACCTTAGAAAAGAAATTGATGTTTCTAAGCAAAACATTAAAAAGCGAGGCAATACATTTCCTGCCTTTCCAAAACCAAAAAACAATGCCAGTAATCTATCAGAGTTGTGATGTTTTCTGCCTCCCATCTCGCAGAGAATCCTGGGGACTCGCAGTTAACGAGGCAATGGCTGCGGGGAAAGCGATCATTGCTTCTGATAAGTTAGGCTGTGCAACTGACCTTGTACAAGAAGGCTTAAATGGATATGTATTCAAGAGCGAAGATCAAGCGGACCTCTTAATCAAACTGAAACTCGCATGTACCAGCCTTAGCCATCTATCTAAACTGGGGTTACAATCCAAAAAAATAATAGAAAATTGGAGCTTTGATGTGCAAGTCACTGCTATTGCTAAAGAACTGGATGAATATAGCAAACATTAAAAGTCAGGCAATTTTACCACTTTTCATCCCCTACTTATTGTCGTGGTTGACTCAATCTGATCCGGAAATGTCCTATCTCGTCGCCTGGACCGGATCGTTTTTTATATTTTATTGGACTTGGTTTTCCCCTTCCCGGTATATCTCTACAGACCTGGATGCGAACAAACAAATCATGCGACCAATATTCTTTACGCAACTTATATTTGCGGGGTTCATGTGTAGCACTTCAATCTTTTACTTTCTAAATCATCTGGGGTATGAATACTTGGAAAGAGTTAACGTGCCAATGCTTAACGATCCACAAATTTACCTGATCGCTGAATGCCAGCGCTTATCAGTACTGGGCCATGCCGCATTAGTAACAGGGCTAATCTGGAATACCAAATATCATAATCCAGAAAAGAAATTTAAACTAAATCCAGACCTAAATATAGATAGACTACTTATTCAAATCAGTATAGCTGCTTATCTTGCAGGAATGGCATTTCGAAAAATCCCAGCAATATCACAGTTTTCAGTCGGCTTAACTAACATGGCGATTATCTGTGCGGCATTTCTGGTAGTAAAAGGCGTTACAAACAAAAAGCCTGGCTTATTAATTACTGGTGGTATTTTAGTTACTGTTAACCTGATCAATGCCTCATTAAGTGGATTTAAGGAGCCGATCCTGACCAGCATTTTAGTTATGGGCTGCCTATTCTTCCCATATTATAAGCGCATGGTATTACTCATAGGCATACCCGTAATGTATGGACTTTTTTATATTTTACCCACCTATGTATCTATCATAAGAAGTCAATCCTGGAACGGCGAAATCTCCGCAACAGAAGCAAGCTCAGGTGCCCTGCAAAATCTTTTTGACGCAGATAACGACCAAAATCTCAACCAAACGAACTGGGCATTTTTAACAAACCGCTTTAGTGAAATAGACATGTTCACCAAATTTGTCGACAATACACCCAAACACATTGATTATTACGGACTTGAAATCATTGTCAATTCCATCAAAGTGATTATTCCCCGCTTCCTATGGCCTTCAAAACCCAGTATCGAAACGTTATCAATGGAGCGTGTTTACAATGCTGGGGTAGTGAGTCGGGACTCCTCTGTATCAGCAAAACCCCGCCCGGTGGTGGATGCGTATTTGAGTGCAGGAACAATTGGCGTGGTCATCTGTTTATTTATATATGGCTTCAGTACACAGTGGCTCTGTAATAAAGCGGAGTCCTTGTTCGGCGGCTATCAAGTAGGTAGCATTATTATTTTCAATGGCTTATTCCAGGGATTGTGGAGAGGCAATAATTTTGAATTCCTTGTAAGTTCTATATTTTGGAGCTTTATCCTAATGCTTTTAATGTACTTATTTTTTAAGTCAAGAGCCATATTGGTACCAGTTGAGGAAAATGAACAGCACCTCAATCAAAATATACTGTAATATTAAACACAAAATAATCATACCTAAGTTTTGAATATTCTTCATATTAACGCTTCGTATAAACCTGCTCATATTTATGGAGGGCCTACCATGTCTGTCGCTAAACTATGCGAGCAGTTGATAAGAATTGGCAACCAGGTAGAAGTTTTTACAACAACGGCCAACGGAACAGAAGAACTCGCCATTGAGAGAAATATCCCCCAAAATGTTGACGGCGTAAAGGTCAGGTATTTCAATCGCCTTACAAAAGACCACAGTCACTTTTCTCCGAGGCTACTGCTTACCCTATGGAATGACGTGAGAACATTCGACGTCGTCCACATTCACGCCTGGTGGAATCTAGTGTCGGTATTATCCTGCTTGATTGCGATAACGAGAAATGTGCCCGTTATCGTTTCTCCCCGAGGAACATTAAGTCCGTATTCATTTACAAATAGCAATCGGATCATTAAAAATATTTTACATACATTCATCAGCAAGCCGCTGTTGAAACGCACGCACATTCATGCGACTTCGGATCGTGAACAAAAAGCTTTGCAAAATTTAATTGAATCAAAAAGCACTTTCACTATATATAATGCCGTTGAACTTCCAGCAAGTTTGCCAATGCAGATTCAAAAAGAATCCATTTTTAAATTGTTGTTCCTTTCCAGAATAGATCCTAAAAAAGGTTTGGAGTTGCTATTTGCTGCGTTATCTACTGTTTCTTTTCCTTACTATTTAACCATCGCTGGAAACGGTGAGGAAAATTACATCAACTCTTTGAAGAAACTAAGCCGACAGCATCAAATTGAAGCCCACATTGATTGGGTTGGTTTCAAAACCGATGACAAATTTGAACTGATTGCGCGGCATCACTTGCTTGTTCTTCCATCCTACGATGAAAATTTTGGGAATGTAGTCGTTGAAAGCCTGAGTGTAGGTACCGCAGTGTTAATCAGTAAGGAAGTTGGACTGGCAAAATACGTAGAAGAAAACAATCTTGGCTGGGTTTGTGATACTACCACTGCATCAATTGAGGACAGCCTAAATCGAGTTTACAATAGCGCCGACAGACTTACTGAAGTTCGCAAATCAGCACCGCTTCTTGTCGCTAATGATTTCAATGAAAAAAACCTGATTATACAGTATCAGGAGATGTATCAACTAGCAAGTTTGCCACAGCATGACTAATCCTCATTATTCTTTCTTAATACTTACCTACAATGAGGAACTGCACCTTGGCCGGCTTTTAAGCTCTATAGAGGATCTCGCAGCTACTGTCTGCGTGTTAGATTCAGGAAGCACAGACGAAACCTTAAATGTTGCCCATCGGTATGGTGCAATTGTTAAGCAACATCCTTTTAGCAATCATCCTCAACAATGGCATCAAGCTTTGACATCTTTCGACATACAAACGCCTTGGGTTATAGGTCTGGACGCTGATCAGGTTATTTCTCCAGAGCTGAAGCAACGGCTTTCGGCGTTTAAAGACCAGGATCACCTTCATATCGATGGCATTTACTTCAACCGGAAGAATTATTTCAAAGGCAGATGGATCAAACATGGGGGTTTCTATCCCTTTTACCTTTTGAAAATGTTTAGATATGATCGAGGATATTCCGACCTGAATGAGCAAATGGACCACCGTTTTATAGTCCCAGGCAAAACGGTTATTTGGAAAGACGGTTACCTGGTAGAAGAAAACCTAAAGGAAAACAGCATTAGCTTCTGGATTAACAAGCACAATGTCTATAGCGGATTACTAGCAAAGGAAGAAGTAGAGCGGAGACAGTCATTAAGGACACAAACCGTAAGTCCTTTGTTCTGGGGAAGTCCAGACGAGAGAACCGCCTGGCTAAAAAGACTTTGGTGGCAATTGCCTTTATTCATCCGTCCACTTCTATATTTCATTTACCGGTATATTTTCAGACTCGGTATTCTAGACGGATACCAGGGTCTTATTTTCCATTTTTTACAGGGCTTCTGGTTTCGCCTGATCGTCGATGTTAAAATAAAAGAAATCACGCAAAACAATGAACCAAACTGATCTTTCCACATATAAACATACTGCGGCATACCGAAATGACAATTTCTTCAAAAGGGGACTTTGGTTTTACGTAAATGCAATAGTATTCAAATCCGCATTGTTTCCATCCAGCAAGTTAAAGGTTCAGCTGCTGCGTCTTTTCGGAGCCCGTGTAGGTAAGCAAGTGGTGATCAGACCAGGTGTGAACATTAAACATCCATGGTTGCTTCAAATCGGCGATCATTCCTGGATTGGCGAAAATGTATGGATAGACAACCTGGTCGATGTTCGCATTGGCAGCAATGTGTGCATTTCCCAAGGGGGGCTTCTGCTTACCGGCAGTCACGATTACAAAGACCCATCTTTTGGTCTCATTACCGGCAGCATTAT
>JAPSHM010000078.1:0-7735 GCA_031179845.1 Pedobacter sp.
TGTAAACGTTCAGAACAGGGTGGCCAGAGCCAGTAGTTTACTACCAGCTGAGGTAACCCGTGCAGGGGTCGTGACTGCGAAAAGACAGGCCAGTAACGTGCTGATTTTTGCGATATATAGCGACAGTGCAACTTATGATCAGACCTTTTTACAAAATTATGCCAACATCAACCTGATCCCGCAAATTAAACGGATCAATGGGGTCGGTGACGCAACTGCATTTGGTATGATGGATTACAGCATGCGCATTTGGCTCAAACCGGATGTAATGGCCACTTATGGTTTGGTGCCTAATGACATAAGTGCAGTACTCGCAGAACAGAATATTGAAGCTGCACCGGGTCAGTTTGGTGAACAAGGTAACCAATCGTTCCAGTACACTTTGAAATACTCAGGGCGTTTGAAGAACGAAACTGAGTTTAGTAACATTATTGTTAAAGCAGCCGAAAATGGTCAAATACTTCGGTTGAAAGATATTGCCAGAATTGAGCTTGGCGCACAAAGTTATTCCGGCGAAGTTCGTTTCAATGGGAAACCAGCCCTAGGTATCGCTATCAATCAAACTGCAGGTTCCAACGCCAAAGAAGTCATCGAAGGCGCTATAAAAGTGTTGGATGATTCTTCGGTTGATTTCCCGAAAGGCATACATTATACTACACTGGTAAATGTTAACGATTTCCTCGACGCCTCCATTGAAAAAGTATTACATACCCTAATAGAAGCCTTCATCCTGGTTTTTCTAGTGGTATTCATTTTCCTCCAGGATTTTCGCTCAACGCTTATACCTGCGATCAGCGTCCCGGTTGCCATCATCGGAACTTTTTTCTTCCTCAGTCTCTTTGGATTTACCATTAACCTTCTTACCCTTTTTGCCTTAGTACTTGCGATAGGAATTGTGGTGGATGATGCCATTGTGGTCGTCGAAGCGGTGCACGCAAAATTGGATAAGGGATATAAGTCCGCAAGAAAAGCAACCGTAGATGCAATGGAAGACATTACAGGAGCGATCATTTCCATCACACTGGTCATGGCAGCAGTATTTATTCCGGTGAGTTTCATCCAGGGGTCGTCAGGCGTATTCTATAAGCAATTTGGATTAACATTGGCAATTGCCATCATACTTTCGGCGATCAATGCCTTAACGTTGAGTCCTGCACTTTGCGCCTTATTACTAAAGCCACATGCAGACGATCATGACAAACCTAAAAATTTTATGCATCGTTTTTATGGTGCCTTCAATGCGTCCTTCGATGCGATGACGAACAAATACAAACGCTCAGTGAGTTTCCTGGCCCGCAGACGTTGGCTTGCAGGTCTGGGCGTTGTACTTTTCGCAGTAGTATTGGTCTGGACAATGAATACAACGCCAAAAGGTTTCGTCCCTAATGAAGATTTGGGTACCATCATGTCCGATATTTCATTACCGCCAGCAACCTCTCAGGAGCAAACGGCTATAGTCATCAAACAGATTGACAGTATCGCTAACACGATACCTGAAATCAGATTCTCGCTGACGGTAGTCGGCCGAAGTCTGATTAGTGGTTCTGGAAGTTCATACGGTATGGTTATCGGAAAGTTAGTTCCCTGGAATGAGCGGGAGCGTGATGTTAAAGCGATCATTGGTGAACTTTTTGCCAAAACAGCAAGTATCAAAGGGGCCAGGATTATTTTCTTTGCGCCACCAACCATACAGGGTTTTGGAACAAGTGGTGGATTCGAGTTTCAGCTGCAAGACAAAACTGGTGGTGATATCATGAAATTCAACACCGTTGGAAATGAGTTCCTGGCAGCATTGAGTAAAAGGCCGGAAATTCAATATGCATCCACATCATTCAATCCAAATTTCCCTCAATTTCAAATTGATGTCAACGTAGCTACAGTGAAACAGGCTGGTTTGAATGTGAGTGACGTTTTGAGCGTACTGCAAGGTTATTATGGAGGTGTTTATGCCTCTAACTTTAACAAGTATGGCAAACAGTACCGGGTAATGTACCAGGCAGATGCTGCGTTCCGTGCCAATCAGGAATCACTGAACAATATCTATGTTAGAAATGCAGATGGAAAAATGGCTCCTATAAGTAATTACATCACCTTGAAAAAGGTATACGGACCTCAGGCCATTTCACGATTCAACCTATTTACATCCATCTCAGTAACCGGAAGTCCGAATCCTGGATTTAGTTCCGGTGACGCCTTGAAGGCGGTGCAGGAGGAGGCGGCAATTCATTTGCCAACGGGATATGGATATGAATTCTCCGGATTGTCACGTGAAGAGATGTCAAGTGGAACCCAAACTATTTTCATCTTTCTGCTTTGCGTAATCTTCGTTTACTTCCTGTTATGTGCCCAATACGAGAGTTACATCCTGCCATTGGCCGTACTGGTTTCTCTGCCAATTGGATTAGCCGGAGTATTTATCTTTGACAAGATATTTGGTGTCGACAACAACATCTACACTCAAATCACCCTGATCATGCTCGTAGGTCTACTGGCCAAAAACGCCATTTTGATCGTAGAGTTTGCAGTAGACAGGAGAAGAAAAGGGATGAGCATTGTAAGTGCAGCAATTGGCGGTGCAACCGCACGTTTACGCCCTATTTTGATGACCTCTTTCGCATTCATCCTGGGTCTGTTGCCTTTGATGCTTTCAACCGGAGTAGGTGCTGCCGGTAATAAATCAATTGGAACCGGAGCCGTTGGAGGTATGCTT
This sequence comes from Pedobacter sp., assembly GCA_031179845.1. Lineage (GTDB taxonomy): Bacteria > Bacteroidota > Bacteroidia > Sphingobacteriales > Sphingobacteriaceae > Pedobacter. The sequence continues at coordinate 2,711 of JAPSHM010000078.1, forward strand.
GTAGGAACAATATTCGGAATCTTTGTAATCCCTGCCTTATTCATTGTATTTCAGGGATTGCAGGAAAGGATAAGTAAAAAATCACCCTTTGACGAAGGATACGGCCCGCAAGGAGCCATTGACTTTCCTGAAGTTGACACCCGCCAACACTAATTTTGAAAAACATGAACACGAGATATCATAAATATTATATCATCATCGGCTTTTTTGTGCTGACATTATCAGCTTGTGTCACCAAAAAATATGAACGTCCAACTCTAAATAGTAATGACTTATACCGTGATAATTCGGGGGCTGACACCACCACTATTGCGGACCTGCCCTGGAAAACACTTTTTTCAGATGCTGAACTACAAGCACTGATCGAGCAAGGTATAAACGAAAACTTAGACCTGAAACAAGCCATTGAACGGATTAGGATTGCTGAAGCTACATTGCTTCAAAGCAAAGCAGCCTTGTTGCCAAGCCTTACGGGCGAAGTTTCGGTAACCGACTCCAAGCAATCTAAAGCAGCGCTGAACTTTCCTCCAGGTGTGAATATTAATCTGGAAACGCAAACTTATCGGGCTCAATTAAGCACCAGCTGGGAGGCAGATATTTGGGGTAAACTGAGCAGTGCGAAAAAATCCGCTTATGCGACGTTACTGCAAAGTGATGCTGCAAAAAGAGCTGTACAAACCCAACTGATCGCTAATATTGCCAATGCATATTATAATTTGTTGGCGCTCGATAAACAGTTGTCGATCACAGAGCAAACCATAAAGATCAGGCGAGCCGATGTAGAAGCCATGAAAGCGCTGAAGGAAGGTGCCGTGGTTAACGGTGCAGCAGTGGTTCAAAGCGAGGCAAGTCTATATGCGGCTGAGGTTAGTCTGCCGGATCTAAAAAGAAGCATTAGAGAAACCGAAAATGCACTCAGCATCCTATTGGGAAAAGGCCCCGGAACAATAAGCCGGACAACCCTTGATCAGCAAGTTCTATACAGTGACCTACGTACGGGCGTATCCGCACAATTGCTGCAAAACAGGCCGGATGTACTTGCTGCTGAATATGCGTTCAGAACTGCTTTTGAGAATAAGAATGTTGCAAGAGCATTTTTCTATCCCTCATTAACGCTAACAGCTAGCGGAGGATTATCAACCTTAACACTGGAGAACTTTTTCAATAATTCTATATTTTATAACCTGATCGGTGGACTTACACAACCAATTTTCAACAAAGGTCAAAATAAGGCGCGATTAAGAACTGCAGAAGCGCAACAGCAAATTGCTTTTTATGCCTTCCAACAGACACTATTAACTGGTGGACAGGAAGTATCCAATGCACTTTTTGCGTATCAGACTGCCTCAGAAAAAGAAAACACAAGGGCTAAACAGATCGCTTCGCTAACTAGAGCCGTTGATTTTACAAAGGAATTGCTACGCTATAGTTCAGCCACCAATTATACGGATGTATTGACCTCAGAGCAAAGTTTGCTTGCTGCTCAATTAAACGGAATTGATGATAGATTGCAGAAGCTGCAGTCGGTGGTCAACTTGTACAAAGCTCTTGGAGGAGGTTGGAAATAAACACGAGTTAAATCGTTGTCTGTTCCATTTAAAACAAACAACAACGCTAACAATTAAGCCGCCTGAGATTATTTCTCGGGCGGCTTATTTATTTACTGGCAAATTTCCTGCTAAACTTGTTAGGTAAAGCAATTGTCCTTTCTTTTGGAGTTTTTAACTAATTTGCATGTTTCAAATAAGAATTAAATGACACAAGTAGCTTTATTATTGACCAATAAATATCGCTTGCTAAGTGTAGCGGCGATCCTGGATGTATTTGACACAGTGAACAGCTATCACGAGGCAGATCTGTTTAATATTAGTGTGCTCTATGCTGAAAACAGTGACAATGAAATTCAAGCTTTTAATAGCCATAAACCCCAGCCTTTAAAATCTGCTGTAAACCCTGACCTGATATTGATTCCCGCGTTCAATACAGCGGACATGGACGATGCAATTGAAAAAAATATGGAGTTTATCGCCTGGCTCCGCATTCAACACCAACAAGGTGTAGAGCTTGCCAGCTTTTGCACAGGCGCATTCTTACTTGGTGCAAGCGGCCTGCTGAACGGTAAAAATGCGACAACACATATTCATTCGAGCGCAGCCTTTGAAGCAATTTATCCAGAAGTGCTATTAACAGCCAATGAAGTGATCACCTACGATCAGGGAATTTACACCAGTGGCGGAGCTACAAGTTCTTTCCACCTGTTATTGAGGTTGGTTCATAATTATGGAAGTAGGGAAATGGCGGTTAAAATTGCTAAAGCATTTGCAATAGACATGAACCGCGGACAACAGAGTTATTTTGGCACATTTGCTCCCGCGTCTGACCATGGTGACGAACTGGTGATCAGAACGCAGCGATGCATTGAGAACTTATACGATAAAGCAGCAACTGTAGATGATATTCTTCAGCAAATTCCCGCAAGCAGAAGGAACATTGAACGTAGGTTTAAACTGGCGACAGGTATAACCATGATCGAATACCTGCAGAAAACACGCATTGAAGCCGCCAAAAAATTATTGGAGCAAACCAACCAAAGTATCCTTGAAATCATGTTGAATTCAGGCTATAACGATCTAAAGGCGTTCAGACAACTCTTCAAGAGAAGCTCGGGAATGACCCCAAAGGACTATCGGGACAGATTTAGAGCGCGGGTTGCTTAAGTTTTTTTACTTTGGTCTTGTTTTTCTTTTTAAGTTTATTTAGCCAGATGATGGTTCCCGTAACTGGTAAACTCGTGGCGATTAAACAGGCAAAAAAATAGATGATCTTGGAAAACAACCCGTAGATATCTCCTATATGCAGCGCTTTGATGGAGGCCGAAATGCGTTCATTTAATGGCTTATCTTCAAAAATTTCAGTTCTAATCACTACCGCGGTGTACTGATCAAGCAAAAGCTTATCCCCAGCAGGCGATGCAAAAAAACCGACGTCATTTTTGGTGATTCCAACTGCCGCTGTTGAATCTTTTGGCAGGTTGACCGTTAAGTCGCCTTTGTCACCCAATACCCGATCCGCTGTAGCTAAATAATCAGCAATCCTGGTCATTGAAACCTGGCCGGGTTGGCGAACTGATCCTGGTTCGTCCGGGAGTTTTAAATCCAGTGGCTGATCAGTTCCCAACATTTTCTTCAATCCATCGCGATACCATGTAAATGACCATTGCGGACCGGTTAATCCCATCAATAGTAAAAACAGGCAAGCGTAAAAACCCAGGCTATTGTGCAGATCGTGGTTCTTCCTTTTCCAGCTTCCTGACCATTTAATTTTTAAGCCCTGTTTCCATGCCCTTATGCGTTGTGGAAACCAGATGACAATTCCGGTGATCACACCTAAGGTAAATAAAATGGTAGCCGTGCCCGAAATATAACTACCCAACTTACGGTTCTCCAATTCTCCAAAAAGAGGCTCCTCTATTTTATCCAGTAATAACCAGCGGTGCAGGCTAAACATTACTTTCATGAAATCTGCGGTTGCAGATCTGGACTCCGAAATGTTGCCCAGAATTGTTCCTGTATATTGGTTGACGGCAAATACAGTTGGCCGCTTACCACCTGGCGGTGTGTCTTTACCTTTTTTTGACAGACCGCCTTTGGCTACCTTTCTAGGACCAGCATGGCGCTCCTTTTCCTTCTCGTTTAACCTAACCATAAACTGGTAAGCTCTTTCTGGATCCGCAGGGATTTTAACAGCGACCACCTTCCCTCCCGTTTCTGTAATCACCTTCGCAATAAGATCTTCGGTGACAACCGGCTTGACACCGCCAGATCGTTCTACTTTATACAATTCAGGTGAAGCCATTTCCCGTATTTCTGAATTGAATACATATACTGTACCACTGAAGCAAATCAAGATCACGATGATCCCACTTCCCAAACCTATCCACAAATGGATATCGTTAAATAACTTTCTTACTTTTGCCCAGGCAGACTTTGATCTATTGCTTATCATCTTGCTTTACTCAATATTATCTTGCTGCAAATGTAAATGATTCCTTCGTCTATTTATAGTCAGTCTAAATATACAATAGAGATTTTCCCGTAACATTAACAAATGGGCGTTGATTCTGCCCTTCAATCTGTTCTGAATCAACAAGATTTATCAAAAAATCTTTGGTGAAAAAATATTAATTTCTATCTTTGCAGTCCCTCACGGGAAAAGGAGATTAAATTTTAATGGCTAAAAAACAAGTAGCAGAAAAAGAACTAGAGGCTAAAACAGCCGAATTACAAGGTGCAGACGCTCGTCTGGCTGAGAAAGAAACCATCGAATCAGAAGCTGATTCGATGTCGATCGAACAGATCAAATCATCATTAGCAACACCAGATCAAGATTTTGACTGGGATGCAGACGACAAAGCATTCGGAAATTACAGTGATTCAGACCGTAAGAAGTTTGAAGATATGTATACCGATACTTTCAATCAAATCAACCAAGGTGAAATCATCAGTGGTACAGTTGTTTCAATCAACAACAAAGACGTAGTATTAAACGTAGGATTTAAATCTGACGGTTTGGTATCTACATCTGAATTCCGTGATACACCTGATTTGAAGGTTGGCGATAAAGTTGACGTTTTCGTGGAAGCCCCTGAAGATGCCAACGGCCAGTTAATTTTATCTCGTAAAAGAGCTAAAACCCAAAGGTCATGGGAGTCTATTAATGAAGCCCTTGATAATGATAGAATCATCAACGGATTTGTTAAAAGCCGTACTAAAGGTGGACTTATCGTTGACATTATGGGTGTTGAAGCCTTCTTACCTGGTTCTCAAATTGACATCAAACCTATCCGCGATTACGATATCTACGTGGGTAAAACAATGGAATTCAAAGTTGTTAAGATCAACCACGAATTTAAAAACGTAGTTGTATCTCATAAAATCCTTATTGAGGATGACTTAGAAAGCCAAAAAGTTGAGATCGTATCTAAACTTGAAAAAGGTCAGGTATTGGAAGGTACCGTTAAAAACA
>JAPSHM010000078.1:7745-13757 GCA_031179845.1 Pedobacter sp.
TGTATTCATCGATTTAGGTGGAGTTGATGGTTTACTTCACATTACTGATATTTCCTGGGGTCGCATAGAGCATCCGAAAGAAGTATTGAGCTTAGACGAGAAGATCAATGTTGTAGTGCTTGACTTTGATGACGAGAAAAAACGTATTGCATTAGGTTTAAAACAATTGACTCCACACCCTTGGGAATCTTTAGACACTAACTTAAATGTTGGATCTAGAGTTAAAGGAAAAATTGTTACTGTTGCTGATTATGGTGCTTTCTTAGAAATCATTCCAGGTGTTGAAGGTTTGATCCACGTTTCAGAAATGTCGTGGTCGCAAAACCTACGCAGCCCTCAGGAATTCCTGAAAGTTGGTGATGAGATCGAAGCTGAAGTTTTAACTTTGGATAGAGATGATCGTAAAATGAGTTTAGGTATTAAACAATTAACTCAAGATCCTTGGCAAAATGTTGCTGAAAGATATCCTATCGGAAGCAAACATACTGCTGTAGTTAAGAACATGACTAACTTCGGTGTATTCGTTGAAATCGAAGAAGGTATCGATGGTTTAATCCATATCTCTGATCTTTCATGGTCTAAAAAAGTTAACCACCCTAACGAATTCACTAAAGTTGGTGATACATTAGATGTAGTTGTTTTAGAACTAGACGTTGAAAGCCGCAAATTAAGCTTAGGTCACAAACAATTAGAAGAAAACCCTTGGGATACTTTTGAAACTATCTTCACTTTAGATTCAATCCACCAGGGAACTGTTGTTAAAGTAACTGATAAAGGTGCTGTTATAGCTTTACCATATGGTGTAGAAGGTTTCGTACCAACTAAACACATGGCTAAAGAAGATGGTTCTGTAATCAAAGCTGAAGAAACCAATGATTTCAAAATCATTGAATTTAACAAAGATGCTAAACGTATCGTTGTATCTCACGCCCGTATCTGGGAAGAGGCTAAAGCTGAAGCGGTTGCTGAAGAGAGAAATGCTAAGAAAAAAGAAGCTAAAGCTTCTAGCACTGCAGTGAAAAAAGTTAAAGATTCTGTTGAAAAATCTACATTAGGTGATTTAGGCGTGCTTGCACAATTGAAACAACAAATGGAAGGTGAAGAAAACAAAGCCAAAAAAGGCGAGTAATCTTTAAGACTTATATATTAAAAAGCATCCCCAACGGGGATGCTTTTTTTTTGCCTTATATTTGAGTGCTGAAGTGTTGTATACCCTATTTCAAAACCAATGATCAGATTCACCTTTTTATTAGTGATCATCACTATAACCTATCAATTAGCTGCACAAGATATACACGTCATTCCCAAGCCTGTCAGCGTAGAGATGAATGAACACCTGTTGCCTTTTAATCTTGACAGCGATACCGAAATTGTAGCTGACGATTCATTGAAGAATAGCGTTGTATTTTTAAAATCTTATTTGAATCAGTACTATCATCTTAACCTGATCAATAGCTCAGCGACTTCGAATAAGACAAATGTAATCAGGATAAAAGTTGATCCGGAAAGTATCGGGCATCTGGATGGGTATAAGCTCATGGCAGACCACCAGCAAATCGTTCTGACAGCAAATTCAGCAAGAGGCGCATTCTATGGTGTACAATCGCTGATTCAACTCATTCCAGTTCATCAAACCAAGGCGCAGCTTTTGATTCCAGCCGTCACACTAATGGATTATCCACGTTTTGCTTACCGTGGCATGCACCTGGATGTAAGCCGACATTTTTTTGACATCTCCTTTATTAAAAAGTATATTGATTACCTGGCATTACATAAATTGAATTACTTTCATTGGCACCTTACGGATGACCATGGATGGAGAATAGAAATAAAAAAACACCCTAAGCTCACCGACATCGGGGCATGGAGGAATGGCACTATAAAAGGACTTTACCCGGGAACAGGTAATGACGGATTGAGGTATGGTGGGTTTTACACTCAGGATGAAGTAAGGGAAGTGATTGCCTATGCGGCAGATCGATACGTACAGGTGATCCCTGAAATTGAAATGCCTGCTCACAGCCTCTCTGTACTGGCTGCTTACCCACAATTTGGAACTGAGCCTACGAAACGGTATAAAGTCGCGCAAACCTGGGGAATCTTCAATAAATTTAATAATGTGTTACAGCCAACTGATACTACTTTTAGATTTCTAGAAGAAGTATTGACAGAAGTAATGAACCTTTTTCCATCTCCCTATCTGCATATTGGTGGCGACGAAGGTTCAAAGATGTGGTGGAAACAATCTGTCGTATCTCAACAGATCATGAAGAACAATCAATTGAAAGATGAAAGCGCCCTACAAAGTTACTTCATCCGAAAAATTGAAAGATTTGTAAATCAACACGGAAAAACTATCATTGGCTGGGACGAAATCCTGGACGGCGGACTGGCACCAAATGCTATAGTAATGAGTTGGCGCGGAGAAAAGGGTGGAATTGCAGCGGCTAAACAAAAACACAAGGTAATTATGACGCCAGAAAATATGATGTACTTCAACCACAAACAATTTCTGAAGGACGATTCACTGACTGCATCCCGTTACCTGCCATTACAAACCGTTTATGACTATGACCCGGTACCAAAAGAATTAACCCTTGATGAGGCAAAATACATCTGGGGTGCACAGGGAAATCTGTGGACTGAATACGTTGCCAATCCAGCAAAAGTAGAATACATGCTCTTTCCAAGACTAGACGCCCTCAGCGAAATTCTGTGGAGTCCGAAAGAAACTCGAAATTTCCAGGACTTTAAACAAAGATTGAAAACACAATTCAAACGTTATGACCTGATGAACATAAATTACAGCAAAAGATATTTAGATTTTTAAAACATTTAAGCCCAGTGACCTACACCCCTATTTATCCATTATGAAACTAAAAGCAAACTTAGCCATTTGGTGTTACAACTTTTTGGCTATATTTGCATAATCTTTAAGTCAATGCAAAAACGAACACTGCTAGACGGTCAAAAATTCCAGATCACAATTAAACGACTTTGTCACCAATTAATTGAGAATCACAACGATTTTTCTAATACTGTACTCATTGGCATCCAGCCTCGTGGAAGCCACTTTGCCGACAGGGTAAAACAGGAGCTTTCAGAAGTTTGCAAAACAGACACCATTAAAAAAGGAAATCTTGACATCACCTTTTTTAGAGATGATTTCAGACGGAAAGATGGCCTGGTTTCTGCAAGCAGTAATACAATCGACTTTATCATCGAAGGAAAAAATGTCATCTTAATCGATGACGTATTGTGGACAGGCCGTACCATTAGGGCTGCCATGGACGCATTGCTCGCCTACGGCAGGCCTGCAAAAGTGGAACTTATGGTGTTGATCGATCGACGATTTTCCAGGCAGTTGCCAATTGAGCCCAATTATATAGGTCATCAGGTAGATAGCTTAAATTCACAAATGGTTCGCGTGAGTTGGAAAGAGACAGAAGGAGAAGACAAGGTTATCTTAATATCAGAAAGCAATAAATAATATGGCAGCAGAAAAATTATCAACCCGGCATCTTTTAGGGATCAAAGACATCAATCAAAATGATATCGAACTGATCTTCGAAACGGCAGATAATTTCAAAGATGTAATTAACAGACCTATAAAAAGAGTACCTTCTTTAAGAGACATCACGATCGCCAATATCTTTTTTGAAAACTCAACACGTACCAAACTCTCATTTGAACTCGCTGAAAAACGCCTTTCTGCAGATGTAGTCAATTTTGCAGCCTCATCTTCATCGGTGAGCAAAGGGGAAACTCTGATCGATACGGTAAATAATATTCTGGCCATGAAAGTGGATATGGTGGTGATGAGACACCCCTACGCAGGAGCTGGCCAATTCTTAAGCAAACACATCAAGGCACAGATCGTCAATGCCGGTGATGGTGCGCACGAACATCCAACCCAGGCCTTACTGGATGCCTTTTCGATCCGCCAAAAACTAGGCGATGTCGCCGGGAAAAAAGTAGTTATTGTTGGCGACATTCTACATTCCAGAGTGGCGATATCAAATATCCTTTGCCTGCAAAAGCTAGGTGCCGAAGTAATGGTTTGTGGTCCCACAACGCTTATTCCTAAACATATCGGCAGCCTCGGCGTAAAAATTGAACACAACCTGATCAAAGCCTTAAACTGGTGCGATGTTGCCAATATGCTTCGGATCCAGCTGGAACGCCAGGACATTAAATACTTCCCTTCTTTAAGAGAATATGCCATGATGTACGGACTGAATAAACAGATCCTGGACAATCTGGACAAAGAAATTGTTGTTATGCATCCAGGTCCGATCAATAGAGGTGTTGAGATCACCAGTGATGTAGCCGACAGCAAGCAATCTATCATACTTGAACAGGTAGAAAACGGAGTAGCCGTAAGGATGGCAGTTCTTTATTTACTGGCAGCACAAAACGACTAACCTGCCATTAAGATCAAACACCTTGACTCATTAATTCTGGTTAATTTTAGGGGGGCAATACCAACTTCCTCTTGTATCCGTTTAACATGTGTTATTAACAGATGTTAATTTCTTAAGTTAACAAGACCCAATACTATATTTATCTTAGTTCCAACCATATTTGAAATCAGATGTCAAAAAACTACTTTTTTATTCCGCTACTGCTGGCAGGCGGCTTTACAGCTAGCTATGCGCAAACAAATGAACTAGTTAAACTCAATAGAAATTATCAGACCGGACTTGAATTACTAGACAAAGAAAAATATGTAGCCGCTGCGCAACAATTCAGACTCGTTGAACAGCTGAGACAAAAACCAGGTACAGAACCTGAAAGTAACGCTGAGCTGTCCATGTTGAAGGAGAATGCGAAGTTCTATGCGGCAGTGTGTGCGTTGGAACTTGGCAACGATGACGGAGAAAGCCTGTTCCAAAATTTCATTAAGGATTACCCACTAAATCCAAACACTAAACTTGCCTACTTTCACGTCGGGAAATCGTATTTCGCACAAAAGAACTATCAAAAGGCATTGGAGTGGTTTGAGAAAACCGACCCTACTACCCTTTCCGCTAAACAACGATTAGAATACCAGTTTAAACAAGGCTACGCCTATTTTCAACAGGACGACATCGAAAAGGCAGAGCCGCTGTTTGAGGTCGTGAAAAAAGAAAAATCGCCCTTTCAGGAAAGCGCAACTTATTACTTCGCGTACATCAACTACCTGAACAAAGAGTATAAAACCGCATTGAGCAATTTCGAAAAGCTTAAGGGGTCGGCAACCTATGAAGCAAGCTATCCGTATTACATCACTTCAATGTATTATCTTGATGAACGCTATGATGACGTGATCAGCTATGCCACCCCTATCTTGAAGACATCATCTCAGGAATATGAAGCAGAAATGCTGAGCCTGATCGCAGCGTCTTACTTTGCCAAGTCCGACTTTGTTAACGCAGAGAAATATTTTGAGGAATTCTATTCCAAAGACAAATCAAACAATAAGAATAACCTATTTACTTACCAGTATGGTTATGCACTGTTTGAACTGAAAAAATATACAAAATCGGTAAGTGTGCTGGAGAAACTGGATACGGACGATGTGTATCTGCAAAGCGGTATGTACACACTCGGACGTGCCTTTCTACAATTAAAAAATAAGGAAAAAGCAAGGAGTGCATTCTTTAGGGCATCACGACTTGACTTCGATAAAGTGGTACAGGAAGAATCCTGGATCAATTATGCCAGGTTAAGCTATGAACTTGAATTTAACCAGCAGGCACTGGAAGCTGTACAAAACTTCTTAAAGCAATTCCCTACCTCGCGTAAAACAAACGAAGCTAAAACACTGCTTGGTGAAATCCTGCTAACCAGCAAAAACTATCAGGCAGCAATTGATATTCTGGAGCCTATTCCCAACAAATCGGCAGAAGCCAGGGAAGCCTATCAGAAAGTGACTTATTTCAGAGGTTTGGAATTTTATAACGAACGGGCATTTCCAAATGCGCTTGCGATGTTCCTGCGTTCTGAAAAATTTCCTGAGGATGAAGAAAT
>JAPSHM010000356.1:0-1268 GCA_031179845.1 Pedobacter sp.
TCATTAGGTTAAATAATAAATAGCTCCATAATGGAAATTAGCGGTTGCAACATTTGCTAATAAAGAGCGTCGAGTAGATAGAATGAGCGTTCATGACATTTGTAAACCATGACTTTAGTCATTGTGTTGCTTGGTAAAGGTGCTTACCGAAACACTTTTTTACAAATAAACACCTACGCACTTCTACGCACGATTGGCAACTAACTTACAGACAGTCATTTTAAGTTGAACAAGTAAAAAAGGAATGATTAACGAAATCATAAAGTAGAAAGAAAACATTCTTCATTGACGCCTAGCTTAACATAAATTTTACGTTAAGTCAAAATTGAACGATTTAAATTGTTGACATCCAAACGCTTAAATCAAGTTCAGATACAATATTTAACTTCTTACGTATCCTAAACTTTTTGCTTTCCACTGCTCTTACGGATTGTCGGGTATAACGAGCGATTTCTTTTGTCTCAAAACTCAAACGCATTAGGGCGCACAATTCGAGTTCTGCGGCGACCAGCTTCGGAGATAACTCTAATAATTTTTTAATGAAAATTGAATCAAACTCTTTAAACTTTAAAAAAAAACAAGGATCGTTTGACATCGCTAAATGAGTGATAAATTTAAGTTCCTCAGAATCAGATTTTTTTAACCTAGATTGTTCAATCAGTATATTTATTTTTTCGTTCAACGAGCGCTCCAGGTCGGTTTTATCCAATTGCTCCTTTTTATATTTATTAGATACAGTTAGGTATCGGTTTACAGCTATAATAAAAAGAAATAAAAGCACAACAAGCAATAAAACAAAAATTATCATTCTTAAATCATGTTGCTTCTGCTTGATATTCATCATACTTCGCATTGATGATCTTATCGAAGACTTTTCAGCTCTAACTAAACTATCAGAAATAATTTTATACTTATTTAAGAATAAAATTGCCGAATCTTGGTTCTTCATGCTGGCATAACTGTTTCCTAAACCTTCATAGGCATCTCTCATGAAATAACTATTATTAAGATCCTCAGCATTTGACATACCTTTATTAAAATAGTCAATTGCTATTGGATAGTCTGCTTTCCGAACCAACATCTTTCCCATGCTTATATAAGCTAATGTAAGCAAAGCTTTATTTTTGTTTTCAACTCCGATTTTGATGGCTTCATTTATAAATCGACTAGCTAAATAAAAGTCATCAAAATAAGCATAGGTTGCACCAAGATTATTTGCGGCTAATCCCAAGCCAGCTTTAAAACGACTGTCTTTGTCTATTTTTTTT
>JAPSHM010000356.1:1278-3719 GCA_031179845.1 Pedobacter sp.
GAAGAATCTTTAAAAACCCCAGAATCCTCGTAATTCACACCTAAAGTTGTGTAAATGTTACCTAAACGGTAATGTCTTTCATCGACATCTGTAACTTTAGACGTATATATTTTCGCAAGCAACAATGCTTTTTTACCTTCAGAAAAAAAGCCAATTTTTGTATAGCAGTACCCTTTCATTGTATTAAGATGAGACAGTACTGAAGAACTTTTCATTTGCTTTGCTATGACCTCGGCACTATCTATAAACTTCAAAGCCGCATTAAGGTTGCCGGAATCCATCATCTTCCCCGCCATAACAGTTAATCCGCTCAGCATACCCTTTTGGTATTTAAGATTTAAAGAGGTTGTGTATGCCTTCCTTGCCAACATTAAGGCGTCATTGGTATTTCCGACTTTTTCCGCTTTTGAAATTAACTGATCTACATTTTGAAACTTACTTTGTGCTAACGAGGATGAAACATAGCCTAAAAGACTATATAACAAAATTCTACGCAGCCTCATGGGGATGATTGACATTTACGTTTAATTTTTATTTAAAGATTATTATGATACTAAAATACCGTCTCAGGCAAGTATAAAGAATAAAAAAGGTTGTTTTAGACTACTAGTATTATCTTTTGACTATTTTAGTGCAATCATTTTTGCTTACAACACAATTTGAGCAGCATCAATTCAACGTAGAAGTACAATAGCCACATTTGCTACGAACCGTAGTCATGCACCACCCCAACGAATTCGCATATGATTTCCCAAGAAAGCTTTACGAATGATAGCCGATATGACAACCAATATCAGAACTTCATGCTAAGGCGTTATACTTTGTAGAATGATTTTTTATTAAAAAAATAAAAAATTCCTTGAAATAAGGAACAATAATTATCTTTGTGAATAAGATACTTATTTACGGAGATAAATGACGGATAATTTAATCATACAGGTTAGAAAGCTAAGTCAGCACTATGCCTATACTTCAATAAAAATGCATGAAACGGTAGCCCGAAAAGCTGGGTTTTCCGGAACGGACCATAAATACCTTGGTTTTTTATTGCAAAAAGGTGAGATGACGGCAGGTGAACTTGCCGAGCTAACAGGTTTGTCAACCGGTGCAGTTACTGGCCTGATTGACAGATTTGAGAATAAAGACCTGGTTAATAGGCAGTTTGACAAAACTGATCGTCGAAAGGTTTTAATAGTTCCAAATTCCGAAAAAATAACAGCGTTGCTGTCACCATTTTACAAGGACTTCCAAACTGCAACCGAGAAAATTATTGGTTCCTTTTCTGTGGACGAAATCAAAACAATTGAAGCTTTTTTCCTTAAAGCTTTAGATTTAATGGAAAAAACTACTGAATCAATAAGTGAAACAAAAACACCTGCAACCAATGGAAAACACTAAAAATGAAACGACATTTATTAATGTTACACACAACCCATTTGCACAAACCTTCTTCCACGGAACAAAGGCAGATTTGAAAATTGGCGATAGTATAACAGCGGGTTTTCAATGCAACTATGCTGATCGAAAATTAAATCACGTTTATGTAACTGCTACATTAACCACAGCAATTTGGGGTGCCGAATTGGCTCTCGGTAATGGTCGACAAAGAATTTACCTGGTGGAGGCAACAGGTGAAATAGAGGATGATCCAAATGTTACCGACAAAAAATTTCCGGGAAATCCAACGATGTCTTATCGATCAATCCACCCCTTCAAGGTCATTGGAGAAGTAACAATCTGGCAGGCACATTTACCTGAACAGATCCAATCTATGAAAGATGGTCTTCAAAAACTAACAGAACAAGGAGTGAATGTGATCATGGATTAATTTAAACATCCCGTGTACACCTGGCCTCGGTGGAGTAAAGACGAGCAGATACACTTCTTGAGGGGGCTTAAAGTGTTTTAGATAGTCTCCAATAGATCATTTCATCATCCTCATTTATAATACTAAAATGGAGAGATGTAAGTATTTTCTGCGATCCAAAGTTATCATTGCGACAGCTTGCGGTGATTACTTTAACTCCCTTCTGGTCGAAGGCCCAGTCTAGGATTCCAATTGCAGCCTCTATAGCAAAACCTTTTCGACGTTCGCCTTCAATTACACCGTAGCCAAGATCAATTTCTCCAGCTTCATTGGGTAATCCTTTAAATCCTACATCTCCAACAATTCGGCGAGTACTTTGCGCTATGATCATCCAGGACTCAAACCCGGATGGTGATTTCACTTTTTGAAGATTGTTCAATATTCTTGGAACTGTATCAAGCGTATCTGCGTCGGGCCATCCAGCGCCGGGTACAAGGCCCATCTGATCAAGCATATCGGTTGAGCCATTCATAGTTTCCTCACATATGGTCTTAGTATACGGCAACAACTCTAATCTAGGCGTTCTAATTTGAAGTAACATCATTTTAAATTAAGTTTACCTACCGGTGATTAC
>JAPSHM010000357.1 GCA_031179845.1 Pedobacter sp.
GCCGGTTACCGTGCTAACGGAACTGCAGATCTTGAATCATAAGGTAGATATCAATAAAAAAGTCAATGGACGTGTGATCCTGACCAAACCTTTATACCTGACAAAGGAAATAACGCTAAACCATGGCGACAAAAGTGTTGCCATTGAATTTGCAGGATTACATTATGCCAATCCAAAAGGCAACAGGTATGCCTACAAGCTGGAAGGCTTCGATAAAGAATGGGTGTACACCGATGCCAACAGAAGGATTGCCACCTATTCTAATCTTCGGCCAGGCCGATATACTTTTAAAGTCCGCTCCTCCAACAGTGATGGAATATGGAACCTAAAGCCTGCACTGTTAAGTATTGCTGTCAATCCACCATTCTGGGCAAGTAATTGGGCCTATTTGCTGTATGGCATCGTCTTTCTGTTGATCTTTCTTACCTACCATAATTATGCTACGCGCTTTACCCGGCTGAAATCGACCCTTTCCTATGAATTGTTGATCCGCAGAAAGGAAAATGAACTCCATCAGAATAAATTGCAGTTCTTCACAAATATTTCCCATGAAATAAAGACTCCGCTCACCTTGATCCTTGCTCCAATTGAAAGGCTCGCTCAAATGTGCGCTGATAATCGCTTTGCAGTGGCACAGATCGAGACCATGAAAGCCAATGGCGACAGGCTGTTAACGCTGGTTAACCAACTGCTGGACTTCAGGAAGCTGGAAACGGGAAACGCAGCACTTCACCTTAAGAATGGCGATCTGGTCGACTTTCTCAAACAGATTCTTACCCATTTTACACCTTTACTAGAGACCAAAAATCTAAAATTAGAATTTATACCACATACCACATCGTTTTATGCTTCTTTTGATGAAGATAAACTCGAGAAAGTCGTTGCAAATCTGCTTTCTAACGCCTTAAAATTCACTCCGGCTGCGGGCTGGATCAAGGTTAGGTTCTACTACCGGGAGCTGGCTGCTGGACAGACCGCAGTGATATCGGTCGCCAATTCAGGTTCTTTCATTTCGAAAGAAGAGCTCGAGAAAATATTTGAACCTTTTCAACAGGGCTCTGATAACCGTGCCGGCGGAACCGGCCTTGGACTTGCGTTCAGTAAAGGGCTTGTTGAGCTTCATGGCGGTACAATTTATGCCAGCAGCACTCAAGAAGGGAATGGAGAAAAGGAAACGACTTTTGTAGTGGAACTGCCCGCCATCCGATCTGCCGCCAATTCCATTCAATCCGCACCAAATCCTACATTTACAATAACTGCTGAAAATTCAACAATAGAAACAGCGGTACCTGATCTGATTCGCAAACCTGCATTGGGTAGCCAAAAGATGCCTGTTTTACTCCTCGTAGAAGATAACCGGGAACTTAGAAGGTACCTGGCAGACTATTTCAAGCGTACCTATGCTATTCTGGAAGCGGAAAATGGTCTCCAGGGATATCAGATCGCAGCCCTGGAACTGCCTGATCTGATCATTTCTGATGTAATGATGCCGGAAATGAACGGCTTTGAATTTTGTAAACAAATCAAAACTGATCTCCGTACAGGACACATCCCCGTGATCTTATTGACAGCCCGGTCTCATGAACAAGACAAGATCGAAGGCATTGAAACAGGTGCAGAAGATTATATCATTAAACCATTCAATCTAAACTTTCTCGCTGCAAGGGTTAAAAATGTGTTGATCGAAAGAGAACGATTAAAAGAAAAATACAGGCAGGAAATTTCTTCGTTGAAACAGGAAGGGAATCCCTTGTCGCCAGATGAAAAGCTGATTAAGAAAATGCTGCTGTATATCGAAGAACGTTTGTCGGATCCTGAACTAACTATAGACGAAATCTGCCATGAAATAGGGGCCAGCAGGGCCAACCTTTACCGCAAGGTGAAAAGTCAAACCGGTCTGAGCATTGCCGAGGTCATCAAAGAGGTGCGGCTGAAACGCGCCTTGCAATTGCTGGAGGATCAAAAGTTGAATGTAAATGAAGTGGCCTATCTTGTGGGCTTTGCCGACAGCAATCATTTTAGTAAGTGCTTCAAGACCGAATTTGGCGTTTCCCCGACTGAATTCAAGAAAAAAGGGGCCTGAGCATTGGGGTCTGAGACAATCAGACTGCCTTTTGATACGCTCAAACTCATTCATTTTACGAAGACCCTCTAAATTTAACTTCATAATTCTAACCAGATATGAAATTAACGGAGTCCCACAAATACATCAATATTGATGAATATTCGGCAACGCCGAAATATATCCAATTGACAAATTCAATCCTCTCGGCCATCGAGGCAGGTTACATGCATAAAGATGATGTTCTGCCTTCCATATGTGACATCAGTAATGTGCTGGAAATTTCCAGAGATACCGTGGAAAAAGCCTACAAAAATTTGAAAAGCAAAGGAGTGCTCACCTCAATTCCAGGCAGAGGCTTTTTTATCCTCGATACAGAATCCAGGCATACACTTAAAGTTTGCCTGCTGTTCAATAAATTGAGCGTGTATAAAAAGATCGTTTACGACTCGTTTATCTCCACATTAGGCGATGATGTTGCCACAGACCTGTTTATCTATAACAGTGATGTCAGGATCTTCAAGAGCTTCCTGGAAGATAAAAAGGACCGTTATTCCCATTTTGTGGTCCTGCCTCATTTTATGGAAGATAAGAACCATGCCTATGAGGTCATTGATGCCATTCCAAAACATAAGCTGGTCCTTCTGGATAAAAGGATCCAGGGGATAACAGGTGATTATGCCGGTGTATATGAGGATTTTGAAAATGACATCTATGGCTCCCTCCAGGAGGCCAGTCCATCCCTAAAAAAATACCACACCCTAAAGCTGATCTTTCCTGCCAATACCTATTACCCAAGGGAGATCGTAACAGGCTTTCTTCGGTTTTGTCAGCAATACGGTTTCAACTACAAGGTCATCAACGATATTGCTCACGAGTTTATATCAGACGGTGAAGCCTATATCAATCTTTTGGACGATGACCTTGTGACCTTGATCGAGCGCATCCAGGTGCTGAAATTGAAGATCGGAAAGCAGGTAGGAATTATTTCTTATAATGAGGCGCCCATCAAGCGGGTAATTCTCAACGGGATCACAACGATATCGACAGACTTTACGCTTATGGGCAACACTGCCGCTCAGTTGATCCTCAACAATTCACGTGAACACATTCAGGTACCTTTTCAACTCACGCTTCGGAATTCCCTTTAATGGCTGCCTAATTTAATAAATCCAAATATTGGAGAATTTACGATATTAGGCCCCTGTTACCCGAAGGGAATGAAGAATTATGAAGAAAGGTAAATGTTGCGACCTTGGAACCTGCCTCATGTGCAGTATGGTAGTAAAAGAATGGAAACTGGCGATCGACAGCCACAGAAAGAATTTCATTGCAAAAAAGGGCGAATTGATCATTAAAGAAGGCGACCCGGTTGCTGGAGTCTATTTTGTTTTTGAGGGAAATGTTAAAGTACATAAACATTGGGGCGATAAGGAACTGATCGTGCGATTTGCGAACGCCGGCAAAATAATCGGCCACCGCGGTCTGGGAACCCATAGTTCTGTTTATCCCATTTCTGCAACTGCCCTGGAAGAAACGTCTCTTTGCTTTATAGACCTTGAATTCTTTTTGTCTACCTTAAAAGTGAACCACGATTTTGCTTTCAACCTCATGTTGT
>JAPSHM010000002.1:0-34063 GCA_031179845.1 Pedobacter sp.
AGTGTGCTCGACCTTAAACGTGTCGAAACGAGGAATTGGATCATCGAAAATACACTTACTTATGAGAACACCTTCGCTGAAGACCATAACCTGACGGTGTTGCTTGGACAATCAGCGCAAAGCAATAAATCCTATACAATAAATGGTTCAGCACAAAATGTACCTTTTAACAGTGACGCAGATCTTTACCTGAGCCTGGGTGATGATGCGACCAGACAGGTTAGAGACCAGGGCTCGTTGATTAAATTTGCATCTTACTTTGCAAGGGCCAGCTATTCCTTTAGAAGTAAATATATGCTGAATGCTTCCCTTCGTACTGATGGTGCTTCGCAGTTCTTTGGCGGTGACGAAACATGGGGTTATTTCCCTTCAGTTGGTGCAGGCTGGGTCATCAGCAATGAAGAATTCATGAAGGAGCAAACATTGTTTAGCTCCCTTAAATTAAGGGGAAGCTGGGGTATAATCGGTAATGCAAGTGTTCCCATTAACCCTTCTCAACAATTGATCGCTCAGTCGGCAAACCTCATTGCGATTTATAATAATTTGCCATATACCGGTAAAAGTATCAATACACTACTTCCACCTGCAATTGTTTGGGAAAAAGGAATTGGAACCGATATTGGTCTTGAGGCCGCTTTTCTCACCAACCGGTTAACCGTTGAAGCCGATTTTTACAATAGAAAAACTTCAAGGGCAATCTTCAAGATCCCAGTATTCGCTTCATTGGGAACGGTTGACAATCAGTTACTCGGAAACCAGGCAGATATCCAGAACAGAGGTGTTGAGCTTTCTGCAAACTGGACAAATACGACGAGTGGTGGCTTAACCTATGCTGTCGGCGGTAATATCAGTTACAATGCCAATAAAGTGTTAAACGTACTGTCGGGTCAGATTCCTATCTATGCAGGAAGCACCGGTATTCCAAATGGAGCTTCGGCAACCCGGACTGTAGCAGGAGATCCAATCGGCGTATTCTACGGTTACAAAGTTGCTGGTATTTTTCAGAATGCGGCAGACGTAGCCAATTGGCCTGAACAGTCAAACGCGGCACCTGGCGGGTTTAAATATGAGGACCTGAATGGCGATGGACGAATTAATTCGGCCGACAGAACTGTTTTGGGAAATCCAAATCCGAAATACACTTACGGTGTGAATACCAGTTTTGCTTACAAAAATTTCGACCTGGCTGTAGACTTTCAAGGTGTGGCGGGCGTAGACATCTACAATGCCAACCTGGCCTATCGCTACGGGAACGAGAACATCACTAAAGATCTTTTTGACAATAGATGGCATGGTGAGGGTACTTCAAATACTTACCCATCAGCAAATATTGGCGCTTCGGCAAACGCAGCACCCAATTCCTTTTACGTTTCCAGCGGATCGTATTTCAGAGTAAGAAACGCACAACTTGGTTATACCCTTCCTAATGGGATTCTAGACAAATGGAAGATCAAGAAGGTAAGGATCTATGCGAACGCTCAAAATGCAATTAACATTTTTGGTTACAAAGGATTCAGTCCGGAAGTAGGTCCGGTGCCGGCAGACAATGCAGAGAAAATTCAAACTACATTGAGCAATACCACCCTGAATGCAGGATTGGATGCCAATGTGTACCCTTTGTTTGCCACTTACAATTTCGGTATTAACCTTACTTTCTAATCTGCAACAACATGAAAAAACGTAATAATATATATAGAACAGCAGCTTTGGGTATCGGTTTAGCCCTTAGTACCAGCATGATCAGTTCCTGCAAGAAAGATTTTCTTAATGTGCCTGAACAAGGCAAACAGCAAAGCGAAGTGTTTTGGAAGACCGCGGATGATGCGGCGGCTGGAGTTAATGCAATTTATGGTCACCTCAGATCCTGGGAAAACACCGGCTTTCCGGCAATTTTGATTGAAAGCATCGGTTCAGATGATGCAGATAAAGGTAGCGCCGCATCTGATGCGAGTTACTTCCTCGAATTTGATCAATTCAAAGTAGACCCATTTCAGGGAAACATCTTAGGATTTTGGAGTGGGCAGTACCGAAACATCAATTATGCCAATCAGGTGTTAGACAATGTTCCGGGGATCACCATGGACGAGGGACTGAAGGCAAGATACCTGGCTGAAGCAAAATTTGTCCGGGCATTCTCTTATTTCAGATTGGTACGGGCATTTGGTGGAGTACCGTTACGTACTAAAGTTCCAACAGATCCGAATTCAGAATATAACCTGCCAAGGGCATCTGCTGCCGAAGTTTACGCACAGATAGAAAAAGACCTTACTGAAGCCGCAGCAGTTCTGCCGCCTACCTACGATTTGGCAGACAAAGGCCGCGCCACTAAAGGTGCTGCATTGACGCTTCACGCTAAAGTTGCAATGTATCAAAAGAAGTGGAATGATGTGCTGAACTATACCAATACCGTAATGGGCATGGGTTATGCATTACTTCCTGATTTTGAAAAAGTATTCAGGCTTGAAAACGAAAACAGCGTAGAGTCGATTTTTGAGATCCAATGCGCGCTGTTACCAAATAACGCCGCCGCATCTAATTCACAATACTCGCAGGTGCAAGGTGTCCGGGGCATAACAGGTGGTGGATGGGGCTTCAACGTTCCTTCCGATGACCTGGCAGCTGGTTTTGAGCCGGGCGATCCAAGAAGAGATGCAACCATCATTTTCAGAGGAGAAACCACACCTTCGGGAGATTTTATTCCGCTGGTAGGCGACAACCCAATGTACAATCAGAAATCGTATGTTCCCTTTTCATTGTTTGTACCGAACTTTAACGAAGGCGCGCAGCAGAACGTAAGGTGGTTGCGTTATTCAGATGTACTGCTGATGAATGCTGAAGCTGCCAATGAATTGAATAACCCTACGCAGGCATTGTCTTCTTTGGAGAAAGTGAGAGAAAGAGCACGTGAAGGAAACGCTGGCATTCTGCCAGAGGTTACTACTACCGACCAGAATGAACTTAGAAAAGCAATTTACAAGGAAAGACGTGCAGAATTTGCAATGGAATTTGACCGTTTCTTTGACGTGATCCGTCAGGGACGAGGCACAGAAGTATTCGGTCCCAAAGGCTGGAAAGCAGGCCGAAATGAAGTTTGGCCAATTCCTCAAACTGAAATTGACCTAAGCGGGGGCTTACTTACCCAAAACCCTGGCTATTAAATAGAATTGAAAGGCTGCTGATTAGTCAGCGGCCTTTTTTAATCCCAAATCCATATGAAAATGCCTAAACTAAGTACAATCTTTTTGCTGCTCATCAGCGGTTGGATATTTCCTCAGTTGCTTTTGGCACAAAAGAACAACTCACTTCCGGCGCAAAATAGAATTCAGAAGAACCTGAGTGATGAGCAGTTGCTCGATCTGGTACAAAAACAAACTTTCCGCTATTTCTGGAACTTCGGTCATCCGGTTAGCGGTATGGCGCGCGAGCGTAGTAATGCTTCATTCGGCTATGGTGCTGAAGTGGTGACCACCGGCGGAACCGGATTTGGAATTATGGCGACTATAGTTGCTGCCGACCGGAATTGGATCAGTCGTGACACTGCGTCCCGCTATTTGTTAAAGATGGTCAGATTTCTGGCAAAAGCAGATGCTTATCACGGTGTTTTTCCGCACTGGCTTGACGGCGGAACTGGAAAAACTATTCCGTTCAGTCGTAAGGACGATGGTGCAGACCTTGTAGAATCCTCTTTTCTATTTCAGGGATTGCTAACCGCTAAACAATATTTTAACGCCGACAATCCGGTGGAAAATGAATTGAGAGGACAGATTACAACGCTATGGAATGAAATTGAGTGGGACTGGTTCACTAAAGGTGGCGAAGAAGTACTCTACTGGCATTGGAGTCCGAATAATGGTTGGGCAATGAACTTTCCTTTAAGAGGATACAATGAATGTCTAATTACCTACGTGCTGGCAGCATCAGCAACAAGGTATCCTGTACCGGCGGCTGTTTATCACAGAGGCTGGGCACAAAGCAATTTCTTCTTAAATGGAAAGGAATTCTTTGGACATAAACTGCCCCTGGGTTTCGACAACGGTGGCCCTTTGTTTTTTTCGCATTACTCTTTCCTTGGTTTAGATCCACGGGGATTGAAAGACCGATATGCCGATTACTGGGCGCAAAACAAAAACCACACTTTGGTGAACAGGGCCTACGTTCTAGCCAACCCGAAACAATATAAAGGTTACGGAGCGAACAGCTGGGGCTTAACAGCGAGCGACAGCTGGCAGGGTTATGCGGCACATTCTCCCAATGAGGATTTGGGCGTGATCAGTCCGACAGCTGCCTTGTCTGCTTTCCCCTATACACCCGAGTATTCTATGCAGGCACTTAGGTATTTTTATGAGAAACTGGGCGACAAAATTTGGAGCGAATATGGTTTTGTAGATGCCTTTAGCGAACATCATAACTGGTATGCAAAATCACATCTGGCTATAGATCAGGGCCCCATCATCGTCATGATCGAAAATCACCGCAGCGGATTACTCTGGAAGCTGTTCATGAGCAGTCCGGAGATTCAGAGCGGCTTGAAGAAACTGGGTTTCACCAGTCCTGCACTTAAGCCTTTAGCCGAAAACTAATATAAATACGACATTAAAGATCCTACATCAAATGAAATTCTTACCCTTATTTTGCCTTACTTTGCTTTTGAGCTTCCAGATAGGTTCAGCTCAACTGAAAAAAGCCAGCACTCCGGCGAACAAAAAAATGGACGTGTTTATCGATGACCTACTTTCCAAAATGACACTGGATGAAAAGATAGGTCAGCTGAATTTACTTACCGGAGGAGAAGCAACAACAGGATCGGTTGTAAGTAAAGATGTGGAAAATAAGATCAGGAACGGACAGGTTGGCGGTATTTTTAGTCTGACAACGCCTGCACGCATCCGTAAGGCACAGCATACTGCTGTAACACAAAGCCGGTTAAAAATCCCTATTATTTTTGGTCAGGATGTCATTCATGGATACAAAACAACGTTCCCTATCCCCCTGGCCTTATCAGGGACCTGGGACATGGCTTTGATACAGGAGACAGCTCGAATTGCAGCCGTAGAAGCTACAGCAGATGGAATCAACTGGACCTTCTCCCCTATGGTTGATATCTCCAGGGATCCGCGTTGGGGAAGAATGTCTGAAGGCTCAGGAGAAGATACTTACCTGGGATCACAAATTGCGAGGGCAATGGTTAAAGGCTATCAGGGAGACAACTTGTCGAAATACAATACATTGATGGCATGTGTGAAGCACTTTGCATTGTATGGTGCTGCGGAAGCTGGAAGAGATTACAATACCACCGACATGAGTTTAGATCGCATGTATAATGAGTACCTGCCACCCTATAAAGCAGCGCTTGATGCAGGTGCGGGTAGCGTCATGACCTCCTTCAACGACATCAATGGTGTCCCTGCGACAGCAAACAATTGGCTTATGACAGACCTTTTGCGCAAACAATGGGGATTTGATGGTTTAGTCGTAACCGATTATACCGCAGTAAACGAATTGATCGATCATGGGTTGGGTGATTTGCAAACAGTTTCTGCACTATCCCTTAATGCTGGGGTAGACATGGATATGGTTGGCGAAGGATTTCTAACCACCCTGAAGAAGTCGGTGGAACAAGGTAAGGTGAAGCAGGGAAGGATTGATGACGCTTGTCGGCTTGTTTTAGAAGCGAAGTATAAACTTGGCCTGTTTGAAGACCCTTTCCGTTATTGCAATGAGGAAAGGGCAAAAAAAGAAATCCTTAAACCAGAACATCTTGCTGTTGCACGTAAGGCAGCCACGGAGTCTTTTGTGTTGTTAAAAAATGCAGATCAGACTTTGCCCTTGACTAAGAAAGGCACCATCGCTTTAATTGGGCCACTTGCCAATAGTGGCGTGAATATGCCGGGAACATGGAGCGTGAACAGCGATCTTGCCAATACCAAATCCCTGTTACAAGGGATGCAGGCAGCTGCGGGAAAAGAAGTAAAAATCCTACACAGTCTTGGTTCAAATCTGCTTGCCGATGCACAATACCAGGAAAGGGCCACGATGTTCGGCCGCGAAATCCCACGTGATAACCGTCCGGAACAAGAGATCATTGCTGAAGCCGTAAAATTGGCGGAGCAAGCTGATGTGGTAGTGGCCGCATTGGGGGAAAGTTCGGAAATGAGCGGAGAGTCATCTAGCAGAACTGACCTCGAGATTCCTAAAGTGCAAAGGAACTTGTTGGAGGCGTTGCTTAAAACGGGGAAACCGGTGGTACTTGTGCTGTTTACAGGAAGGCCGTTGGCCCTAACATGGGAAGCAGAGCATGTACCGGCTATTTTGAATGTTTGGTTTGGCGGAACTGAAGCGGCTAATGCCATAGCTGATGTTTTGTTCGGCAAGGTTAATCCATCTGGAAAGCTAACTGCAACCTTCCCTCAAAACGTCGGACAGGTGCCTTTATATTATGCGCATAAAAATACGGGAAGGCCATTAGCAGATGGCGCATGGTTTAGTAAATTCCGTTCTAACTATCTGGATGTAAGTAACGATCCTTTATACCCTTTCGGCTATGGCTTAAGCTATACCACCTTTAGCTATTCCGATTTGAAGTTAAATACAGACAGCTTCAAAAGCGGAGAAACAATCACGGCGTCGATCACAGTTAAGAATACCGGCTTGGTTGAAGGAAAGGAAGTAGTGCAGTTGTACATCCGCGATCTGGTAGGTAGTTCTACCCGGCCGGTTAAAGAACTCAAAGGCTTTCAAAAAATTAACTTGAAACCAGGCGAAGTTAAAACTGTTAATTTTACGATTAAGGAAAGCGATTTGAAGTTCTATAATACCGCCCTGGAATTTCTCGCAGAACCTGGAGATTTCAAAGTGTTCATCGGAGGAAATTCCAGAGATGTAATGGAGACCGGATTTTCATTCTATTAACCGGTTTACTTCTTAATTGAATCATTTTGTAGATCAAGCAGGTTGATTTGTTGCAAAGGCGTTTCGGCTAGTCCATTATAGTAGTTTAAAACCAACTTCCCCTGGGCTACTCGCTGAACAAGATCACCCAATTGTACCACTGCTTTTACCGCAGGCGTATAACTAAGCGTTTGTTTTTTAATGAGTTTAAGAAATTCAGGCATGAAAAAGGTTGTATAGGCAGGGTACTCATTCATGATCTGTTTCAAATCCTGTGGCCGACTGATTACAAAATAGGGATCATGATCTTCGATTCGGTCATTATGCAAGTCTCCAAGCGCAATAAAGCTTTCCTGTTGCCCAACTGCAAGTAGGGAACTGAAGAGAAATAGAAAAGTGAATATAGGTTTTACGAGAAAGTCCATTTTATAAGCAAAATGTGTTTTAGTGGATAAAAAAAATGGAGGATATCGTATCCTCCATTCATATAATTTATTACTTCAATAACGCTGTAAGCGAAACAACAGCCCAGGGTTGTTTATCCACATTGACAAACAGAGATAATTTAACGTCATCGGCCTGATCTACTTCTACTGTTCCGTGGCCACAAAAATCTGCGTACTCGTAATGGGTAATAAATGGAGCTTCGGTTGTTAAAATATCTCTCCTTTGTTGGATCGTTGATGGAGAAAAATTAGGTTCAAGGTTTACCAAATCCTGGTGATAATGCTGCACTCCTTTGAGATGATCCTTGACTGGTGCATCTGGAGCAGAGATCACACTGCCAAAGGAAACCTGTACAAAATTTCCTTCATTGGTTTTCCTGGCTAGAATATTAGTTTTATGAATGTGTCCACACAAAACTATAGCCTGATGTTTACCAAGAAGATCAATCAGATCCGCCCGGTACGCCTTTTCGCCTGGCTTCCCAAAGACAGTCCATGTTGACCTCGAATTGAACGGAACAACAGGATAGTGGACACAGAAAAAAAGCAGTCTTTCTTTGTGTATAGCAAGGACAGTTTTCAGCCATTCAAGGCTCTCCACAGGCGTGAAACAATCAAAGAAAACAAAACGCGCATTATTATGAACAAAAGTCGTATTGGCCGTATTCTGTTTCTTTTTGTGTTCAACAGTTTGCCAACTCAAGACGGTGCTCTTAAAGGTTTCGGGAGCCCCTGTTCCAGTGATGTCATGATTTCCTTTGATCACAAAAAAGGGACGCTTAAGTTTTTGCGCTGCGATAAGAGCGATAAATTCCTTAGTTTGTGTTTGAGCTAGCGCTTCTGAACCACACAACCCTTCTACAAAATCACCAAGCTGAAGGTAAAAATCAGCATTCAATGCCCGACCTTTTTCTTTCGACTCCTTCAACAATAAAGGAAGGTTCTCTGCAGTGATTCTCGAATAATTTTTGATTTGACCGATATCGTTCGGGTACCTCACCTTCAGGTATTCCGGATCATGATGTTCTAGCTTATCAAAGTGTAAATCCCCGAGTAAAATAAAGTTGAAGTCGCTGCCGGGTGATGGGATAAAGTCGAAAGCTGAGGCTCCAAGAGGTAAAACAGCTGCCAGCATACCCGCAGCAGCAATAAATTTTCTTCTGTTAAGTGTTTCCATATTGAAATGAGTTTTAAAGCTTCCGGGCATTCCCAGGATGCTTTCGAGCGTGGTTATCTTTCTTTAATTTCCGACTTTGAACTGTTCACGGGTAATGTCAAGGTAGGTTGTACCATATTCCTGGGCCGGTTCTAATGAGGTTCCTACCTGGAAATTGTTCCAGGAGTTAACAAGGACAATGCGTTTTGAGCCCATATTTCGTTTAGCAACATTACAGTAATCGGCATAAAATTGCTCACTTCGTTCAAGCGTATATAATTTGCTTGTCGGGGACATCACTTTATCATTGAAGCCAGGAAAAACGCAGGGAACAAAATCAACACTCCAGGTAGAGGTGGAATCTTTCCAGTTCTTCCAGTTTAAATCACTGAAGGATGGAAAAAACACAGACCTGTCGTAATTGTCGGTAGACCAGTTGTTCAAATCTATTGCATCCATTGTCTTGATATTGGCTGCGTAGCGTTGTGGGGGAAGCCAGCCTGAATTGATATCACCAATGATATAAAGATCTACTCCTACTTCATTCATCGCTTGCCGAAGGGCGGGTATGACAGCCGAAAAATCGATACTTGATGAAGCGTTCGCGCTGATATTAAGGGGAGAAAACAGCACCACGACCCTACCATCAATTTTATAGTAATACTCTTTATTAAAATGTGTAGAAGCGAGCAATTTAAATTCATCGATCATTGTAGTTAGCTTAGTTCCGGTAAGCGGAGCGGCACTACTGGCGGAAAGGTGAGCAGTATTGTAATTGACCACCATTTTAACTTTGCTATTCCGACCGTTTATAAAGCTGTTTAAAAGGGGATCACCGGAAACAGGACCATTCCAGTTGAAGATAAAAAAGTCAAGCCCGGCTTGATCAGCCCAAATGCGGTGTTGCTCCATGATATCTGGAGCAAGCGCACTGTACACACCCTTTAAAGGTGTATAAGTATACTTTTTTGCCCAGTCGCCAGCAGAATAATTATAATAAAATGCGCCTACGTTAACATTTTCAGTAATCGGGACGTCTGGTATTTCGTAATCGAAGTTGGGAAGTTGAGGATCGTCTTCTTTACTACACGCGCTTATCAGCAGTGCGAAAGCCAAAACATATACAAGTATTTTCATCGTTCGTTCTTATAAGTTTAATACGGTAAATTCGGGTTCTTCCTGGTTGGCAACGCAAACCAAAGCTTTGTAAAGATGTTGTCATCTCCATTGAGCCATGTTGCTGCCTTTTGAACTTCAGCGCTATTCGTCTGCCGTTCATCAGTTGGATATAGTATCCGCTGCGGCATGTAAGCATAATTTCCATCGTAAGTTCCAAACTGCGGCTGAAACTCCAGCACCTGCGTACGACGCAATAAAGTCCATGCGTCTATACCTTGCATCGGAATGGCAAGCCAGTGCTGCATGGTTAATCGCTTGAAATTATCGCCTGCCGGGATATAGCTGGAGCAGATCTGTAGCCAGTCCTGGAATGCTGCCTGGCGACCAACGGTATCAGAAGCTGTGCTCCACTTTATTCCTGGTGTTTCTTTGTACTTTGTGGCCTGAGTTGCGCTCAGTCCGTACCGATTAAATGAAGCGTCTATTCCTTCATAATAATATTTTTCGGGATTAGGATCGCCCCACCAGCCCTTCATTGCAGCCTCAGCTTTAAGAAAGCAGGATTCTGCATAGGAAATAAAGACATATTCAGCATCCGGCTTAAGAAACCGTTCACCAATTTGGGAGTAGTCTTCCTGTTTCAGACCCGTGTGAGGATTGATCTTTCCATCAGCAAACTCACCACCTCCACCATAAGACACATTCTGACCGAAGAACTCACCTTTTTTCGGTCCCTTCTTAGCAGGCTGAGCATAAACGGTTAATCGAGGATCCTGATAGGGCAAAGTATGATAGACCAATGATTCGCCAAGGACTGGAATGGTTGCCAAATTGGCTTTATAATTATACACTGCACGATCATAAAGCGGGCTCCAGGTATCGCTGGTCAGGCCGAAAGTAGCCGCAGCGCTTTCATCTTGCGCTTTAATCGTATTCGCTTCATCCTGGAATATTTCCTGAACAACCTTTTTGGCTGTTACTGGGTCACCGTTAGGAGAAGAGTTGGCAATGCGCATTGCAAGACGAAGTCGGAGTGTGTTTGCAAATTTCTTCCATTTCTGTACATCTCCCTTATAAACCCTATCCGCAGTCGCTGAAAACGTATCACCTGTCGGATCCAATTCGGCTGCAAGCACTTTGAGTTCATCCAGCAAAGAATAATAGATCTCTTCTTCTTTTTCATAGGGTACAGCCGGCTCCCCGGTTAAAGCGGCAGATTTAGGAATACCTCCCCAAATAGCTACTGTGTTAGAAAAAATATAAGCTTTCCAAATACGGGCAATCGCTACCCTATTTTTGTATAAAGGGTTATTGCTATACTTCAACTCAATTTGATGTACCGGCTGTAAACAATCGATATAGGTATTTTTCCAGTAGGTATTGTTGGTTTGGTTGTTATAGGTAAATCGCTGGAATTCTCCCTGAAAGCCGGAAAAATGCTGCGTATAATTGAAGAAAATTTCCCGGTTCATTGTTCCACCATAGAGATTCATACTTTGAAAGATCGAGGTAGTGAACAAAAAATCAGGTTCAACAACAGTAGGATTATTGGGATTAGAATTTATTTCTTCAAATTCCTTAGTACATGACATGAATAGGCATGTACATATTAAAGTGATCATCAGTTTAAGTTTCATTATCTTGGAATTAAAATGTTAGCCTTACATTGAACCCGTAAAGTCTGTTTGGAGGTAAAGCTCCATTTTCGATACCTTGCCCGTTTCCAGAAGTTGAAGTGGCTTCAGGATCGATACCCTGTGGGGTGTTTTTATGAAGGATAGCTAGATTACGACCTGTAACCGATACCCTTGCACCTTTTAAAAATGTGTTCTTCAGGAGTGTAGCAGGCATAGTATAGCCCAAGGTTACTTCCCGCAGTTTTATAAAGGAAGCATCATACATGACAAACTCCGCATAATTCGGTCTGGTATATTCGTAATTCTGAGGTGAAACAAACTTTGTGTTCTTTGTTCCATCCGCATAATAGGCGTCCCATTTTGCTCCACCACTCAGCTCAGCATCCGTTTCACCAAAAATGACTCTACTTCGGTAATAGTCGTCACGTCCAACAAGTGTCTCTGCATGTACCCCGTTGACCAGCATTCTCGACATAGTTCCAGAGTAAAGAACTCCTCCCTGTTTCACGTCAATAAGGAAGCCCAGGTCAAATTGTTTATAGGAGAAAGTATTGCTGAAACCTCCAATCCAATCAGGAGTGGCAGAACCATAAGCTTTATCATTATCTTTCGCCAATAAACCGCCACCATCTTCCAGAAGCATATTCCCGTTGGCATCACGTTGGACACCTAAGCCTCGTAGATGCGCATATGGTTTTCCAACCTCTGCATATACATAGATAAAACTGGAATTGTTATTTAACTGAAATCGTGATATTCCGTCGAGCAATTCGACCACCTCTGAATTATTTTTTGAAAAGTTAATCCGACTTTGCCAGTTGAAGTTCCTGTTTTCGATGATGCGACCACTCAGACCTGTTTCAATTCCCCAGTTCCTAATTTTACCCGCATTGTATAATCGTTGTTTGTAACCACTTGAACTTGGCAGTTGAGCAGTGATGATTTGATTTGTAGTCGCAGCAGAATACTGGGTAACATCAATGCTGATCCTGTTCTTCAACAACTTCAGATCTACACCCCATTCATAAGAACTGGTCTTTTCAGGTTTAAGATCAGGGTTATTCATTGTGGTATTAAGTGAAGCTCGTGTTGCACCGTCGAAAAAGCCATCAAATGAATAGGTTGACTCAAGGCGATACGGGTCCGTATCATTACCGACCATTGCATACGAGGCCCGTAACTTAGCGAAACTCAACACATCGCTTTTTATGTTGAAAATATCACTAAGCACCAATGATGTACCGATTGAGGGATAAAAGTAAGCGTTGTTCCTGCTCGGCAATGTGGAAGACCAATCGTTTCGGGCTGTTATATCTACAAATGCATAATTACGGTACCCAAGGGATACAGAACTATAAATTGAATTGATGCGTTTCCTCCGAATGGTTTGACTTACTGTAGGATATTCTTTTGCATTTGAGAGATTGATCAAGCCAGGTTGGAGCAGGGAATTAATTCGCGACTCCCTCCTTTCGAACGTAGATCCAAAACTGTTGGCACCTAACAATCCGACAAAGGAGAAGTCATTAAATTTCCTGTTAACTGTAAAGAATCCTTCCAGGTTGTAATTCATTTGTTTTGAATTGAAGGTGCGCATAAACCCATCAGGGTTGCTGGCAATAACTGACCCTATGTTGTTGAATTCATATCCCTCCCACCAATACATATCTGCTCCTAACCGGGCATTGAATTTTATCCATGGAGTAAGGTTAATTTCTGGATTAAAGGATGCAAGTAATCTATCCTTCACATCGCGATTTGGGTTTTCATTTATTGCCCAATATGGATTACTAAAATTTCTATGGGTGCCGATCTCCTTACCAGTTTCTTCGTCTTTATAAGGCATCAACTCATCGAGATCTGTACTTCTGGCCATATGTGTATATAGGTTCGTCGGGTTCCTGCCATTGGAATTTGAATACTGTCTGTTGTTAACAATATCATGAATAAAATTCACCTTAGTATCAAACTTCAGCCATTTCGCCGGGGTATTCAACATTCGAAAATTTAGGGAATGTTTGTTATTCTTATTGAAATTTTCTACTACGCTTGTGCCCGAATAGTTTGTATAGGATAGCCGATAGGAATTATGCTCATTTCCACCTTCAACAGCAAGTGCATTTGTGAGAAGCGCGGCAGTGGAGTAAAAATCCTTCACATTATTCGGCTGTGGCAGGTACGGCTTAACTTCGCCATTTATGGCTACATAAGGTTGTCCTAACATTGGCGACCCCCAACTTCTATAGTTCTTTACAGCTTGGGGAATGGTGTTGGTATTGTCGATATAGGAGGAAGTTCCAACACCATAGGTGTTTTGATATTCAGGAAATTCTGTTAGTTCCTGAAACATCAGGCTGGAATTCAAGGATACTTTGAACTTCCCCGATCCCTTTTTAGTAGTAATCAGGACTACCCCGTTCGCAGCCCTCGAACCGTATAATGCCGATGCATTCGGGCCCTTCAATACCTGGATATTTTCTACGTCTTCGGTATTAATGTCGGCCGCATTATTACCATAATCCAGGCTTCCTTCATCACCAGACGTATTATCGATCGGCACACCATCCACTACAAAAAGAGGCTGATTATTGCCTGTGATAGAGCTATTTCCGCGGATGACTATACGTGCTGAGCCAGTGTTGAATACCGGCGGCACGATCTGCACACCAGACACTTTCCCAGAAAGGCCGCTTATAAAATTAGGGCTTTTAGCTTCATTGATGGCGTTAACATCAACGCCTTGCTGACTATAGCTTAACGCTCTTACGTCACGCTTGATATTTAAGGCAGTAACGACCACCTCCGAAAGACTACTTGAATTGGCTATCATTCGAACGTTCAGTGAAGTTTGCTTTCCTACCCGAATCTCCTGGGTATTGAATCCGATATAGGCAAATTGTAATACCGTACCAGGATCAGAAACGGTTATCTGATATTCGCCGGAAGCGTTGGTAACGCTGCCAGTGGAAGAATCTTTTACTCTGATACTAACGCCCGGAAGTACATCTCCATTTTCATCAGTGACCCGACCTGAAACCCGGACCTGGGAAGAACTTTTAAACAATATCAGACTGTTATAAACCTCTTTATAGGTGATCCCGGTACCCTTGAGTAGATAAGTTAAAACATCCCCTGCTTGTGCATTTTGAAACTTTTTTGGGGATACTTGAAACCGATCTACGCCCAGGTAG
This sequence comes from Pedobacter sp., assembly GCA_031179845.1. Lineage (GTDB taxonomy): Bacteria > Bacteroidota > Bacteroidia > Sphingobacteriales > Sphingobacteriaceae > Pedobacter. The sequence continues at coordinate 14,438 of JAPSHM010000002.1, forward strand.
ATTCCGTCATAGGCGACCTGAATTTTTGATACTTGACTAAAGGCAGCCAAAGCATCACTTAATTTTCCATTGGTGAAATTAATATCAATTCTTTTGGCAACTACCTGTGCCTTGGTATCAGCAGCCAACAAAAAATTGCTGCAAATTAAAACTGAACTGATTGCGATAAGTGAAATGTGCATAATTTCCCTGAGTAGCAATGCGCTTTTCTTCATAAATTTGAATTCCTGTTTAATTGTGAAAGATTATTGGGATTGCCGGAAAGGTTGCGTCAACAGCCTTCCGGTTTTTTTATTAATAGTTAAAATATAGTTATTTCATAGTTTTCCCTCCTATATTGGTTGTTATGTATAGCACTAATGAGTTTCAAATAATATTCGAGCGGCTTGTCCTGATGTATTGCAAGTGAATAATGGTGTGCTGCAACTAAAGAGTTGCCAGCCAATAGCCGAATACTGAAGCGGTTATACATCAGTAATGCAAGTTCCGTGAACGAAGCATTATTAATTATAGTTGTTCCACTAATCCAATAATCAGCGGTAAATACTGAAGTATCGATCCGCACAAGGTTTTTAGCGCCTTTTGCATAGGAGACCGACTGATCAGCGGATAATAGCTCGCCAATGGTATCATTTGCTAAACTTACTTTTACCCGACCTGTTTTTACATGCACCGACGAATAGCTAAGTTCTTTGTAGGCCTTTACGTTGAAGGATGTACCGTATACCTGTGTCGTTACAGTTGGTGTGATGACTCTAAATGGACTTTCTGTATTCTTAGTCACCTTAAAAAAAGCTTCTCCGTTATCGAGGAAGATATCTCTCTTTTTAGTAAACCCTTGTGCATTGAATCTAATCTCAGAACCGGAATTTATCCAAACTTCAGAGCGGTCAGGAAGAATGACCTTTTTTAATTTCCCGTTCCCCGCTTTGATTTTTTGATAGGCTATTGCTGTTTTAGTTTCCTCAATTTGGGGAGCGTATAATAGATAACACACGAAAGGTACAATGATCAAACTAGCTGCTATGGCATATGACCACCATAGATTTCTGCTGGTATTCTTTTTTAAATGAAGATTTAAGTTCAGACGAAGCTCAGCATATATCTGTTCCTTTTTATCTTTATTCTTTAAAGGAGGTATATTTTCTGAATCTCCAAAAGAATCATACCAGGAATCTAATAGGGTTTGTTCCTCTGAATTCAATCGATTGTTCAGGTATTTTCCAAAAAGCTTTTTTAAATATTTTTTATTCACATCGACAGGATCTACACCTTATATACAGCTGCGATCTCCCGAGGTACTTTAAGCTAACCTTAACGTTGTGTCAATTAATTGTTAATAGAAATAACAACTCAAAACCAACAGCACATATTCCGCATTGAATTTTTTCTTAAGCGCCGTGCGTAAACGATGTGAAGCTTCAGTAATGTTGTTTTTTATGGTCTGCTCTGCAAGATTGAAATGTTTGGCAATTTCTTTTATTGAATAATTATTTTCCTTCATCAGATAAATCCTTTTCATTGACGTTGGAAGTTCCTTAATCCTGGAGTTTACAAAAATTTCCATTTCCGGGTACCTTTCTTCAAATCCAGCAATACTCTCCAATTCACCTGCGAATGCTAAAGTTTCGGATAAAGCATGCTTTCTTACCTTCTCTTTGTAGTAGAAGTTAATCACCCGGTTCTTTACAGATCTTAATAAGTAAAATTCTAAAGTTTCGGACTTCAACGATAGGTGTTCCCGACGATCCCATATGTGGATGAAAACATCCTGAACTATATCCTGAGCTTGCTGTTCATCCTTAATGCGACTATACGCCGCTGCATAAAGCTTTTGCCAGTAAGTATCAAAGATTTCATTGAAGACTTTGCTATCTCCTTCCTTTAACGACTGGAGCTTTAACTCGCTTATTTGGAGTAATGGTAACATGCCGCAAAGCTAAAGGGCTAGTATTAATTAGGTATTAAGACACGTGTTTATTATTCCTTTGTTCAATGGATGAGTTGGCTTTAACAAAGAAAAGGGCACCGTGGTGCCCTTTTCTTTGTTAATATTTTATCAATCTCAGCTAATCGCTTACGCTTAATCAGCCATGTTGTGATAAACGGCTTGAACATCATCGTCCTCTTCCAATTTATCAATCAACTTAAACACGTCTGCAACCTGGTCTTCCGACACGGCTGTATGCGATAGGGCAATGCGTTCTAACTTTGCGCTTTTCATTTCCAGACCAAGGTCTTCTAATGTTTTTTGCATCTTCCCAAAATCTTCAAACGCGGTTTGTACCACTGCAATATCCTGACCTTCTTCATCTGCCTCCAAATATAATTCTTCTAAACCGGCATCGATAAGTTCAAACTCCAGTTCTTCCAGATCTCTTTCTCCTGGCAGGAACCTGAAGATCGACTTCCGGTTGAAGATAAAATCCAATGATCCTGTCTTACCCAAAGTACCGCCAGTTTTATTGAAATAGCTTCGCACGTTGGCTACTGTTCTATTGGTATTATCGGTTGCAGTTTCAATCAGGATGGCCACTCCATGTTGGGCATATCCTTCATAGACATACTCCTCATAACCATTTTCATCCTTATTCGAAGCACGTTTAATAGCGGCATCAACCCGATCTTTGGGCATATTCACCGCTTTCGCGTTCTGTATAGCGGTACGTAAACGTGAGTTGGTATCAGGACTTGCTCCACCGTCCTTCACGGCCATTACAATCTCCTTACCTATCCTGGTAAACTGCACAGCCATTTTGGCCCACCGCTTAAATTTTCTTTCTTTTCTAAATTCAAATGCTCTTCCCATTTTCTTTTTTTAGTATTTAGTAGCCAGCATCATTAGCCAGCAACAAAACTAAATATTTATTTCTTTAAATTCTTTAACATATCAGATGTGAGCTTAGTTAAATCATATTCAGGTTTCCAGGCCCAGTCGGTAGCTGCATAGCTGTCGTCTATTGACCGGGGCCATCCATTGGCAATCTGCTGCCGCGGATCATTTTCAGTGTAGGTCAGCTTAAATCCCGGAACATGTTTACGGATCTCCTCTGCAAGCACTTCAGGGGTAAAGCTAACTCCTGCAAAGTTATAACTGGAACGAATGGAGATCTTGCCTGCCTCCGCATCCATCAACTCTATGGTTCCTCTGATCGCGTCATCCATATACATCATGGGCAACTCTGTCTCCGCATTCAGGAAGGAAGCATAACTTCCCTTTTTAAGTGCGTCATGAAAGATATGAATGGCATAATCTGTTGTTCCACCACCTGGTGCCGCTTTCCAACTGATCAACCCCGGATAACGGATGCTACGCACGTCCAATCCATATTTTTGAAAATAATATTCACACCAGCGTTCACCAGCAAGTTTGCTTACTCCATAAACCGTGTTTGGGTCCATCACGCAATATTGAGGAGTCAGCACTTTAGGCGAATTTGGCCCAAAAACAGCAATTGAACTCGGCCAGTAAACCTTGGCGGTCTTATAAGTAATCGCCAGGTCCAGGATATTCAGCAAACCGTTCATATTGAGGTCCCATGCCAATTTCGGATTTTGCTCACCAGTTGCAGAGAGCAAGGCCGCTAACAGATAAACCTGTGTGGGCTTATACTTCTGAAAGATATCATTCAAAGTATCCTTTTCCAACACGTTTACGAATTCAAACGGACCCGAGTTCTTGATGTCGTAATCTGGTCTGCGGATATCACAGGCAATTACATTATCTTCATTATAGGTTTTACGTAGAGCGGTGACCAGTTCTGTGCCAATCTGGCCATTAGAACCTAAAACGAGTATTTTTTCAGTCATAAACAATTTATGGAATTTGGGGAAAAAGCTAATTAAAGGACAAACCTATTCAAAAATGTTCATAGCAACCAAAATTCGCAGCTGATTATTTAGAATGACGATCAGGATTATTCTAAAAAATTACAATTGAGATAAATGTTAAAAAATTGATTTAGTAACAAAAACATTATATATTTACTTTACAGTGTATTTATAACACTAACATCTTTTTTTTTCTTATTATTACAAAACAAACCATAGTTTAAACACACAATAACAACTTTAACAACCGAATATGAACAGAAGAGAAGCGGTAAGAAATGTTGCCTTTTTAATGGGAGGCGCGCTATCGGCAACTACAATCGGAGTATTTCTGGAGGGTTGCAATTCAACTCCCACTAAAGCTAAAGGCAGTTTATTCACCGAAGAACAACTAAAGCTGATCACGGAAGTAGCAGATATTATTATACCTACAACAAAAACGCCGGGGGCGAAAGCCGCAGGTGTAGGACCATTCATTTCGATGATGGTTAAGGACTGCTATCCTGACGATGCACAGAAGGCATTCGTGAAGGGTCTTGATGATTTGGAAGCGCAATCGAAGGATCAATACAAGAAAAGCTTTTTGGAGCTTACGGTACCACAACGTCAGGAACTACTTGGCAAATTAAGGGAGGCTACAATTGCAGCAACAAAAGCAGAGCGTGAAAGCCTGAATAAGGTGGAACAGGCCGAACGGGATAAACAGAAGACCAATCCAGACGAAGAAGCAAAATCGCAGGTAGAAAACACCGGCAACGTTTCTATATTGCCAAAGGAAAAAGCGAAGACGGAACCCCGCTTCTTTTTGATCATCAGAGACCTTACCTTACTTGGGTATTTCACCTCGGAAGTTGGCGCCACGCAGGCCTATGCTTACGTGGATATTCCTGGTCGTTATGATGGCTGTGTAGATTTGAAACCTGGTCAGAGAGTCTGGTCGTAAACCTTTATATATTTTAAGAATGAGCAATTTAAATGTTAAAGCAACAGCGCAGAATACTTATGACGCAATTGTTGTAGGATCTGGAATCAGTGGTGGCTGGGCAGCAAAGGAATTAACGGAAAAAGGTTTGAAAGTTTTACTTCTGGAAAGAGGCAGAAACGTTGAACATATAAAAGATTATACCACGGCCATGAAAAAGCCATGGGAATTCGAACATAGAGGTAAGCTAACGGAAGCACAAAAAGAAGCGCACCCGGTTCAGAAAAGGGATTATCCTTATTCTGAATTCAATGAAAGCTTTTGGGTGGATGACCATGATTGTCCTTATACCGAAGTGAAACGTTTTGACTGGTACCGCGGGTATCATGTTGGCGGTAAATCATTGATGTGGGGCAGACAGAGTTACCGTTTCAGCGACTTAAATTTTGAGGACAACCTGAAAGACGGACATGGTGTAGATTGGCCGATCAGATATAAGGACGTTGCCCCTTGGTATGACTATGTGGAGAAATTTGCAGGGATCAGCGGTAAAGCGGAGAACTGGCCAGCACTTCCCGACGGACAATTTCTTCCGCCGATGGAGTTGAACTGTGTTGAAAAGGAAGTTAAGAAACGCATTGAGTCCAAATGGAACAAATCAAGGATCATGACCATTGGCCGTGTGGCCAACCTAACCGTTGAGCATGGTGGCCGTGGCAAATGTCAGTACCGTAACCTATGTAGCAGAGGATGTCCTTTTGGTGCTTATTTCAGTACGCAATCTTCTACCCTTCCTGCAGCTGTAGCAACGGGTAATTTAACTTTACGCCCTTTTTCTATCGTGAACTCTGTCATTTATGATAAAGAAACTCAAAAAGCAAAAGGTGTAGTCGTGATCGATGCTGAAACAATGGAAACTACAGAATACTATGCAAAAATCGTATTCGTAAACGGATCAACGTTGGGCACCACTTTCGTGCTGTTAAACTCTGTTTCAGAAGAGTTCCCTAATGGACTTGGTAATGGTAGCGGACAGCTTGGACACAACCTGATGGATCACCATTTCCGTGCTGGTGCGAATGGCAGGATCGAAGGGTATGACGATAAATATACTTACGGAAAACGAGCCAATGGAATTTATATCCCAAGATACCAAAACATGGGCAATGATAAGCGCGACTACCTGAGGGGCTTCGGTTATCAAGGTGGTGGAAGCCGTGGAAATTGGCATGCTGATGTTGCTGAACTTGCGTTTGGTGCAGACTTCAAAGACCAAATGACGGTTCCTGGTGCATGGAATATGGGATTAGGTGGTTTTGGTGAGTCACTTCCTTACTTTGAGAACAAAGTCTTTATTGACAAAAGCAAAAAAGACAAATGGGGACAGCCAGTATTAGCGATAGATTGTGAGTTTAAAGACAACGAACGTAAAATGCGTGTTGACATGATGAACGATGCAGCCGAAATGTTGGAAGCTTCCGGTGCTAAGGACATCACAACGTTTGACAATGGATCTGCTCCGGGAATGGCCATTCATGAAATGGGTACCGCCAGAATGGGCCATGATCCGAAAACCTCTGTACTGAATAAATGGAACCAGATGCATGAAGTGAAAAATGTATTTGTCACAGATGGATCGTGCATGGGCTCTGCCGCTTGCCAAAATCCATCTTTAACGTATATGGCATTAACTGCCAGAGCGTGCGACTTTGCGGTAAGTGAATTAAAAAAAGGTAACCTCTAATGGAGAACAGAAAAATCAGAATGGGTATGATCGGCGGCGGCAAAGATGCTTTTATCGGCGCTGTTCACCGCATAGCTGCAAATATTGACGGGCAGGTTGAATTCTGCTGCGGCGCATTAAGTATCAATCCGGAAGTTGCGATGGAATCAGGAAAGATTCTGTTCCTTCCTGAAGACAGGACTTATCTCAATTACGAAGAAATGATCACGCAGGAAAGCAAGTTGCCTGCGGATAAACGGATAGATTTCGTAACGATCGTGACTCCTAACTTCGCACATTTTGCCCCGGCAATGATGGCCCTGGATCATGGTTTCAATGTTGTGATTGAGAAACCGATTGCCTTATCACTTGAAGAAGCTAAACAGCTTCAGGAAAAAGTTAAGGAAACGGGTTTGCTTCTGTGCTTAACGCACACTTACTCGGGCTATCCGATGGTTAAACAAGCCAGGCAAATGGTTGCCGCAGGTCAGCTTGGTGCCATCAGAAAAATCATGGTCGAATATCCGCAAGGATGGTTGAGCACACTTACGGAACGGGAAGGCAACGCGGGTGCAGCCTGGCGTACCGACCCTGCTAAAAGTGGGAAAAGTGGTGCCATGGGTGATATCGGTACACATGCAGCTCAATTGGCAGAATACATCTCCGGATTAAAAATCACCAGGCTTTGCGCTGACCTGAACATTGTTGTTCCGGGCCGTGGACTTGACGATGACGGCAACGTCTTGCTTAAGTTCGACAATGGAGCAAATGGAGTTTTAGTCGCCTCTCAAATTGCTGCGGGTGAGGAGAATGCATTGAAGATCAAAGTATATGGTGAAAAAGGTGGTCTGGAATGGCACCAAATGGAACCAAACACTTTGATGGTAAAATGGTTGGATCAACCTGCGCAGGTATACCGTGCCGGGCAACCTTATTTGTCTGACATCGCCAAACACAATACGCGGGTACCAGGCGGTCACCCTGAAGGCTATCTTGAGGCCTTCGCCAATATCTATAGAAACTTTGTTCTGACTTTAAGAACGAAGTTACAGGGAGGAACGCCTACGGAAGCTATGCTTGATTTCCCAAATGTGGAAGACGGTGTTAGAGGAATGGCATTTATTGAGAACACAGTGGCTTCAAGCCAGTCGGACCAAAAATGGTTTGAATTTAAAATATAACGGAACATGACAACAATTAAAGGGCCTGGGGTCTTTTTAGCTCAATTTATCGGAGACGAAGCACCATTTAATTCCTTAGAAGCAATCTGTGAATGGGCAGCGGGACTTGGATTTAAAGGTATTCAGATGCCTACGGTGGACGCGAGATTTATTGACTTGCAGAAAGCTGCAGAAAGCAAAACTTATGCAGATGAGTTAAAAGGAATAGTAGCGTCATACGGGTTAGAGATCACTGAGCTTTCAACCCATTTACAAGGACAGCTGGTAGCAGTAAACCCGGCATACGACCTGGCTTTTGATGCTTTTGCTCCAGACGCTTATAGAAACAACCCTAAGGCAAGAACAGAATGGGCAGTTCAGCAATTGAAATATGCTGCTAAAGCTTCCCAGAACCTGGGATTGAATGCACATGCCACATTTAGCGGCTCATTATTATGGCACATGTTCCATCCATGGCCTCAGCGTCCGGAAGGATTGGTAGAGGCAGGATTCACTGAATTGGCCAAAAGATGGATGCCTATTTTGAACGAATTTGAAACCTATGGCGTAGACGTTTGTTATGAGATACATCCGGGAGAAGATCTGTTCGATGGCATCACTTACGAAATGTTCCTTGAAAAAGTAAACAATCACCCAAGGGCATGTCTGCTTTACGACCCTTCACATTTTGTATTGCAACAGTTGGATTATATTCAATACATCGACTTTTACCATGAGCGCATTAAAGCGTTTCATGTGAAGGACTCGGAATTCAATCCTACCGGCAGGCAGGGAACTTTTGGCGGTTACCAGAGCTGGGCAAATCGGGCTGGAAGATACCGTTCGCCGGGAGATGGACAAGTAGATTTCAAAACCATTTTCAGTAAACTGGCTCAGTACGACTATAGTGGCTGGGCGGTAATGGAATGGGAATGCTGCATAAAAGACGCGCAGGTTGGTGCGAAGGAAGGTGCAGAATTTATTACAAAGAACATCATTAAAGTAACAGACCGGGCTTTTGATGATTTCGCCGCTTCTGGTGGAAATGTCGATTTCAACAATAAGATCTTAGGTTTAACTCAATAAACACACACTCATGAAAAAAACACTAATCATTTTTGGCTGCGCCCTTTTGGCAATGGCCACCTCCTGCTCAAGCCCGGAAGAACGTAGTTCATCTACTTCTACCACTACGACCGAAACTACTCCAAGTGCAGAAGAAACTACTACAGCAACACCGGCTCCTGCGGTTAAGGGAGAAGGAGAAAAACTAATCGCAAAATCTGACTGTATCGGCTGTCACAATAAAGTGCAGAAAGTAATTGGCCCTGCATATGTTGACATCGCTGCGAAATATCCATTGAATGACGAAAATGTAGATTACCTGGCCGACAAGATCATTAGCGGTGGTAAGGGTGTTTGGGGTGAAATTCCAATGACCCCACATGCATCTTTAAGCAAAGACGATGCAAAGAAAATGGCCAGCTATATTCTATCTCTTAAAAAATAACCAAACCTAAATAAACCATGGAGGAGATCAACAAAAAACCGGATAGTACGTCCAGGCGTAATTTCCTGAAAAACACAGCTATTGCCGCTTCGGCCTTTATGATTGTACCTCGCCATGTTCTTGGCGGAAAAGGTTTCTTAGCGCCAAGCGATCGGCTGATCATAGCAGGAATAGGCGCTGGCGGTAAAGGCCAGTCGGACATTGCCATGTTCCACAAGAGTGGCAAGGCGGACATTGGATTCCTTTGCGATGTGCATGACAGCAGGGCTGCGAACAGTGTAAAAGCTTTCCCTAAAGCAAAATATTACAGAGATTACCGCGAAATGTTGGATAAAGAATCCAAAAATTTCGATGCGGTATCGATTTCTACACCGGATCATGGACATGCCGTGCAGGCCATTGCCGCAATGCAATTGGGCAAGCATGTATATGTTCAAAAGCCGCTAACGCATGACATTTACGAGGCGCGCGCATTAACTGCTGCCGCAGCAAAATATAAGGTAGTTACACAAATGGGAAACCAGGGTGCATCTAATGATGGCCCGCGTCTCATGAAGGAATGGTACGACGCCGGGTTGATCGGTGATGTGCACACCATTTACGCATGGACCGACAGACCGGTTTGGCCGCAAGGCATTCAGTGGTCGGACAATAAAGCTCCGGTTCCGGCTGATCTGGATTGGGATCTATGGCTTGGAACAGCTCCTTACAAAGATTACGTGAACAAACTAGTTCCTTTCAACTGGCGCGGCTGGTGGGATTATGGAACAGGTGCATTGGGCGACATGGGCTGCCACCTATTAGAAGCTCCTTTCAGTGTTTTGAACTTAAAGTATGCTACTGAGGTTCAAGCCAGTGTTGGTTCTGTCTATGTAGATGAATTCAAACGTGGGTATTTCCCGGAAAGCTGTCCCCCATCCAGCCATGTTACCCTAAAATTCCCGAAAACGGATAAAACTTTGGGCGACATTACCGTGCATTGGATGGACGGCGGTATTCAACCTGAAAGACCAGAAGAATTAGGTGCCAATGATGTTTTTGGTGACGGAGGCAATGGAACCTTGTTTGTAGGTACAAAAGGTAAAATGATGGCCGGAACTTACGGGCTCAATCCGCGTTTAATCCCGCTAAGCAGAAACGAGAACATCAAGGTAGCACAAAAATTTGCGCGAATTCCAAATGGCGCTGATGGGCACTATGCACAATGGGTTGAGGCCTGTATTGCTGGTTATGGCAAGAAAGAAGTGAGTTCTCCGTTTTCAATTGCAGGTCCGCTAACAGAATCACTATTGATGGCAAATCTTGCGATCAGAGGTACAGATGTTCAACGCAAAAACGCGGAAGGAAAAATCAAATATCCTGGAAGGAACATCAAATTACTTTGGGACAATGCCAATATGAGGATCACCAATTTTGATGAGGTAAACCAGTTTGTAAAACGTGATTATCGCAAAGGCTGGTCGCTCGGTAGCTAAATAATAAATTAAAATAATGAACAATGGTTAACGAACCAGCTGTATTTGCAGCTGGTTCGTTAACCGTAATATACAACATATGAAACAATACATATTTTCAGCGATCATATTAACTGCTGTAATGGCCGGCTGCAATACAAGAGCCCAAACAGGTGATAAAGGGTTTACAAAGTTATTCGATGGCAAAACCACGGCTGGATGGCATAGTTACGGCAAAGCTGTCGCAGGGTCAAAATGGAAAGTTGAAGATGGCACCCTGCATTTTGATCCAAAAGGTGATAAAAATGGTGGTGGTGATCTGGTAACGGACAATGAGTACAGTAATTTCCATTTGAAGATCGACTGGAAAGTTGCTCCTAAAGCAAATAGCGGAATAATCTATTATGTAAATGAAGATCCTGCTAAATATCAGCAAACCTACAGTACTGGTTTAGAGATGCAGGTATTGGACGATAAAGGTCATCCTGATGGCAAGATCACCAAACATAATTCCGGTGATTTATACGATATTATTAAAAGCAGCTCAGAAACTGTTAAACCAGTTGGTGAATGGAATACCGCAGAGATCATCAGTAAGGACGGAAAGCTGGAGCATTACCTCAACGGTGTGAAAGTAGTTTCTACCACGCTTTGGGACGAGAACTGGAAAAGCCTTGTTGCAGGAAGCAAATTTGCTGGATGGAAAGATTGGGGTACATTTAAATCTGGTAAGATCGCGCTTCAGGATCATGGAGATGAAGTATGGTACCGCAACATCATGATCAAACAGCTCTAAATTACTCTACTCAAATAACTAACCAAACATGAATTTAAACAACCGCATCAAATTATCAACCATGATGTTCCTGGAATTTTTCATCTGGGGCGCATGGTTTGTTACGTTGGGCACTTTTCTCGGGAATAACCTGAGTGCAACGGGTGCACAATCTGCATCTGTGTTTTCAACACAGTCATGGGGCGCTATTATCGCTCCTTTTATTATTGGCTTGATTGCTGATAGGTATTTTAATGCGGAAAGAATCCTGGGTGTATTACATCTGGTAGGCGCCTTATTGATGTACCAAATGTACAATGCTACAGACATCACGGTATTTTACCCTTATGTTCTTGCCTATATGATTCTGTTTATGCCAACCCTTGCCTTAGTTAACTCCGTTTCTTTCAATCAGATGAAAGACCCGGAAAAGGAGTTCTCCACCATCAGGGTATGGGGAACTATTGGCTGGATCACTGCAGGTTTGCTGATCAGTTATGTATTCCACTGGGATAATGAAGGTGCTGTTAAGGAAGGAATGCTGAAAAACACCTTCATGATGGGTGCTGTTGTTTCATTAATATTAGGCTTATTTAGCTTTATGTTACCTAAAACGCCACCGAAAGTTTCGACTGGAGAAAAGGTAAAATTGTCTGAGATCATTGGCCTGGACGCCTTGAAATTATTGAAGGACAAAAACTTTGCAATATTCTTTGTTTCCTCAATTCTGATCTGTATTCCGTTGGCTTTTTACTATCAGAACGCCCACCCTTTCTTGTCAAATGTAGGTATGGACAATCCAACAGGAAAGATGACTATTGGACAGATATCAGAAGTATTGTTCTTGTTGTTACTTCCTTTGTTCTTTACCAAGTTCGGATTTAAGAAAACAATATTGGTCGGCATGTTAGCCTGGGGAGTGCGTTATGCCCTGTTTGCTTATGGAAATGCGAGCGATCTTAGTTTCATGTTGATCATCGGTATTGCGCTTCATGGTATCTGCTATGACTTTTTCTTTGTATCGGGACAGATCTATACCAATGCTGCGGCTGGCGAGAAATACAAAAGTTCTGCACAGGGATTGATCACGCTTGCCACTTATGGTGTAGGTATGTTGATCGGCTTTGAAGTTGCAGGGATGATCACAGATACTTATAAATTAGCTGACGGCTCTTTCGACTGGAAAATGGTTTGGATCATTCCATCGGGAATCGCACTGACAGTCTTCTTATTATTCGCGCTATTTTTTAACGATAAAAAGAAGGTCGAAGCTTAATCAAACGAACATGAAAAACGAAGTAAGCAGAAGAACTGCACTTAAGAACCTTGTTGCAGGAACAGCCGTCTTGGGTGTATCGGCAGCTATTCCCACTTTCGCTTTGGAACAACATACAGATAAAACACTGAAAGGAAATGTCAACCATGCGGTATGCAGGTGGTGTTTTGGTAAGATGGAACTGGATGAATTATGCATTGAAGCAAAAAAAATAGGAATTAAAGCGATCGACCTGGTTGGGCCGAAAGACTGGCCAACGTTGAAGAAACACGGATTGGATTCGTCTATGTGCAATGGTGCAGAGATCAACTTAGTTGACGGTTGGAACGATCCACAATTTCATGCTACGTTGATCAAAAACTATACGGAAATGATCCCTAAAGTTGCAGCGGCTGGTTACAAACAGCTGATCTGCTTTAGCGGAAACAGACGTGGGAAAGATGATGAAACAGGATTGAAGAACTGTGTTGACGGATTGAAACAGATTATGCCACTTGCTGAAAAGCATGGTGTAGTATTGGTTATGGAATTGTTGAACAGTAAGATCAATCACAAGGACTATCAATGTGATCATACCGCCTGGGGTGCCGAACTAGCAAAACGTTTGGGCTCTGAAAACTTCAAATTGTTGTATGATATCTATCATATGCAGATTGATGAGGGCGATGTGATCAATACCATCAAAACCTATCACCAATATATTTCACATTACCATACCGCTGGGGTACCCGGTCGGAATGAGATTGACGATACACAGGAACTATTTTATCCAGCCATCATCAAAGCGATCCTTGCTACCGGATTCAAAGGTTATGTTGCGCAGGAATTTATTCCTAAATACGCAGACCAGATCAAATCACTAAGAGATGCCGTAAATATTTGCGATGTTTAATTCTAAATCTATGAACTCAAGAAGAACCTTCCTCAAGCACGCCGGCATCGCTGCCGCGGGCGCACTTTTTTTGCCAACCTATGCTTGCAGCAGCCCGGCAGACAAAAGGAATATTGGCCTCCAGTTGTATACCCTCAGAAATGAGATCGGTAAAGACGTTAAAGGCGTAATTGCAAAAGTTGCAGCTGCCGGATACAAAGAAGTTGAAACTTATGGGTTTTCAAAAGCAGGTGGCTTTTGGGGATTGGATGCAGCCTCATTTAAAAGTTTGCTGAAAGATAATGGGTTGACTTCACCGAGCGGCCACTATGGGATCGATGAATTTATTACCACAGGTAATAAGGAATTGTTGAAGCCACTGATCGAAGGTGCCGCGGCTATTGATAACCACTATTTTACAGTTCCTTATTTATCTGAGCCCATCCGAAAATCGCTTGACGATTACAAAAAGATCACCGCACGATTAAATGAAGCGGCAGAGCTGGTAAGTCAGTCGGGCTTAAAATTAGCCTATCATAACCATGATTTCGAATTTAAAGCCTATGAAGGCGGCGCGACCGGTTATGAGATCATGCTTGCTGGAACAGATAAGGATAAGATCCAATTTGAATTGGACCTGTACTGGGTTGTCCGTTCAGGAAATGACCCGGTTGCCTTGTTTAACAAATATCCGGGCCGTTTTGTAATGTGGCATGTAAAAGATATGGATAAAGCTAACAACGGTATCAACACGGAAGTTGGTTCAGGTACCATAGACTTCAAAAACATTTACAAACATGCGAAACTATCAGGTCTTGAACACTTGATCGTGGAGCAGGAAAACTTTTCTAAGGATCCGTTCGTAAGCATAAAGCAAAGCTTCGATTACGTAAATAGTGAAGTGATTTAATAAGAATAACTCGACAACTTAATAAAGGGATCGGTTATCAATAACCAATCCCTTTTTTTTATGCGTAAAAAAATGCCCATATTTGAGGACTTATTATTTCACCATAAATAGAATTGACAATTAAAAACAAGTAGAACAACAAATTAAGAACAAAATCAATCTTTAAAGAACATGAAAATTGCAGTAGTTGGCGCCACCGGTTTGGTAGGCACCGTAATGTTAAAAGTATTAGAAGAGCGTAACTTCCCGCTGACCGAATTGATCCCTGTAGCCTCTGAAAAGAGTGTTGGTAAGGAAATCACTTTCAAGGGTAAGAAGTACGCTGTTGTAAACATGGATACTGCGATTTCGATGAGACCTGATATTGCGTTGTTTTCTGCAGGTGGTGGGACCTCGTTAGCTGAAGCTCCGCGCTTTGCCGAAGTTGGTACCACAGTGATCGACAATTCATCTGCATGGCGCATGGATCCATCGAAAAAGTTGATCGTGCCAGAAGTAAACGCAGCAGCGTTATCAGCTGATGATAAGATCATCGCAAATCCAAACTGTTCAACGATCCAAATGGTGGTGGCATTGAAGCCACTTCATGATAAATATAAAATCAAGCGCGTGGTGGTATCCACCTACCAGTCTGTAACCGGAACTGGCGTAAAAGCGGTTGAACAACTGATGAACGAACGTAAAGGAATCACCGATGGGCCTATGGCTTACGCCTACCCTATCGATCTGAACGTAATTCCTCAGATTGATGTTTTCCAGGACAACGGATACACAAAAGAAGAAATGAAAATGATTCTGGAAACCCAGAAGATCATGGGCGACGATAGCATTAAAGTGACCGCTACTACCGTTCGTATTCCAGTAATGGGTGGGCACTCGGAATCAGTAAACATTGAGTTTGAAAACGATTTTGATGTTACTGAAGTAAAAGAATTGATGGAAAATACAGCTGGTATCGTACTTGTTGATGATCCTGCTAACTTAAAATACCCAATGCCTAAGGATGCACATGAAAGGGATGAGGTATTTGTTGGAAGGATAAGACGCGACGAATCTTTACCAAACACATTAAACATGTGGATCGTGGCCGACAACCTTCGTAAAGGCGCTGCGACCAACGCTGTTCAGATCGCTGAATACCTGGTGAGCAACAAACTGGTATAATATTATTCGTTATATACGTTAATTGATGTATGAATAACTGTAACCGGTTATCATACATCATTTTTGTTTTAAAGCATATGATCAAAACGCTATTAGCAGCCCAGTTTTTATTTATCCTTTCAGTCGGTACTGCCTTTGCGCAAACAGCAATACAGAAACTGGAAAGCGCATATGAAACTTTCTTATCCGACCCCCAGGTGAAAAATGCCAGCGTGTCATTGAGTGTGCTGGATGCCAATACCGGGAAGATTCTATTTGCCCGTAATGAACATATTGGACTGGCACCTGCATCAACATTAAAAGTCATCACTGCTGCAACTGCGTTTAGCGTTTTGGGTAAGGACTTTCAATTCCAAACTACCTTGGCCTATACTGGCCATATCACTCCAGAGGGCGTTTTAAAAGGCGACTTGATGATCATTGGCAGCGGAGATCCTACGCTGGGTTCCGACCGGTATCAAAATAAGGAACAAACCGTGCTGACGGAATGGGTAAATGCTGCGAAAAAAGTTGGGATAAAGAAAATTGAAGGCGCGATAGTGGGTGATGACCGGGCTTTCGGTACGCAAACCACTCCCGAAGGTTGGATCTGGCAGGACATTGGCAATTATTTTGGCGCCGGAACGTCAGGATTATCCTGGCGGGAAAACCAGTTTGACATTCACCTAAGACCAGGATCGGTAGAAGGTGCGGAGGCTAAATTTATCAAAACAGTTCCGGAAACACCTTATTTGAAGATTGTAAATGAACTGAAAACGGGCTCCCCTGGCTCTGGAGACAGAGCTTATGCTTTTTTACCACCATATAGCCATGTTGCCTATTTGAGAGGGACCTGGGGGATTGGAATTGGCAAAGCAGCTATTTCAGTAGCGCTTCCTGATCCGGCATTTGATTGCGCTTATCGACTGGAGGAAAGCCTGAGACAATCAGGAATTACAACCACTCAATCTGCCACCACTGCAAGGTTGAAGGCACTAAATGAACAGCCCATTGCAAACATCACCCAAAAGATCAGCACGATAACTTCTCCCACTTTGTCAGAAATGATTCATTGGTTTCTGAAAAAAAGTATAAATTTATATGGAGAAACCTTGTTAAAGGTCATTGCGACAAGGTCGGGAATGGATGCGACAACGGACAACGGCACATCTGCAACAATTAAATTTTGGGCAAATAAAGGGATCGATAGAAGCGCTTTGAACATTATTGACGGCAGCGGCTTGTCGCCCGGCAACCGAATTACCTCGATGGCCATGGCAAAGGTGTTATTTGAGGCGCAGAAAGAAAATTGGTTCGGCGACTACCGGAGAAGCTTCCCGGAGTATAACGGCATGACCATAAAGAGCGGCACTATAAATAACGTTTCAGCGTTTGCTGGCTACCATACCAGTGCTTCGGGCCACAGGTATATTGTAGTGATTGGTATTAATAATTATTCGGGTTCAGGCATCAACCGGAAACTATTTACAGTTCTAAACGCATTGAAATAATTGGCAGGCTTCAATACCTGACAGCATTCATCAAAACCTAATTAAATGAAGAACATCCTTGTTATACTTTGTATTTTTTTTGTGAGCTATTCCGCTAGTGGCCAGACTTCCGTTGCTACAGAGCCAATGCCTTCGGAACCGGTCCAGCCGATAGGTGTACCTCCTGAAATTGCCATTATACCAGAGCCTGTAGCCCTCATCAAAGGTGAAGGTTATTTCATCTTACCAGCCAACGTCATCATTCAGTATCCGGCAACAGACGAAACACAGCAAACTCTTGCCTTTTTGCAGGAGCGGCTTTCTATTCCTACGGGCAGTTTTGTATCGACGATCAGCAGTAAGTCGGAAACGGCTCATATCAGATTGATCCTAAATGATAAACAGAACCCTACCATTGGGAAGGAGGGTTACCAATTAACCGTGACTCCAAACCGCATTACCATACAGGCAAATAAAGCAGCTGGACTCTTTTACGGCGTGCAAAGTTTGATTCAATTGTTTCCAAAGGAGATTGAAGGTAAGGAGCCAATAAAGGATATCGAATGGAAAGCGCCTTGCGTTGAAATTACCGATTACCCGCGTTTGGGCTGGAGAGGATTAATGTTCGATGTTGCGCGTCACTTCTTCACAAAGGATGAAGTAAAACAATACATCGATGCGATGGTGCGCTACAAATACAACCTTCTCCATTTACACCTGACAGATGATGAAGGCTGGCGAATAGAAATCAAGGGGCTTCCTAAACTCACTGAAGTAGGGGCATGGAATGTAAAGAAGGTAGGTGAATTTGGAAACTTTATACCTCCAACTGCTGATGAACCTCGTAATTACGGCGGCTTTTATACACAGGAAGACATCAAAGAACTGGTGGAATATGCGAAGGTCAGATTTGTAGATATATTACCCGAGATCGATGTACCTGGTCATAGTCTGGCCGCAATCAGCGCCTACCCGGAATTGTCCTGCACACCCGATGCGGTGAACTACAGGGTACGTTCAGGCGAGCGCATCATGGATTGGTCAAGGGGTGCCCCGCCAATCGCTTTGGTAGACAATACGCTTTGTCCTGCCAATGAAAAAGTATACACCTTTCTGGATACGGTAATTACGCAGGTAGCCCAACTCTTCCCATTTGAATACCTTCATATGGGTGGTGATGAAGCGCCTTTCAATTTCTGGGAAAAGAATGTGGCCATTAAAGACCTGATGCAGCGGGAAGGTTTAAAGAACATGCACCAGGTACAAGGTTATTTTGAAAAACGCGTGCAAAAGATCGTTGAATCCAAGGGAAAGAAATTCATGGGTTGGGATGAAATTTTGGATGGTGATCTTTCACCTTCTGCGGCAGTAATGGCCTGGAGGGGGATGAAATATGGCATCGAGGCCGCCAAGAAGAAGCATGAAGTGGTGATGAGCCCTACCCAGTATGCGTACCTTGATTATATGCAGGCTGATGTCATTACGGAGCCCCGGGTGTATGCTTCGCTTCGCTTAAGTAAAACCTACGAATTTAATCCAGTTCCTGCCGGTGTTGATCCGAAATATATTAAAGGCGGTCAGGCGAACTTATGGACTGAACAGGTTTATAACATCCGACAAGCGGAATACATGACCTGGCCCCGGGGAATGGCGGTTGCAGAATCAGTTTGGTCGCCCAAAGAGAAAAAGAACTGGCCGAACTTTTTTGGCAGAGTTGAGCAACACTTCAAACGATTGGATGTTGCAGAGACAAAATATGCGCCAAGTGTTTACGATCCGATATTTAAAGTTAGCAGGTCGGCCGACCGACAAGTATTGATCGAATTAAGTACTGAGGTCGCTGGTCTGGATATTTATTATAGTTTTGACAACTCTTTCCCTGATCGCTTCTACCCGAAATATACGGAGAAACTAAGTCCGCCGAAAGATGCAACTATGCTTAGAGTGATCACCTACAGAGGTAAAGATCCGGTAGGTAGAATGATGAACATGCCTATCGATGAACTGAATAAAAGAGCAGGAAAAAGATAAAACTAACAAGCAGAGAAATTGAGGTATTTCGTTCACATAGGTTATAACGGATTAAATTACAATGGCTGGCAAAAGCAGCCCGGCGTGATGAATGTACAGGGGGTTTTGGAAAAGGCACTCAGTCAGGTCTTGAAAACAACAGTGTTTATCAATGGATGTGGCCGGACAGACGCTCATGTGCATGCCAGTCAGTTCTTCTTCCACATGGATATTGAGCAGCCCTGGGATTTTGATCTGATGTTCAGGCTGAACAAACTGCTACCTGCTAACATTGCCATCTTTGACATTATTCCCATGGAAGGGCTACCACATGCTCGATTTGATGCGGTGCAACGCTCTTATGATTATTTCATTCACACGTACAAAAACCCTTTCCTGAACGGATTGAGCTCATTTTACCTGGTCGACAACCTCGATTTTGACAAGATGAAACGTGCAGCAGCAATTTTACCTGAGTATAAAGATTACCGGGCATTCTGCACCAGCCCTGACAAATATGAGCACACGATCTGTTATGTTAGGTCGGCCAG
>JAPSHM010000002.1:34073-46939 GCA_031179845.1 Pedobacter sp.
GTCTGTCTGTGGATGAGAACGGGGACCAGCTTCGTTTCCAAATATCGGCTAACCGTTTCTTAAGTAAGATGATCCGGATCATTATGGGCCAGCTGTTAAAAATTGGCAAGGGAACACTAAGTGTGGATGAATTTGAAAATCACCTGATCACGAATCAGACCCCTAAGCTGATCACTCCTGCACATCCCCAGGGTCTGTACCTTTCTAAGGTGACTTATCCGTTCCTGGACCTGCCTCCCAGACAGCAATTTTCATCGATCTTGCAGAAGCAGGCAGACCTAACCTGGAAGCGCTTATAAGGTCTTTATACCTGGCTTTTCCACTTGTTAATCTCATTACTTTTAATTAACTTTAATAGAGGACTTCATTAAAACGAGGTTTTTCCTATGACAGTAATTCAAAAAATCGAACGCTGGGGTGATGTTCATCATGCCAAATGGTTAGATATCATTAGAATTGTATTGGGTCTGCTCATCTTCGGTAAAGGCGTCGCCTTTGTAAGCGATACTGCCGCACTTCAAGATTTGCTGCTGCGTAACAACGCGTTTGATTTCTCCGGAATGATGGGGAGTGTGGCCATACACATTGTTGGCTTTGTGCACCTGGTTGGTGGAATTTTGATCACCATCGGATTGCTTACGCGGTTTGCAGTGGTCATGCAGATTCCTATACTCATTGGCGCCGTATTTTTGGTCAATCTTACCGGCGGATTCTCTGCACTCAACAGTGAACTTTGGCTTTCTATCCTGGTTTTGTTGTTGCTGCTGCTATTTTGGATCGTTGGATCCGGCCCTTTTTCGGTTGACGAGGCGATGAAAAGAAAATACAACATTCACAGATAGTTTAGTAGCGCAGCACCCGTTCTACTCCTGGCTCAATATTAATGCCTTCATCGTATCTGCTGTGAGGGCGATGCCGTTTACGGTTAAAGATGCCTGTTTGTAGAACATTTCGCGCTCGGATAGCTTGCCTTGAATGAATTCAATCATTTCCGCTTCGTTAAGGTTTCTCAGCAGCGGTCTTTTCTCTTTGCCTCCCTCCAATCGTTTGGCGAGCGCAGCAGCAGACATTGAAATATACATAGATAAACCATTGGCATTCATCCATTCCATATTGTCGAAAAAACAAGGGGCGCCACCACCAGTTGCGACAACAGCATTTTCCGGATAACTGAAGGTTTTCAAAGTCTTGCTTTCAAGTTCTCTGAATGCGGCTTCACCATGTTCAGCAAAATATTCAGTGATCGATGTTCCAATTTTATGCTCTATCTGGTGATCGAGGTCAATAAATGCATAGTCTAGCTTTGCAGCAAGCTTTTTTCCCATGGTGCTTTTACCGCATCCCATAAAACCTATTAGAAATATCTTCATCGTTTAAGCGAGTTTTACCCTTGGATCAGCAAAGGCATATAAAATATCTACCAAAATATTAATGATTACAAATACAAAAGCGATGAAAAGGATCGCACCCATCACGACTGGAAAATCGGCCATTTCCAATGCATTCACTGTGGTACGGCCAAGGCCGTTGTATCCAAATATATATTCTACAAAGAAAGATCCCGCCAACAAAGACGCGAACCAGCCAGATACCGCGGTGATCACGGGATTTAGGGCATTTCTTAGGGCATGTTTATAAATGATCACATGACGACTCAAACCCTTTGCCCTTGCGGTGCGAATATAATCCTGAGCGAGTACATCCAGCATGGCACTACGGGTTAACTGAACGATAATGGCTAGTGGCCTTAGTCCAAGCGTAATCATGGGGAGCCAAAGGTTTTTCCAGGTGATGATCTCGCCTTTGAAAGGATCGTAACTATACAAACTTCCAGACATGTTCAATCCAGTATAATCACTCAGCACAAAACCAAAAAGCCAGGCAATAATGATACCCGCAAAAAAGGAAGGTGCAGAAATTCCGAGGATGGCAAAAGAGTTGGCAGTGCGGTCGATCCAGGTATTTTTATGGACTGCTGACAGCACCCCGAGGAATAACCCGATTATCGTGGCAAAGATCATAGCGGAAAACGCCAGGATGAATGTATTGGGCACTGTCTCGAACAATATAGCTGTAACTTCTTTTTTAGTTTGGTAAGAGCGCCGCAGATAAGGCCATTTGAGGGCTAGTACATCCTGACCAATTGGGAGTAAACTTACATATTGATATTTTTCCTGATCTTCATCAGTACCTGCGTGGATCCCAATTGGAGAAAGATCATTCAGGTAAAGAAAGAACTGGGAAAGTTTTGGTTTATCTAACCCAAATTCCTTTCGTACCGCTTGAAGTGAAGATACATCGGCACGCTGTCCCATCGTCATTCTGGCCGGATCTCCGGGCAGGATGTTAAACAGTATAAACACGACCACGATTACGCCTGCCATTACAGCGAATCCATATAAGCCTTTTTTGATCGCGTAATACAACATTGTTTATTTACTGAAATATTGTTCAGCCAAAACTTCGAAGGTAGGCACCGTATGATGATGCCATTTGTTGACAACAACCCCATTTTTAAGTAACATCAGGCCTGGGTTGGACCGTACCATACTTTTCAATGGAACGGCATCTGCGTAGAACACTTCTGCAAATAGCTTCATTCGTTTGCTGAAAAGATCAGCATCGCTTGCAGAGTTTGAGGTAAGCAGTACAGTTCTGATATTAAATTGCTCTGCAGCGTTCCATGCCAATGCATTCAGTTTTGCAATCGCATCTTCGTTTGCATCATTCAAATTATAGGCTACAATGATCAGGTTATAATATGGGTTTTCAATGAGCTCCTTTGTATAATCCGTACCAGAGGCATCAGTGATCAACAAATCCTTAATTTTAGGCTCATAGCCTTTCTTAACCAATATTTTTTCCGGATCTCCAACAATTTCCCAGTTGTCGTCCTTCCATATCTCTGTTTTCAGGTAATCCTTATCACTCATCACTTTCTTCTCCCCAGTCTTTTTATTGCTCATTTGGTACATGATAGCATATTCATCGCCTTCTTCTCCTGCTGGAATTTTCATCAGATCAGGCAGTTTAGCGCCGACTTTATAAGGCAGAAAATCTAAAACCGGCAGGGTATTATAGGTATAGATACCGAATAAGGTGGAAAATAGGGTCACCAGCACCAGCAGTCCCAGCTGAACCTTTGAATTTTCCGTTAAGGGCTTGATGAGCTTGTGATGAATAAAAAGATAAATGATCAAGATCAATAGAATCACATCTTTTCCGAAAGACTGCCAAGGCGTTAATGGAATAGCATCACCGAAACACCCGCAGGAAGTAACCACCTTAAATACGGCAGAAACGAAGGTCAGGAACGTAAAAAAGATAATCACGACAAGCAATCCGCCAGTTACCTTTTTGCTCCAGAAGCCAAACAGCAGCAATGCACCAAGTACAATTTCAAGTACACACAATACAATCGCAATTCCGGTAGCCATGTCACCAAGAAAAGGCATGTGGAACACGTCAAAATATTCCTGCAGCTTGTAACCAAACCCCAGTGGGTCGTTGGCTTTTATTAATCCTGAAAAAATAAAAAGTACGCCAACTACAATTCTGGCAAAAATCAATGCAATCTTTTTCATTACTTAACCCCCAATTTTATCAGTGCAAAAACAGCATAATTCAACATATCCTGGAAGTTGGCGCTTACCCCTTCTGAAGCCAGCGTTTGTCCCAGATTATCTTCTATTTGCTTTACGCGGAAAATCTTCATCAGAATCAGATCAGTTAATGAGCTCAGGCGCATATCCCGCCAGGCTTCACCATAGTCATGATTTTTATTGAACATCAGTTCCTTAGTCTCGTTTACTTTTTCATCGTAGACAGTAGTCACCCTTTCGAGCTCCAGCTCCAAAGGATCTTGCTCCGTCAGCTCTAATTGCATCATTGCAATGATGCAATAATTGATGATGCCGATATATTCAGAAATGACGTCCTCCCCTACCTTTGATACTTTCTTTTCTTCAAGGGTACGGATCCGTTGCGCCTTGATGAAAATCTGGTCGGTCAGAGAAGATGGCCTGAGTATTCTCCAGGCTGTCCCATAGTCTTTTGTTTTCTTTAAAAAAAGCGATTTGCAAACCGCTATAACAGCGTCGAATTCCTGAGATGTATTTGTTGCCAAAACAATTAATATAATAAGTTCACACCGGTTTTAATACCCTATCTTTTTTATCTAAGTTTGCATTAAAACAATGGCTAAAGATACATTTTTAAACCGAAAGACCACATTAAACCTGAGGGGCAAACTGGTTGATATCAGCAGCCCATCAGTAATGGGCATCCTTAATCTTACCGCTGACTCTTTCTATGAAAAGAACCGTTTCAGCTCGGTTGAGCAGGCGCTCCTTCGGGCCGAAACGATCCTGAATGAAGGTGGCAGGTTTATTGACATCGGTGCATATTCTTCGAGACCAGGGGCAATGGAAGTATCTGAGGAGGAAGAAACGGAAAAACTAGTACCTGTTGTGGAAGCCATCACCAGGGCTTTTCCGGAGGCGCTACTGTCTATTGATACTTTCCGGGCTAAAGTTGCCCGGGCTGCTGTTGGCGCCGGAGCACATATGATCAATGATATATCAGCTGGTAATATGGATGACGCTATGTTTCAAACCGTTGCTGATCTACATGTTCCCTACATCATGATGCACATGAAAGGAACGCCTAAAACAATGCAAAAGCAGACGAATTATCGGGATCTGATGCTGGAACTTACCGGGTATTTCTCTGAAAAGATCAGTAAGCTTAAAAGCCTTGGTGTAAAGGATATGATTCTTGATCCCGGGTTTGGGTTTGCGAAAACACTGGACCAGAATTACGAAGTACTTCAGCATCTGGAAACCCTGGATATGTTTGAGCTTCCGGTATTGGTTGGTTTTTCCAGGAAATCGATGATCTATAAACTTTTAGGAGGAGGTCCTGAGCAGGCGCTGAATGGAACCACAAGTTTAAATACTATCGCATTGTTGAAAGGTGCCAATATTTTGCGGGTGCATGACGTAAAGGCCGCTGCTGAATGTGTTGCGTTGGTTGCAAAGATGCAAGGACAGTGATATCGTAAAAAAATGCCTAACTTGGCATGTCAAGGTACAGCTAACTTGAAATTTATATTTAGACAACGGTGAAAACATTAGAGTTCGATTTTTTAAAGGTAACAATCACAGATGCGGTGGATATCATCCTTGTTGCACTCATTATCTATTACATTTATAACCTCATAAAAAACACACTTGCGGTAAACTTATTGCTGGGCATGGTGATCATATTGGTGATCCACTGGGTGGTGGACGCTTTGCATATGAATTTGCTTTCCGGCATTATCAACCAGTTCATGAGTGTCGGGATCATTGCCCTGATCATTATTTTCCAACCTGAGATACGGCGCTTTCTTCTTCTTATTGGAAAGAACACTTTTTTACAGCAAAACAAAGCCTGGTGGGGCTATCTTTTTGGCAGTAAGAACATAGAACAAAACAACCTGATCCGGATCAAACCCATTATCGATGCTTGTAAAAGCATGAAGAAATCCAGGACCGGTGCCTTAATTGTATTCGTTAAATTTTACGATGACCAGCTTTTCGCTAACAGTTGTGAATTGATCGACTCCAAAATATCAAAACGGCTGCTGGAGAGTATTTTTCAAAAATACAGTCCATTACATGATGGTGCAGTAGTGATCGCAGAAAACAAAATTAAAAGCGCCAGCTGTATCCTGCCCCTGACAGACAACGACAAATTACCTCCACAATTTGGGTTAAGGCATCGGGCAGGAATTGGCATCTCAGAAGCCACTGACGCTGTTGCAGTTATCATATCAGAGGAAACCGGTGAGATCGCGTATACAAAACAAGGTCGTGTAAGAATGAATGTTTCCTTCGGGGAGCTAGAAAAATTACTGAACAAGGACTTTTAATTTTACCTGTTAGCTTATATAACCCTATATTTGCGACACATTAAAATCATTAATTGATAAATTCAACATCATTAATTAAGCGTTTTAATATCTTAATGGGGGTAAAAAGGTCTTTTCTTTGCGCATGGCTTCTGCTATGCTGCTTTACAAATGATGTATTCGCGCAAGCTGGAGCAAGCAACCCCGTTGCGAGGCATGGCATTTTAGACCTTCGCGGTGAAACATTGAGCCGCCCTATCGCACTTAACGGAGAATGGATTTTCTATTGGCAAACCTTTGCTGATCCTCATAGAACCCCTGATCTCAAAGCGGGTATACTGGTCGATTTTCCCTATAGATGGACGGATGAACTTAACGGCAAAAGTCTCCCTGCGTTTGGATATGCTACCTATCAGCTAACTGTTCTCATGCCCAAAAAGACGAGTTATCTGCGCATTGCAATGCCGGATGTTTACTCCGCCTACCGATTGTTTATCAATGGCAATGAAGAAGCGTCAAATGGGCAGGTAAGTACAAATGCAGAAAAATTTAAGTTTCACTGGGAATATCGGTCGGTGGATGTCCCCAAAAATACCGACACCTTAAACCTGCTTCTACACATTGCCAATTTCAGCCATAGTAAAGGTGGAATAAAGAAACCGATCTGGTTGGGTCTCAAAGACGATATTGTTTTGAAAAGAAAACATGCTGAAGCCATCGATCTTCTCCTGACCGGATGTTTACTGATGGGCGGTTTTTTCTTTTTAGGACTTTACCTGATGGGTAACAGGGATAAGGCCATTTTGCTTTTTGCCCTTTTTTCGATTGTTTACAGCTATAGGATTGCTGGTGTAGACAATTACGTGTTACACACGCTATTCGTTGATCTGGACCCGGAGTGGACCCTGCGATTGGAGTATCTAACTTTGTATGTAGGCATAGGGCTTTTTGCCTTATACACCCGATATCTCTATCCAGAGGAAATTAATTCAGTGATCGCCTGGATACTTGCCGTGATTTGTCTAAGTTTTACGTTATCGGTATTGACGCTTTCTCCATTCTATTTTACCCAGTTAATGAACCCTTTTCTGGTCGTGACGATCTTTTGCCTGTTATATGTGCCTTATATCTATACCCTCGCTTATATCAGAAAAAGACCAGGGGCCATATATACGTTAATGAGCGCATTCGCTTTAATGCCTGTATTTGCAGTTTCCTTACTTCATTACTGGTCTGTTATCCCCCCATATCAGTTCTTTAGTTTTACGTTCTATATGGGTTTTTTCTTTCTGCAATCACTTGTGCTTTCTCACCGGGTCTCATTTAAACTCAAGGAAGCGCGGTTGGAGGCTGAAGAGGGATTGAAAGCAAAGAGCGAGTTTCTAAGTACGATGAGCCATGAAATCAGGACTCCGCTGAATGCAGTGATCGGTATGAGCCACCTGCTTTTGAAAAACAAACCAAGAAACGATCAGCAGGAGCATTTGGATGTCATGCTCTTTTCGGCCAACAACTTATTGTCGATTGTGAACGACATCTTAGACCTCAACAAGATCGAAGCAGGAAAAATCACTTTTGAATCCATTGAGATGGATATTGGGTCAATTGCTAAAAACATTGTTTCTGGAATGAAGAGCGCGGCAAATGACAAAGGGATAGACCTCAGGCTTGTTGTTGATAAAAGGTTACAAAATCGGCTACTTGGTGATCCAACCCGTTTGTCTCAGGTCATGTCAAATTTGGTTCATAATGCCATTAAATTTACAAGCGAGGGCTCAGTTGAAGTAAGTATAACGGTAACTGCCCAATCTGATGTAACGATCACATTGATCTTTGAGGTTAAAGACACCGGCATTGGTATCTCAAAGGAAAAGCAAAAAGTCATTTTCGAAAGGTTTACCCAGGCAGATTCCTCCACATCCCGGGGCTTTGGAGGTACGGGACTTGGACTTGCCATATCCAAAAGAATATTGGAGCTGCAAAACTCAACCCTACATTTGAAAAGTGAAAAGGGTAAAGGTTCATCATTCTACTTCACACAGACTTTTGAAAAGGGGGCGAATACCCTGGAGCACAAAAAATTAAAGGATTCACCCGGAGAAACTGATCGGTTACTGACCGGTGTCCAGATCCTGCTGGTGGAAGACAACATCATGAATGTTTTGGTTGCACAAAGATACCTGGAACGCTGGGGTGCTTCCATAGAAGTGGCTCATAACGGCCAGGAGGCTTTAGAAAAGTTGGATGTAAGCAGACACCAGCTTATACTGATGGATTTACACATGCCCGTTATGGACGGCTATCAGTCAAGTACAAAGATGCGTCAGAATGGTGTGATTCTACCGATCATTGCTCTAACTGCCAACCTGCCGGAAGAAGTGGAGCGAAAGATCAGCGAAGCTGGCATTGACGACATTGTTATCAAACCCTTTCTTCCTGATGAGCTTTATAGAAAAGTGCTCCACCATCTTTCGAAAATTTAAGCCAAAGAAAAAGGGAGTATTGTTCAAATACCCCCTCTTTAAATTTTTAGTTTATAAACTAGCAGTACTGATCAAACGCTCCGATCAAACTATCAGCGATCATCTGCGCAGGACGACCCTCGATCTGATGACGCTCAATCATATGAACCAATTTGCCATCTTTGAACAAGGCCATTGCTGGTGATGACGGCGGAAAAGGCAACATATACCCTCTGGCCCGATCTACTGCATCCTTTTCCATACCGGCAAAAACGGTTACAAGTTTATCAGGATGTTTCTCATTAGCAGCAGCCAGTCTTGCAGCAGGGCGTGCATTAGCTGCAGCACAACCACACACGGAGTTCACTACTACGAATACAGTTCCTTCTCCACTGATTGCATTATCAACATCTTCTGCGGTCTTTAATTCTTCAAAACCTACTTTAGTAAGTTCTGCACGCATTGGTTCTACTAAATATTCTGGATACATGTCTTCTGTTTTAAATCTCATACAAATGTACAGCAACGCGCTATAGTATCAAAACAATACGCAACTGCCATCAATAGTTTTTACCTTCAAATTACTTTGAATGGCAAAGGACCTAACTCCATTTTTGTTATTGATATGGAATTGCAGTAAATTTGCAACTCATTTAAACAAAGAAATATGTCATCAGTAGAGACAACTTATGTTCCTTACAAGGTTAAGGACATTTCACTGGCAGATTGGGGCCGCAAAGAGATCGGATTGGCAGAGGCAGAAATGCCCGGATTAATGTCATTGCGAGAAGAATTCGGACCATCAAAACCTTTAAAAGGCGCCCGCATTGCAGGATGTTTACACATGACCATCCAAACTGCGGTTTTAATAGAAACATTGGTTGAACTGGGTGCAGAAGTAACCTGGTCTTCCTGTAACATCTTCTCCACGCAGGACCATGCTGCTGCTGCCATCGCTGCTGCAGGCATCCAGGTTTATGCATGGAAAGGCTTAGATGAAGAAAGCTTTGACTGGTGTATTGAACAGACTTTACATTTTGGCCCTGAGCGTCAGCCTTTAAACATGATCCTCGATGATGGTGGCGATCTAACCAATATGGTGTTCGATAAGTTCCCGGAATTGATCGCAGGTATTAAAGGACTGTCAGAAGAGACCACTACTGGCGTACACCGTTTATACGAGCGCATGAAAAATGGCACTTTGCACTTACCTGCAATCAATGTGAACGACTCAGTTACTAAATCTAAGTTCGACAACAAATATGGTTGCCGTGAATCACTGGTTGACGCGATCCGTCGTGCAACTGACGTCATGATGGCAGGCAAAGTAGCTGTAGTTGCTGGTTACGGTGATGTGGGTAAAGGTTCCGCAGAATCGCTAAGCTCACAAGGCGTACGTGTGATCGTTTCTGAGATTGATCCGATCTGTGCATTGCAGGCTGCAATGGAAGGATACGAAGTGAAAAAATTCGCTACAGCAGTGAAAGAAGCAGACATCGTTGTTACGACAACTGGTAACTGTGACATTGTCCGTGCTGAACATTTCAAATTGATGAAGGACAAAGTGATCGTTTGTAACATCGGTCATTTCGATAATGAGATCGATGTAGCCTGGTTAAATTCAAACTATGGTGATACGAAAATTGAAATTAAACCACAGGTAGATAAGTACACGATTGATGGTAAAGATATCATTTTATTGGCTGAAGGCCGTTTGGTAAACTTAGGCTGTGCTACAGGTCACCCGAGCTTTGTAATGTCTAACTCCTTTACCAATCAGACTTTAGCGCAATTGGAACTTTGGACCAACACAGACAAATACGAAAACAAAGTTTATGTCTTGCCAAAATACCTGGACGAAAAGGTAGCCCGTTTACACCTGGCAAAAATTGGTGTGGAACTGGACGTTTTGGATCAGCATCAGGCCGACTATATCGGGGTTCCTGTTGAAGGCCCGTTCAAGCCGGATGCTTACAGATATTAATATTCCGGAGCATAGTTCATCCAGCTAGGATAAACATCAATGCCCGAACTAAAGAGAGCCTGTTCTTCATTGAACAGGTTCTCTTTTTTTTTAACGAAAATCCGAGAACAACCGCCATTAACAGAAAAACAAAGGCAGTTCTTGATCGACATAGGTAATTTAATTTATATTTGTGCATGGCACATCTATCTGTAAACATCAATAAAATAGCCACACTTCGAAATAGCCGGGGTGGTAATAACCCTGACCTCATCAAAGTTGCTTTAGATTGCGAGCGTTTTGGTGCGGAAGGCATTACTGTTCATCCGCGGCCGGATGAAAGACATATCCGATATCAGGATGTTTACGACTTAAAAAAGGTAATTGCTACTGAACTTAATATTGAAGGCAATTGCAGAGAAAGGAAATTTGTGGACCTGGTACTGGCGAACACGCCTGCACAGGTAACCCTTGTACCAGATGCAGAGGGACAGATCACGTCGAACCATGGATGGGATACCATAAAACATGCCGATTACCTGAAAGAAATCGTTGCCGTTTTTAAATCTGAAGGAATAAGGGTTTCGATCTTTGTGGATCCAGTTGTAGAAATGGTAGAAGCGGCAGCATTAACAGGTACAGACAGGATCGAACTGTACACAGAAAGCTATGCAACTCATTTTCACGCAGACCGGGAACAAGCCATATCAACCTATATCGCTGCAGCGGAAAAGGCAAACGAACTTGGATTGGGCATCAATGCCGGTCATGATCTTGACCTCTACAACCTCAGCTATTTTGCACAGCACATCCCTGGTTTGCTCGAAGTAAGCATAGGTCATGCATTGATATGCGATGCACTTTACCTGGGTTTGGAAAACACAGTCCAAATGTATTTACAGCAGTTGAAGCACTAAAAAAAACGCGTCATGATAAAAAACATTACCCCCTTTTGCTTTTTGTTCCTGATGCTGCTAAGCGGCTGTGGCAATAATGTAGTCCTCGATCAGTCCACTGCCACCGATCTGATTAGTGATTATTTGCGATCAAACCCGGAATATGAAACTGAGACCTTGACCCTGGGAGAAATCAAGTTTAAAAGCAAAAACGACAAGTTTCAGCTGGAGAAGTTTAAAGAATTGCGGGACAAGGATTACGTAGATATGAAATTACTGGACCAGAACAAAAGGTTTCTTTCAAAAGACAGTTCTTATGTATACCTGATCAAGTTCACGGACAAATCAAAACCATTCATTTTGAAGCAGGAACGGAATCAGGCGACCGTAAAAGTACTGGAGTATGATATGGAGGAAAGTAAGTCTGTAACGCTGAACAAATCGAGCAACAAAAAGGCTACAGTTACCGTTATGCTTAGAAAAGTCAAAAATGCCTTCACAATTTTTTATGATGACAAAAACACCGGAGGCAATTTTATCACCAAAACCTATAAATTAAAGTACGAGAAAGAACAGGGTTGGATTGTTACTGGTGAATAAATAGGCTCACTTACAAGTTTATGAAGTCTTTTTAACTGAAGCTAAGGGTATTTTTTATTACCTTTGCGCAACTTTTTATTCATAGACTTCATGAGCTTAAATATTCATTACAAAGAGGACTTTAAAGACCGTCACATTGCACCTAATGAGCAGGATACGGATGCAATGTTAAACCCCATTGGAGTTGGTTCTGTAGAGGAGCTGATTACACAAACGGTTCCTCATTCCATCAGATTGAAACAGCCGTTAAATTTACCAAAGGCTAAATCTGAAAAAGATTACCTCGCGGCGTTGAAACAAACAGCTTCTTTAAATAAAGTTTTCAAATCATATATTGGACAGGGTTATTATGATACCATTACCCCTGGCGTAATATTACGTAATGTAATGGAGAACCCGGGATGGTATACGCAGTATACTCCATACCAGGCAGAAATTGCTCAGGGCCGCTTGCAGGCGCTATTAAACTTCCAAACGATGGTGATCGACCTGACCGGAATGGAAATCGCAAATGCTTCCTTACTCGACGAAGGTACCGCTGCTGCAGAAGCGATGTTTATGCAATACAGCTTACGCAAGAATCAGCAGGCGAAAAAGTTCTTTGTATCTGAACTGCTTTTCCCACAGACCATAGATATTTTAAGAACCCGTGCCAATCCATATGGAATAGAGCTTGTAATCGGCGACCACCAGTCGTTCGAGTTGGATGAAACCTGTTTCGGTGCCATCATTCAATATCCTGCCGGCAATGGAGAAGTATTTGATTATACTGACTTTGCACAGCGTGCACATGATAAAAAGGTGAAAGTAACGGTTGTAGCAGATTTGCTAAGCCTTACGTTACTCACTCCTCCCGGAGAATGGGGAGCCGATGTAGTGGTTGGTACCACACAACGTTTTGGGGTGCCAATGGGTTTTGGTGGTCCACATGCTGCTTATTTCGCGACTAAAGACGAGTATAAACGTGCCATTCCTGGCCGTATCATTGGGGTTACGGTAGATAGCAGTAACAATTATGCTTTAAGAATGGCCCTGCAAACCAGGGAACAACA
>JAPSHM010000358.1 GCA_031179845.1 Pedobacter sp.
AGATAATTTTTTTTAACTTTTGCATATTTAGTTGTTTAATTTACTCACGATGTTCTGCAGGCGGTTATGTGCCAAATTCAGGCCAGGGGCAAAACCCATTTGCATCATTTGATCCCGGAGGGATACCGATTTGTATATAATGTGTATACTGAGTTTGCTGGTGTCCTTGGTCACCTGTTCAAATTCCAAAAACTCAAGCTGGGCAGCGAAAGCGGAATTTTCCATTTCAAATGTCCGTGTGATTTTCTTTTCTGAAATAAACTCATGGATTACCCCATTAGCCCGAAACACAACCTGACCTTTGGCATCTGTTGTTTCGAATTGCCAATTTCCATATTTTCTATTTTCGAGTTGCAAAACTCTTGTACCCATCCATTGTTCTACAATTTCAGCTTCGGTATACGCTTTAAATAACAGCTCCAAAGGTAAGTCGAACGTTCTCGTGATCACAAGATCCTGCTTGCCATTTTCTGCTTCAATTTTTGTTTTTAGTTCCATAGTAATTATTTTTCGGGTTTATAATTCTTCATAATATGCTCCAGGTGGTTGAACCTGTCATCCCAAATTTTACGGAATGGCTCAATAAAATCAGATACTTCTTTCATTTTCATTGCATTGATATGGTAGTGGATTTCCCTGCCGTTCTGTTCCTGTCTAAGCAATTCGCATTCGGTGAGGATTTGCAAATGCTTGGAGACGGTCGGCCTTGCTGTATCAAAATTTGAAGCAATTGATCCTGCCGTCATGGATTGAGACGCAACTAAAAGCAATATGGCTCTTCTTGTTGGATCTGCGATCGCCTGAAATACATCTCGTCTTAAATTCATATGTAGCTATTTGACTTCAAATATATATGTAGTTATTTAACTTCACAAATTTTAAGGGAAATAATTTGAAGAAATATAAATTAGTCCGTTGAACAATAACTCCTGATGTGTAACGATTCGATTAAAACTAGGAAACTTAAAAAAGGAAACCGAACTTTACGGAGGAACGTTCATCAAGTCTTGATGAACGCTGATCAAGACTTAAGTTGTCAAACACATTAAAAATCAGAATGAATTATTTTACCAGCCGAAATTTCAAACATTACTTAGCCCTCGCATTTTTATTAAGTTTCTTCATCTCTTGCGCCTCTAGAAAAGAACCTGTCGCCAATCAATTGAGCTTAGTTCCATCCAGGGAGCAGGTGGGTGCATTGAACCTTCCTCGGGAAATAGCGCCAATTGATCCGCCTTTCAAAATGCGCCAGTTGAAAAGGCCATCTTTTCCTGACTTAACCTTAAGCATTATTGCTAAGGGCGCAAAAGAAGGTGTAATGGTTACCGGAGCAATACAATCGACCATTGATGACCTGAATATTCAGGGAGGTGGTACAGCGATTGTTCCAAAAGGAAAATGGCTTACCGGGCGCATCAGCCTAAAAAGTAATGTTAACCTACATCTGGAAGAAGGTGCAGAATTATATTTCAGTGGTGAAATTGCAGATTACCTGCCTGCAGTATTTACCCGTAACGAAGGCATAGAAGTGATGTCACTAGGTGCTTGTATCTATGCCAATGGACAGAACAATATAGCCATTACGGGGAAGGGACGTTTAATTGGGCCCTCTAGGGAGGGATCACTTAGAAAGCGAATTATGACGACACAGGTGATCGAAGAGTTTGTAGATCTGACAAAGCCGGTGTCTGAGCGAATCTATGAAGGTCAAAAAGGTAGCCCAATTCTTCCACCGATGTTCATTTCGCCCATCAATTGTGAAAATGTGCTGATCGAAGGCGTCTCCCTCACAAACACTGCATTTTGGAACATCGTTCCCGTATATTGTGACGGGGTGATCATCCGGGGTATCACAGTAAATTCAGTAGGCATTCCCCGTGGTGATGGAATAGATATTGAATCGTCAAGGAATGTCCTGATAGAATATTGTACATTAAGTAGCGGTGATGACTGCTTTACGATTAAAGCCGGACGTGGAGCGGATGGGGTTCGTGTAAATAAACCTTCAGAAAATATCGTAATCCGTTATTGTCTAGCCAGTGAAGGTCATGGTGGTATAACTGTGGGAAGTGAAACTGCGGGTATGATCCGAAACGTACAAGTGCATGATTGTGTATTTAACGAAACAGGAAGCGGTATCCGCTTCAAAACACGTAGACCTCGCGGCGGCGGCGGTGAGAATTTTTATTATGAAAGAATCAGAATGATTCTTAAAGGAACCGCATTCAATTGGGATATGCTAGGAAGTGCTCAGCACGTGGGCGACTTAGCAAACAGATTGCCAGCAAAAGAAGTTAACAGGCTTACACCGGTCTTCAGAAATATTGTAGCCCGGAATATTATAGTTGAACGCTCCAGTCAATTCGTAAAAATCACCGGTATCCCCGAAAGTCCGCTAAGTAACGTGCTGATTGAAAACGCAATCATCAGTTCAGATAAACTATTTTCTGCTGCTGATGTCGACGACCTTACAGTAAAAAATGCTAAAATAGTATCGAAAGATTCAAACATCAAGGTGCTGGGTGCAAAGAAAGTTACTTTTGAAAATGTACAATTCGTAGTACCAGGTGATAGTCTAATCTTATCTGCTAAGGCTGATGAGGAAGTCAGGTTCATTAAAAGCAGTCCTCTACCTTTAAGTCGAATTCAATAAGAAATAAATTCTTCGAGCAAAACGAAGTGTTATTTTAGCGATTAAAAACCTATTTTTATCGTTGAAAATATGCTGTTTTGCAGCTGGACTGAACATAACAAATATATTAATCACCTAAAACGACCTCAAGTTTGAATTAACCAGGATCTTCCTCCATTTCGGTCGGAAAAGAGCTTGTTTATACGATCATCAACTGAAAGCTCCTGTTTTAAGGTATAGAAAATTTTAACGATGATTGCAAAAAGAATGGAGGGGGTCAGTGAATACTATTTCTCTCAGAAACTTAGAGAAATTGAAACCCTCAATAAAGAAGGTAAGAATATCATCAATCTCGGTATTGGAAGCCCTGATCTTCCGCCGCATCCCGATGTGATCAAGACGCTTCAGGAAGAAGCGGCGAAGCCAGGGGTTCACGGTTATCAGGGTTACAAAGGGATACCTGCATTGCGACAGGCATTTGCAGACTGGTATCAACGTTGGTATGAAGTAACCTTAGATCCAAATACTGAAGTGTTGCCGCTTCTCGGTTCTAAGGAAGGGATCATGCACATCTGTATGACCTATCTAAATGAGGGTGATGAAGCATTGATCCCGAACCCCGGATATCCTACTTATGGCGCTGCGGTTAAATTGGCTGGTGGTAAATCCATAGACTATCTGTTACAGGAAGAATTGAATTGGTATCCCGATTTTGATGTATTAGAAGCTATGGATCTGAGCAAAGTGAAGCTGATGTTTGTAAATTATCCGCATATGCCCACAGGGCAGCAGGTAAATGCAGCAGTTTTTGAGAAATTGGTAGCTTTTGCTAAGAAAAATCAAATCCTGCTGGTGCATGATAATCCGTATAGTTTTATTTTGAACGACAATCCAGTCAGCCTTTTGAAGGTTCCCGGTGCTAAGGAAGTGGTATTGGAACTGAATTCTTTGAGTAAGTCGCATCATATGGCAGGTTGGCGCGTTGGGATGCTTTGCGGGGCAAAGGAAAGGATTGAAGAAGTGCTGAGATT
>JAPSHM010000359.1 GCA_031179845.1 Pedobacter sp.
TGTCCTTGCTAATCTGGTTATTCCGGATGTCATTCAATATGCCAATAAATTCAGGCTCTGTTTGTCTGTATACCGTAGTAAGTTCTATCTGTAATAACGGATTCCGACGGATCACCAGTGCGTCAAAGAAGTAAGGAGAGGGGTATACACTGCTTAAAAAAGTCCAGTCTTCCCGCTTGGTTACCGGCGGTAGCTGGTACAAATCTCCGATCAGGAGCAACTGTACGCCACCAAAAGGAGCATTGTTCTTTCTGACCGACCGAAGTATAGCATCTATGACATCCAACAGGTCGCCCCGAACCATAGACACCTCATCAATTACCAACAGTGCCAATTCGTTGAAGAGGCTGAGCTTTTCCCTGCTGTAGCTGAGATCGGAGACCATCGACTGAATGGACAGGATGCCCGACTGAAGATTTTCCAGCGTAATGTCGCCGGGAAAGAAGGAGCCCGGAGGCAGCTGGAAAAAGGAATTGATGGTAGTGCCCTTAGCATTCATTGCGGCAACGCCCGTGGGCGCAATAATCGCCATCTTCTTTGAACAGTTTTCTTTGATCCGTTTCAACAAGGTGGTCTTTCCAGTTCCTGCTTTTCCAGTAAGAAATATACTTTGATTGGTATACTCCATAAAAGAAAGGACTTTATCAGAAATTGAATGAAGAGGGTCGTCATTGATCATGCCGCAAATTTAATTGTTTTTTCTGCCGATTTGTGTATTCGTGGTAGGTATGTTTTGTGTATTCTTAGGAGGTATGTTTTTTAATTGATAATGACCGAAACGTGTCATTTAATTGAAGAATAATCTTTACTTTTGCTAAAAATAATAGTATTTACTGAGATTTAGCAGATGACTGTAACTGTACTCGCGATTATAGAGCCCGATACCCGGCCAGCGGCACCACTGGCAAAAGTAATGAATGAAAGAATTGAGCGTTTCGCAAAAGAGCTGCAAAATCAGCACCTCAAAGGCCTGGAGACAGTAGAGCCTTTATATGATGATCTGGTCGTATACATCAGTTACAACAGTAAATACAGCGTGCGCTGGAAAGTAATGAATGACGTACCGGGACATATTGAAACAGTGGTTGCTGAGCAATGTGCAAAATTAGGTTATATCAAATGGAAGACGAGCGCTTTTGGGGTCGTCGATAAAAATGATCGGAAACTTTAGTGTGTTGAACACACCCTATATTGAAGTTACTGAATTTTTTTTGTATATATAATTACTCTGATCTACAGCTTTATAGCGAATATACAGGCAGGATTTAAGAAAAAATTGTCAGCCATTGCGAAATATTTGTAGTAATTTGATTTGCAAAATCATTCCCTATGTCAACGATCGATGAGATAGCGTCAATTTACCAAGCGTCGCCGACTCCTAACCTCATACTGAAACCTGACGCTCCAAAGTTCACAGTTTTAGCGGTCAATGATGCTTTCCTATCAGCAACACAGACAACGCGTTCATCACTTATTGGAAAGAGTGTATTCAACGCATTTCCCACTGATTCAGCGTCAAACTTCGACATCAAAAACCTTCACCAGGCTTTTGATGAGGTTTTGAAATTGAAAAAGCCACATAAGGTAAAAAATTATAAATATATCCTGGTCGACGCGAAATTGAAAAGTCTGGGTTTACGGTATTGGCGCATTGATACTTTTCCTTTGTTAGACCAAAAAGGAGATGTTGAATTTGTAGTGCAGACTTTAGAGGACATCACCTATGTTAAACTCGCAGAAGAAAGGACTAAGCTTGCGCAACAGCGGGATTTTGACCTTTTTAATTTTAGCCCGGTACCTATGTGGGCCTTTGACATCAATACGTTGCGAATCCTGGCAGCGAATGATGCCGCCCAGATGGAATATGGATATACCTTATCTGAGTTCCTCCATCTAACCGTTAAGAGTTTGCGGCCCGCGGCAGATGTTCCTGCCATGATGGAAGTCATTGAAAGTAAAATCAAGCCGGGACTTTACAACAAGGAAACGGTGAGACACATCACCAAATCCGGAAAGATCATTGATGTTGTAATAGAAAGCAAACCCTTACCGTCCTGGGGGATGGATGTACGAATTATTGTCGCGTTAGACATTACGGCGAAAAAACGGCTGGCGGATCTGGAGTCTCTTGAAAAGAAAGTGCTTGAACTCAGTTCTACTTCTCAGGTCTTAGTGGAAGAAGTGTTGTCCTACTATGTGAAAGGGATAGAGTCGCTTTTTCCCCAAATGCATTGTGCGATTATGCAGGTTAAATACGGTCGTTTATACAATTGGGTTTCCATTTCTTTGCCAACGGCCTATACCGCGCACATCGAAGGGCTGTTAATTGGTGACCGTGCCGGCTCCTGCGGTACAGCAGCTTTTCTTCAGGAACGGATAATTGTAACAGACATTAAAAATGACATCAGGTGGCTGGAGTACCGGGAAATGGCGCTGAAATCAAACCTTCTTGCCTGTTGGTCTGAGCCAATCATTAACTCCTCAGGCGAAGTTATGGCAACTTTTGCCATCTATTATAACGAAGTTATGCAGCCGGACGAGCAGGAATTGAAGGTGATCACGCGTGCCAGCTCCCTATTGAAGGTCATTCTCGAAAGCAGGCAGAATGCGGATGCGTTGAAGGAAACTACTGTTTTGATGGCCCAGGCTCAGCAACTTGCCCATTTTGGCAATTGGTCATGGGACCTACAGGATAACACAGTTTCATGGTCTGACACGCTATTCAATATCTACGGTGTTAAAAAAGAAGAATTTAATGCCACTTTTGAAGGCTACCTAAGCTTAGTCCATCGAAAAGATCAGGAATTGGTAAGCAAGAAGATCCAAAGCGTTATCTCTACGCATGAAGATGCTGAGTTTGAGGAGCGGATCATCAGGCCCGGGGGCGAAGTAAGGTATCTTAGATCCTGGGCGAAGCTAAAATTTAAGAATGGAAAAGCCGTAAAAATGATTGGTGCGTGTTTGGACATCACGGAAAGTAAAAAGATTCAAAAAAAGTTGCTTTCCAGCGAGTCGAGGTTGAGAAGCCTGGTTGATGCGCAGACCAATTATGTGATTCGGACGGACTTAGATGGCAACTATACTTACTATAACAAAAAGTATCGGGAAGACTTTGGCTGGTTGTACGGGGAAAATGACTTCCTGGGTTACAGCAGTATGAATTCTGTTTCCGCCCACAGCTATAAACCTGCAATGGAAGTTGCCAGGCTTTGCATTCAAAATCCAAACAAAGTTTATCAAATCGAGATCGACAAGCCCCATAAGAAAGGAGGCACAAGATCAACGCTATGGCATTTTATCGTACTCACTGATTCGGATGGAAATCCTTCGGAGATCCAATGTATAGGCGTTGATATTACCGAACGAAAAAAGGCTGAAGATGCCATTAAACAACATAACGTGCAGCTTAAAGAAATTGCCTGGGCCCAAACTCACCTGGTGAGGGCACCGTTGGCGCGTATTCTCGCACTCGTTGATCTCTTAAAAGAACCCGAACCGGGTATGCCTGCAAATCCAGAGGTGCTGCATTATCTTCATTTGTCTGCCTCAGAACTAGATGAAGTGATCAGGCGTATTATCGACAAGAGCTTTATTTGAACCTGGTTTTTATTTCGCCGGTTAATGATATTAACACTTTTTGATTAAATTGCTCGTTTTAAG
>JAPSHM010000079.1 GCA_031179845.1 Pedobacter sp.
TGCTGCTTGTCCAGGTCAGTGCGTACTTTAGATTGGATCTGGTTCTTAAGTTCCAGCATCTGCAATTCCAGGGTAAGCAATTCCATTACCATCGTTGCACGTTCACGCAGGTTGGTCATTTCCAGCATCTTTTGCTTGTCAGCAACATCTGCATTCATATTAGAAGAGATGAAATTGATGAGGAAGGATGTGCTTTCTATATTCTTAAGCGCAATACCTGCTTCACTCGGAATGTTTGGTGATAACTGGATGATCTGGCTGGACATTTCTTTAATGGAAGCTACCAGGGCCTTAAACTCTTTATCGGCCTTGTGCTTAGCTTCTTCAAACTTGCTGATGGTCACCTTGATATAAGGCTCAGACTGTACCTCTTCCAGTAAACGGAAGCGTTGTTTGCCTTGTATAATGACCGTTGTGTTGCCGTCTGGCATTTGCAGCATCTTGATGATGTGGGCTACAGTACCCACACTGTTCAGTTGTTCAAATGTAGGATCTTCAATAGAAACATCGCGTTGTGAAACTACGCCGATGATCCTGTCTCCTTTATATGCTTCCTTTATTAGTTTTATGGATTTGTCCCTGCCTACAGTAATAGGAATGACTACGCCAGGAAAAAGTACGGTATTCCTAAGCGGAAGAATTGGTAGAATTTCCGGAGTGTCCTCGTTATTCATTTCATCTTCATCCTGTTGAGACATCAATGGAAAAAACTCAGTGTCTTCGTTTATGATAGGTAATGCATTGCTAAAATCGAATTGATCTCTTTTACTCATTAAAATAAGTCTTTCTTAAATAAAAACGACAATCTGACAGCATGTCGTTTAAAAATTATTAATTGTATTCGTACACATATAATTTCAACTCCTGTGCCAAAGCGGTATTGGCGGCTTTTGCCTGTTAAAAAGTCATGCTGCTATTCCGGTTTCAATAATAATTAATAAATAAATCATAATATGAATAATTTAACGTTTAAGTTAGATATTTGCAAATGGTATGATACTTGACGATATCCACCTTTTAGATATGTTTATTTTAAATAGAAGTTAATGAATTATTTCAGGAAAACCATTTTATTGTTATTTATTATTACTGCCAATACTGTTTTTGCACAGAACAGTGGTTACGATAAATTAGGCATGCAGGCCATGATGAAAGGTGACTATAAAAGTGCGGTTAGCCAATTAGAAAAAGCTGATCACAAGACACCTAATAATGCTAGTGTGCTAAAGATGCTCGGTTATTCCTACTTCCAATGCGGTAGCTTTGAAAATTCTATAGATACTTATAGCCGTTTAATTGTATTGAAACCTTCAGATTACTCTGCTTATTATTACCGGGGTAAAGCAAGGCAAAATGTAGCAAATGATCCAAAGGAGTCTTTAAATAACATGCGGGATAGTTTTTACCAGGCTTCAATTAAAGATTTTACGAGAGCCATAGAAATCAATGGGGAAGAAGATGCTCAATTGTTGCAAAATCGGGCGCTGGCCTATAAAGACTATGCCATTTACAAATCTTATAAAATCAAGACGAAAGCAGAAAAAATTGCGTGTATTGCTTTATTTAACAATTCGGTAGCCGATTTTCAAAAGGTCTTGGTGGTTCAGCCTCTGCGAAAAGATATATTATCTTTGATCGACTACGTAAAGGCTCAAATTACCAGTCTTAAATAAGAGGCGTTGCAATTTCAATAAAGGGCGTTAAAATTTTCCGGTGATGGTATAATTTCTTTCCGGGAGTAGTTTGATTTGCTGGTTCTTTTTGATTTGGTATAAGCTGTCGGGGAAATAGGAAAGTGTATCCATCGAGCTGTAAAGCATGTTTGTGTTTTTAACCAGAATTCTTATTTCAGAAATGGTGCCTTTTCTTTTAACAATCAGCAATTCTTTTACAGGTACTTTTTCATGATCAGAACTATAGCGATCCTGTTCGCCGTTGCTGGTCGCTTTAAATAATCCCTTCCAGGCATTCCTATTGATATCTGAAGCGGAGAAAACGGACAATTCTTTAGTCCAGTCAGTAATCCGGATTTCTCGGGATTCGGCAACGTTATTTACCGTCACGGTCTTTGTTAGTGTAGGTTGATCTTTTGAAAGCCGTGCAGCCTCTTTGCTGAAATAGCCTTTCAGATCGAAATAATTCATGGCCTCTGTTTGATTGTTTACTGCCGGGTTACAGCTGTAAACAATCAAAAGCAGGCCGAACAAATATTGCTTTTTCTTCATTTATACCAAACTATTTCCAGTCATGATGGCCGGTTTAGGAATATCCATGATTTTTAAAATAGTAGGAGCAATGTCCCCAAGTTTACCGTCAGCGATGCCGGTGTAATCTTTATCTAACAAAATACAAGGCACCAGGTTTGTGGTGTGGGCCGTATTCACAGAGCCATCATTATTAACCATGTATTCCGAATTTCCATGGTCAGCCAAAATTATGAAGGAATAGCCATTTTGCAGACCTTTGTTTACGACGATCTGTGCACAACTGTCTGTCGTTTCAACCGCCTGTACTACCGCGTCGAATACGCCGGTATGACCAACCATATCTGGATTTGCAAAGTTTAAACAGACAAAATCCGGCCAGCCGCTTTCCAGTTCTTTACAAATAGCTTCCGTAATTCCAGCAGCACTCATTTCCGGTTGAAGGTCGTAAGTCGCTACTTTAGGTGAGGGAACCATAATTCTTTTTTCGTTTTCAAATACCTGCTCACGCCCTCCTGAAAAGAAAAAGGTAACATGTGGATATTTCTCAGTTTCTGCGATACGAATCTGTTTCTTATGATGTTTGGCCAATACCTCTCCGAGTGTTTCAGTCAGGTCGTCCTTAGTGAATATGACTTTTACGTTTTCAAAATTATCGTCGTAGGTGGTCATCGTCACATAATACAACGGCAATTTGAACATTCCGAAATCAGGATAATCATTTTGAGTAAGTGCCGCAGTGATCTCCCTTCCTCTGTCCGTTCTGTAATTGAAGCATAGCACCACGTCACCAGGCTGAATAGTAGCAACGGGCTGTCCGTTCGGTTCAATTACTACAACAGGTTTTATAAATTCATCCGTTACGCCTTCTTTGTAGGATTGTTCAATGGCTAATATCGGATCACTGGTTGGTTGTCCAACGCCTTGGGTTAAAAGATCGTAGGCCATTTTTACTCTTTCCCAACGGCTATCACGATCCATAGCATAGTAGCGTCCTATTAAACTAGCAATTCTGGCGGTGGTGTGTTCAAGGTGATGCTCAAGATCTTTGATGAAATTCAGGCCTGAATTTGGATCAGTGTCTCTTCCATCTAAAAACGCATGAACAAAGACATCTTTTAAGCCTTGTTCTGTTGCCGCATCACACAATGCTTTCAAATGATTGATGTGCGCATGGACCCCACCATCAGAAGTTAACCCAATAAAATGCACGGCCTTGTTGTTTTGTTTAGCGTAATTGAATGCATCAAGCAGGACCTGATGTTCATGTAACGTTCTATCGCTAATCGCTTTATTGATCCTTCCAAGTTCCTGATAGACAATTCGGCCGGCACCAAGATTCATATGTCCAACCTCAGAATTGCCCATTTGCCCAGCCGGTAAACCCACTGCTTCACCTGATGCTTCTAATTTAGAATTCGGGTAATTTTGAATTAAGGAATCAAAGAATGGGGTGTTTGCCATATAAGCTGCATCGGAGTTGTCTTTTCTTCCGTATCCCCAGCCATCAAGAATCAATAGTACTAGTTTTTTGTTGTTCATCCGTAGTTCGCTTTTTATTAATGTATTATTGAACAACAGCAAATATAAGTGTATTGAACCTTTTATTTGAATCGATTTCAGTTTCCTTAATAATTTATGTTATATTAATGGCATAATTTATGAGGAGTTCATACATTAGCTATACGGAGATGATAAAGCCTTTACTTTTGTTATTTGTTTTTTTTACCCCATTACTTTCATCTTATACGCTTGAAGGCGATATTATAGATGATTTATCCCTGCAATTTAAAGCAGGAAACGCAAAAGAGATCGCTGTGAGTTTTTCTTCATCTGTAGAATTAATCATCATTGATGACGAAGATGTATACTCTAAAGCGCAGGCGGAACAAATATTACGTAACTTCTTTACCAAGTATCCTCCTACAAAATCAGCTGTTATTCATCTCATCAATACGAATCCGAAATTTAGATTTGGAATACTTTCCCTCCATACCAAAAATGGCAAATTCAGGGTTTCTATCACTATGAAAAAGTCAGTCAACGCATTTTTTATTACAGAATTGAGGATCGAGCCTGATAAATAATGGTAAAAATGCTATTTTTGGGGTTAAATGATGATTTTGAATAGACAAATTTTAAACCGATTTATAGAAAATGCTATTGCCGAAGATTTGGGCGATGGTGACCACACTTCTCTTTCTACGATCCCTTCTGATGCTCAAGGCCGCGCAAAATTGATTATAAAAGAAGCCGGCATTTTAGCAGGTGTTGAGCTTGCTCTGGAAATTTTTCATCAAGTAGATGCGGATTTGATAGTCGAAGTATTTATCAAAGACGGGGAAACCGTAGACTACGGAGATATTGCACTAACTGTTTCTGGCAAAGCACAATCTATTTTGCTTGCTGAGCGTTTGGTTTTGAATTGTATGCAGCGAATGAGCGGTATTGCTTCCAAAACCAATCGGATAGTTCAATTGTTGTCAAATTTTGATACTAAACTATTGGATACCCGCAAAACTACCCCCGGCATAAGGTTTCTTGAAAAATGGGCCGTCCGTATTGGAGGTGGTATAAATCATAGGATCGGTTTGTATGATATGATCCTGATCAAAGATAACCATGTTGATTATGCTGGTGGCATTTCCAATGCGATACAAGCTGCGCATCATTATTTATTGAACAATGG
This sequence comes from Pedobacter sp., assembly GCA_031179845.1. Taxonomy (GTDB): domain Bacteria; phylum Bacteroidota; class Bacteroidia; order Sphingobacteriales; family Sphingobacteriaceae; genus Pedobacter. The sequence goes on from JAPSHM010000079.1 coordinate 4,894, forward strand.
TAAACAGATGGAAATAGAGGTTGAAGTGAGAAATCTAACTGAGCTTGATCAAGTGCTTGAAGCTGGACTTATTAATAGAATTATGCTTGATAACTTTAGCTTCGCTGATTTAAAAACTGCTGTCGAGATCATCAATAAGCGATACATTACAGAAGCATCTGGTGGAATTACCGAGGAAAATGTTGCTGCCTATGCTGCATGTGGCGTGGATTATATTTCTATGGGTGCATTGACCCATTCCGTTAAAAGTTTAGATATGAGTTTAAAAGCCTTTTAGGTTATGATTTCGATCTATTCTATATCGGCAGTTCTTTTAGCTTATCTGTTTGGCTCAATACCTACGGCTGTCTGGTTGGGTCAGGCCTTTTATGGTGTTGATGTGAGAGAATATGGCAGTGGGAACGCAGGTGCGACCAATACTTTTAGGGTGTTGGGCAAGAAAGCTGGCATTGCTGTCATGACCATAGATATCGCAAAAGGATACACTGCTACAAAACTTGCCTACTTTATAGGGCTATCCGTTACAGGGCCCCAGCATTCTGCGCAATTCGTGAATTACGAACTGGCATTGGGTGTGACCGCAGTTATGGGGCATTTGTTCCCTATTTTTGCCGGTTTTAGAGGAGGGAAAGGTGTTGCTACTCTTTTTGGAATGATTTTGGCAGTTAACTTTCCGGCAGCAATGCTTTGTGTTCTGGTCTTTGTTACCGTCTTACTGATTACTAAATACGTTTCGCTTAGTTCAATATGTGCAGGTTTTACATTTCCGTTGAGCATCGTTTTTTTATTGCAATCGTCAATAAAATCTGAAGTTTTATATGGAATGTGTGTTTGTATTTTGATTCTGGTTACGCATCAAAAGAACCTCGAGCGATTACTGAAAGGCAAAGAATCCAAAGTTTATCTGTTTAAGAAAAAGACAAATTAAATCAAGAATTTATGAAGAAAATTTTAATTGTAGGGATAACCACGGTAGGGTTGGCCTTATCATCCTGTTCTACAGTGCCCCTTACTGGCAGAAGCAGGTTAAACCTGGTAAGCAATGATCAAGTTTTACCTATGGCGTTTCAAGCTTACAATCAATTTCTTACTGACAATAAAAGTGCTGTTCTGTCTTCATCAAACGCCCAGGCTGCCAGAGTAAAAACTATAGGTAATAAGTTAATTGTTGCCGTTAAAAACTATATGAACAGCAACAACTACGGCGACCTCATCAAAGATTATAAGTGGGAGGTTAATGTTGTTCAAAATAAAGAGTTAAATGCCTGGTGCATGCCAGGTGGAAAGATTGTTGTCTATACAGGGATTTTGCCTGTAACTAAAGACGATGCCGGGTTGGCAACTGTAATGGGTCATGAGATTGCACATGCGATTGCAGGACATAGCGCTGAACGGATGTCACAGGAAATGGTAGCCCAGGGTGCAGGAGCACTCGGTGGTGCGATTACTTCAAATAATCCAAAAACTCAGTCAATCTTTAATACGATGTACGGCGTAGGAACGCCCTTGATGATGCTGAAATATGGTCGTAACCAGGAATTAGAAGCAGATAAACTTGGATTGATCTTTATGGCTATGGCAGGATATAATCCTCAGAATGCAATTGCTTTTTGGCAAAGAATGTCCAGTGCTTCAGGCAGTGGACAGAAACCACCTGAATTCTTAAGTACGCACCCAAGTGATGCCACACGGATTGCTCAGATACAGAAGGCAATACCTGAAGCGCAAAAGTACTACAAACGTTAGTCATATCAAGAGATGAAAAAGGCACTGCATTTGTAGTGCCTTTTTTATGGACACAAAGTTCGGATGATGGCTGAAGCCTTCAACATACATTCTTCATATTCTGCCTCTGGATTCGCGGCAAAGGTAATCGCGCCGCCAACCTGAAAAGATAAATAGTGTTTTTTTGCATCATACATCAGGCTGCGGATAATAACATTAAGGTCGAATTCGCCTTGTGGCGTAAAATAACCAAAGGCACCGGAGTAGGCGCCGCGCTTATTGCATTCGTATTTATCTATTAGTTCCATGGCTTTGACCTTCGGGGCCCCTGTCATGGATCCCATAGGAAAAGCATGTTTGATTGCATCTATAAAATGAACGCTTGGATCGAGTTCGCAGCTGATTGTTGAGATCATTTGATAAACCTGAGGAAAACCATAGATTCCAAATAGTTCATCTACTTTTACACTGCCTTTTACTGCACTTTTGGATAAGTCATTACGTACCAAATCCACGATCATAACATTTTCCGCCTGTTCTTTCACATCGTTCCGCAGTTTTTCCTTGATTTGCTGATCTAATTTCAAGTCGTTACTGCGCTTAGCGGTACCTTTTATAGGTTGAGATATTAATCTGTTTCCCCTTTTACATAAGAACCTTTCCGGACTTGCAGATAGCAGAAATTGATCATTTATCTTGAAAAATCCAGAAAAGGGTGTGGGCGAGACCTTATTTAGCCTTTGGTAAATATTTGCGGGATCAATTGCCGCGTGTTCTGCAAAGAACTCCTGGCAGAAGTTTATTTCATAAATATCACCCCGGGATATGTGTTGTTGTAATGTTGCAACGGTTTCCAGATATCGGGGTTTTGTTATTCTATTTTGTATTTTGATGCAGCCATTTTCACTTGTGCCGATATTCCTATCCGGAGATTCATCGATTTCCTGACCATCAATAATAGTTAGAATTTGGTGTTCTCCAATTAGAACGTCTATCCGGCCAGCTTTTACAGCAATAAGGTACTGTGGTATAAAGAAAAAAAGATTGGGAAAGTTCAGGTAATCTGGATTTGTGGAATTTAAATTTTCCACTTCATTCTTTAAATCGTAACTCATCAATCCAAACATCCATTCCTGGTTGTGGTCGTAAAATGACTTCAGTTCCGCAAATTTCTCTGCAGATTCCGCGTTCAGCTGTTTGGTTACGCCTGCAGCTAAGAGCATGTCATACCGACCATACTGGTCGCTGTAGTCATTCGAATCCAGCAGACAGCATACCTCGAAGGATGCGGCCCATTTTATGGCCTTTTGTTTGAATGAATGAAATTCCTCAATGTTCATTTTGGTTAGCGCAAATGTAAAAAATAAGGATCAGAATAGCACCAATAAAACAGGCGACCATTGGTCGCCTGTTTTATTGTAATCTTTAACTGATTTTAGTACAATTCCAGTGTTTGGACTCTATCTGGTCCAACAGAAAGATATTTGACAGGAACTTCCAGTTCTTTTTCAAGAAAAGCGATATAGTCAGCAAGCTGAGTTGGAATTTCTTCTATTTTGTTCACTTTCGTGACATCTGTTTTCCAGCCCTCAATTGTCTTCAATACTGGAGTTGGCTTCACAGATATGATATCGTAAGGCATGTAATCGATGGTTTCGCCATTGTGCTCATAATGGGTGCAAGCATAAATGGTATCAAATCCGTCTAAAACATCTGCCTTCATCATGATCAGCTCAGTTACGCCATTCAGCATAATTGCATATTTCAATGCAGGAAGATCAATCCATCCACAACGACGCGCGCGTCCGGTAGTTGCACCAAATTCGTGTCCCACCTGGCGTAGTCTTTCGCCAACTTCATCATCTAATTCTGTAGGAAATGGTCCTCCACCAACTCGGGTGCAATAAGCTTTAAAAATACCGTAAACCTGGCCAACCTTGTTCGGGGCAATTCCCAATCCAGTGCATGCTCCTGCAGTCGTGGTGTTAGATGAGGTCACAAATGGATATGAGCCGAAGTCTACATCAAGCAAAGTTCCCTGGGCGCCTTCCGCAAGTACAGTTTTTCCTGCTTTCAAATAGCTGTTTACAAAGTGCTCGCTATCTACGTGAGGAATATTCTTGATAAATTCTATCGCTTCAAAGAAGGCTGTCTCTTTTTCAGTCAAGTCGTACTCAAAATCGTAATGAGAAAGTATTTCCTTGTGTTTCTCAACCAGTTTATTGTAACGCTCTTTGAAGTCTGGAAGGGTAGTATCGCCAACTCTTAATCCGTTACGTCCGGTTTTATCCATGTAAGTAGGACCAATTCCTTTCAATGTAGATCCGATCTTATCTTTACCCATTCTCTGCTCATTCGCTGCATCGAGCAATTGATGTGTTGGCAGGATCAGATGGGCCTTGCGTGCAATAAGTAGTTTGCCTTTTGCTATTGGATCGTGGCCTGCTTTTTTTAAGTTATCTAGTTCTCTTTTTAAAATGATGGGATCAATTACTACCCCATTTCCAATCAGGTTCATCGTTTTTTCGTTGAAAATACCAGAAGGAATAGTGTTAAGAACGAATTTTTTGCCATCAAACTCCAACGTATGTCCGGCATTCGGACCGCCTTGAAAACGAGCTATCAAATCATATTGAGGACTGAGTACATCAACAATTTTTCCCTTGCCTTCATCGCCCCATTGCAGGCCTAGAAGCACGTCTACTTGCGTCATTATTTAAATTTAAAAATGGAAATATTATAATTGGTTAACTTGCATGTTTAATATCAGCGTTCTGATTATTCATTGCGGCTTTAGCAGAACAATCGAAGCAAATACCATATAGGTTTAAAGAATGGTGTTTTATCTCAAATTTTAAGAGGTCACCAACCATACTTTGAATCTGATGAATGCGGGGGTCACAGAATTCTACAACTTTTCCGCAATCAATACAAATAATATGGTCATGCTGATGATAGCCGTAAGATTTTTCAAATTGGGCCATGTTTTTACCAAACTGATGTTTGGTAACCAGGTCACACGAAACCAATAATTCCAGGGTATTGTATACCGTAGCCCTGCTCACACGATATTTTTGGTTTTTCATGTGGATATAGAGGGTCTCTACATCGAAATGGTCATCTCTAGAGTAGATTTCTTCTAAGATGGCAAAACGTTCCGGTGTTTTTCTCAGACTTTTATTTTCGAGGTAGGCTTCAAATATTTTCCTAACTAACTCGCTGTTGTGGTTTGTCGACATAGTTCTTAAACTCCTTTCAAAGGTATCAATTTTTTATATAAACGCTACGATTTATTGTTATTTTTAGGCGTCAAAACGGGTTACACCAGTTACGCCTTTTACTTCTAACAGATTTTTAATCAGGTTATCCAGGTGTTCTTTGTCATTTACAAAGATCATGATCGACCCGTCAAAAATTCCATTATCAGTATCTACGGTGATCGAACGCATATTCACCTTAAAATCATTAGATATAACTTTAGTGATATTATTGATTAATCCCACATCATCAATGCCAATTATATGCAATCCTGTAAGAAAAGTAAGTTCCTTCTGGCGATTCCATTTAGCTTTAACCACCCGGTAACCGTAATTCGCCATAAGCTGTGCTGCATTGGGACAATTGGTCCGGTGTATCTTGATGCCTTCATTGACCGTAACAAAACCGAAAACGTCATCTCCAGGAATAGGATTACAACAAGCTGCGAGGGTATAATCTATCTTTTGGAGATCCTCGCCAATCAACAAAATGTCAGAAGCGATGTCTTTTGATTTGTGTATTGGAGCCTCTGTTTGCTGATTATCAATTCTTTCAACGCCACGGGTTTCTATTTCTTTTTCGCTGGCCAGGTAATCCTTAAGATCTTTTAGCTCGATTTTACCCTTCGCTACTGCGATAAAAAGTTCCTGGGTGGAGGATAGCTTGAAAAAATAACTTAGCTTATTTAGATTGTCGGTGTTATAGGTGATCTTAAGCGATTTCATCTTGCGCTCCAGAGCCTCTTTTCCAAGTTCGGCCACCTTCCTCTTCTCTTCTTTTAAAGAAGATTTAATTTTAGATTTTGCTTTTGCTGTTACAACGATGTTCAGCCAGTCTTCTTTGGGCGACTGCTTACTTGAAGTGATGATTTCTACCTGGTCACCGTTCTGCAGTTTATAGGAAAGCGGCACCAACTTGTGGTTCACCTTTGCCCCGATACACTTTGCTCCCACATCAGTATGGATTTCAAATGCAAAATCCAGCGCTGTGGCGCCAAGAGGTAATTGCAATAGCGCACCTTTGGGCGTAAAAATGAAGATCTCATCAGAGAAAAGGTTCATCTTGAAATCATCAAGGAAATCCAGTGCATTGGCTTCCGGATTATTTAACATTTCCCGCACTTTCATGATCCACTGGTCCAGTCCATTATCGGTGCTGGATTCTTTATACTTCCAATGCGCTGCAAAACCTTTTTCGGCAATCTCGTTCATGCGCTGTGTACGGATCTGTACTTCCACCCATTGTCCTTTAGGTCCCATAACGGTAGTGTGGAGCGACTCATATCCATTTCCCTTAGGGGAAGATACCCAGTCGCGCAACCGGTCCGGGTTAGGACGGTAGAGGTCGGTCACTATCGAATACGCTTTCCAGCAGTCTGCTTTTTCATTTTCAGGCGGACTATCTAATATGATCCTGATCGCGAAAAGGTCATACACTTCCTCAAATGGAATGTTCTTGCTCTTCATCTTGTTCCAAATGGAATGAATAGACTTCGGTCGTCCGTAAATGTCAGCAGTAAGGCCCTGTTCCGCCAATACCTCGTTTATTGGTTCTACGAACCGTTTGATAAAAAGTGACCGCTCTGCTTTTTTTTCATTCAATTGCGTGGCAATGTATTTATAAGTATCTGGCTCCAAATATTTCATGGAAAGATCTTCTAGCTCAGATTTAATTACATACAAGCCGAGCCTATGTGCCAATGGTGCGTATAGATAAATAGTTTCTGAAGCAATTTTCAATTGTTTCTGCCGCGGCATGAAATCCATTGTACGCATATTATGAAGACGATCGGCCAATTTAATGAGAATAACTCTCACATCGTCCGCAAGCGTAAGTAGCATCTTCCGGAAATTCTCTGCCTGCAGCGAACTGTTGTAATCAAAAACACCGGATATCTTTGTTAGCCCATCTATGATCTTTGCTGTTTTTTTTCCAAATTCCCGTTCAATATCTTCTAAAGTAATATCGGTATCCTCCACAACATCATGCAAAAGAGCACACACAATCGAAGTAGTTCCCAAACCAATTTCTTCAGCTGCTATTTGTGCCACTGCAATCGGATGATAGATATAGGGTTCGCCTGACTTTCTGCGCATGTTCTTGTGGCTTTCCAGGGCCATATCGAAAGCCTTCCTGATCTCCTTCTTATCGCCACGCTGCATAGTAGGTTTGCAGGCACGTAAAAGAGCGCGGTATCTTTTCAAAATCTCCTGTTTCTCCGCTTCTAAGTCTATCACTAATGCGTTTTTCATTAATACTTTCTATTTTGGTTTGTCAGTAATATCTAAATATTTAAACGTATATCTTTGCGTTTCTTTGGCACGCATACGTTTCACCGGCTTTGACGGGTATCATTATATCATTAAGTTTTTACAAAGAATAAACCTAATAAGAACAATAATTCTACCAAACAACTGTTTGACTTATGTTGGCCTTCGCAGTGTGTGGTAAGGTATAAGTTTTTAAGTTAGCAGATCCATTATATTTGGCCTGGCCTATTGTATAATTAACGTAAAAAATAAATCTATTTAACCTTAAAAAGGTATATTAGATCGGTAAATAACGCAAAAATATAAAATTAGCCTTTAACTTTACAGGAGTTATAAAATTATGAATTTTTTAAGGTTGTTTATTCCTTTAATTGTCATTATTACAAGTGCTTCCGCTAGCGGTCAGGTGAGTTCTTTGCCTGTCAAAATGCCGGCAATGGGAAGAAATGATACAATTCGGGTAGCCTCAACCAACGAGAATGGAGAGATGGTTCCCTGGATATCTTTGAATGAAGTTGTGATCTACGGATTTCGAATTTTTAAGTCGCCTGCTGAAATGGCTGCGTTCAACCGCCTTCGCTATAATGTGATGAAAGTAATGCCCTACGCTTTGTATGCGAAGAGACGATATGAACAGCTTGAACGGGAGGTGGCAGTAACGGCCGACAAAAAGAAACAAAAAAGATTGGTCAAGCAATGTGATAAAGAGATCAAAGAAATGTTTAACCGTGAAATTAAAGAACTAACGATTACTCAGGGACAGATTTTGACAAAATTGATCGATAGGCAGCTTGGCAGGACAACCTATGATATCATCAAAGAAACAAAAGGTGGAGTCACCGCATTTTTATATCAGTCTGTGGCAAGGGTAGTAGGCCATAACCTGAAAAGCACCTATAACCCGGAAGAAGAAAGGGACATCGAGTCCATCATTGTCTCTTCAGGTTTTTATCAATAAAAAATATGTCTGATCAGTCTAAAAGCGTTCATCAATTCAAGGTAAAATCTATCAATGGAACAGAGAAGCACCTCTCAGAATATGGTGACAAAGTACTTCTCATTGTGAATATAGCCTCGGGATGTGGTTTTGCCCCACAATTGAAAGAGCTTCAACAGCTGCGAGATCAGATCGGTACAGAACATTTTGAAATTTTAGGTTTTCCCTCCAATGACTTCGGCAGACAGGAGCCACTTCAGGGCGAAGATATCCATACTTTTTGCGAAGTTAACCACGGCGTGAAATTTCCGATCTTTGATAAAATCATGGTTCGCGGTGCACATGCCCATCCGCTGTTTAAATTTCTTACCCAGCGATCTACACCGAGATGGAATTTCCATAAGTA